>JANWID010000199.1 GCA_025450095.1 Bacteroidia bacterium | reverse complement strand
GATCGCACAGCTGGACAAGGATTATATATTGTCCCGGCCTGCTAAAATTTATCCCAGGCTACTTTCTTATTTTTTTTATGAAGGACGTCCTGCCACTACAAAAGGCCGATGGTTCAATCCTGTTACTTTTTCGGTACTTCGTAATGCTTCCACAGGAAATATTTCTATTCAATCGGAATCACCGGTATTCATTATTGGTACCGGTCGAAGCGGTTCTACGATCCTCGGAAAAATATTATCTCTTCATCCCCAGGTAGGATTCCTGAATGAACCGAAAGCGTTATGGTTTACAGCAAATGATCGCGATGACCTGGTTGGAAGTTATTCAAATGGTCCGGCGGATTACATTATGAACCAATCACATTTTTCTGATAACATGGCAAAAAAAATTAAGGCCATGTATTCATCTTATTTAAACAACACCGGATCCTCTTACATCCTGGATAAATATCCTGAGATGATTTTCCGAATGGAATTGTTGAATACGATTTTCAAAAATCCAAAATACATTTTCCTCCATCGCGATGCCGATGATACCATTTCAAGCACCTCCACCTGGTCGCAGAAACATGAAAATAATAATGAAGACTGGTGGGGTGTGCAGAAACGAAAATGGAATTTGTTAACCGAACAGGTAATACCACAATCAAACCTGCTGGCGGAATCCGGTGAGAAAATTAAAAGTTTCAAATCAGGTGATGATATGGCAGCAGTGGAATGGATTGTTACAATGGAATATGGTATTAAAATGCAGCAACGTTTTCCCGATAAAATTTTACCTGTCAGTTATGAATCACTTTGTAAATCACCGGAAGATGTGCTTAAGCAAATTACCGCTTTCGCGGGATGGGCTCCGGATGAAAGAATGAAAGCATATGCCGTTCGGACTTTAGTAAATGTTCCAGCTAAAACAAAACCGGCATTGAACGATATCCTCCTTAAGCCTATAGAATCATTAACTAGCAAGTTGAAATGTATTCTGTAATCTGTACATCCGTTCCGGGTCAATAAAGAATCTGTAATCCGTACCTTCCGTACATCCGTTCCGCAGCGACCTGAATCTGTAAACCGTACCTTCCGTACATCCTTTCCGCCGCGACCTGAATCTGTAATCAGTACATCCGATTCCGTCGCGACCTGAATCTGTAATCAGTACATCCTTTCCGCCGCGACCTGAATCTGTAATCAGTACATCCGATTCCGTCGCGACCTGAATCTGTAATCCGTACCTATCATTTACCTGAAACCAGTAAAGCGGAATAAGGAGGAAGCGTGATCCTGTTTCCAATACCGCTTTTCCGGGTTATATCGCTTTCTGTTGCTACCTGCTGCCGCGCACCGGCTGAGAGAATCGTATAATTACTGCCGTTAGTAACCACAGTTGAAAAATCGACTGTCATCGCTTTCGCGGAAACATTTGTCGCAACAATCCGCGCCCCTCCTTTTCCTGTGATTTTCCAGCCATTAAGCGCAGGATATTGCTTCCCACGCGGAGCGTTAAGCATGCTATTATCACTGAAAGTTAACTTCACCGCTTTACCACCATTCGCAAATGCCTGACCGCATAACGACAGACAATATCCGGCCGCTGTAAAACCAAATTTAGCAGTGGGCTTTTTTTTCACCGCTTTAAAAAACCCATCTTCATCATTAAAAATAGCAGCGAATTGTGCAGATGTGGTCAGGTTGTGATAACATGCCATCTCCGTTTTGGGATTTTCCATCAACAATAAAGTTTCCAGCAGCGCATACAAGCCGTGTGTCCACGTGCCAGACACCACACCTTCCGTTTCAAAAAGATTGTATTCTGTGATCCAGGCTTTCATCCCGGAAGGCAACAACTTATAATCATAAGTATTTGAATAATCCCAGGCGTGAAAAGGCATACTCAGAACATAGGATACAGCTTCAGGTTTTTCAAAGGCTGCCTGCAAAGCTTTTGCTTCGCCATCCTCTTCATCTGATGGGATTAGCTTACCAAGATACTTCAATCCGCTTCCTCCGTAAAGGTGAAACGTCATCGCTTCGGCATTATGGATAGCCGAAAGTACATCACGATTCCAGTTTTGGCGTCGTTGTACAAATGCGTTTTCCTTTTTGGTTTGTCCTTCCCGCATCGCATTCCCAACAACAGCTATTTTTACTCCCGGAAACTGCCTGTGGATGGATTCGATCCACTCATTTGCAACTTTGCCGTAATCCGAACCATTCGGAAACTTATTTGAATAAAACTCTTCACCGAGATACAACTCGTTATCAAGCTCCACAAACTTTACCGGCAAACCGATGCTTTCGGCGTGCTTTAACATTTCGAGTTGGTACGTGAGATTGCTGGTCATCATATTGAGCACGAAAAGCGGTTCCGCACCGGTCTGTTCGCAGCCAAATTTCAGATCTTCCAGCTTAACAGGATTTTCCGGAATATTTTTCCAGGCCGGTTTTAGCGGAACATCTTTTTTCAACCATCCTGTTTTCCAATCCCAGTAACTGGCCACCGTTCCCCCCGGGTACCGGATAACGCCCGGATGCAGATCTTTTACCCGGGTCGAAAATCCCGGGTCACGCCATGATGGCCCTCTTAGCATCTGCGCATTGTATCCGGTAAACGGATTGGGAATATCAAATGTGACTGTTGATTCGGAAGCTTTGGAAGCTGTTTCCAATAGGTTTTCCGATGACTGACGTCCCTGTCCTTCGCAGCCCGCAATTAATATTATTACTGCATAGGAGAAAAGCCAAAAAACGATGAAGTTGAAATTTTTGTGGGTACGAAGTGGCATCATTCAAAAATAAGCATTGCAAATTGGATTCCGGCAAAATTGATTTGTAGTCATTCAGTCATTTTGATGATATTTACACAGTGACGACACATCAATAGTATGACCGTTCCGGGATTAAATTAGTTGCATGAAACTTTTTGTTTGTGGTAACAGCCGTTCAGGCACTACGATGATGTCGAGGATCCTCGGCAATCATCCGGAAATTTTCTCTTTCCAGGAGCTGCATTATTTTGATGAACTTTTACCGGATCCGCGACAGGAAATAACGCTGGAAAAGGCAACTAAATTGTATGCAACGCTCTGTAGTATTCAGCGCAACGGGTATTTTGCAAAACGCGAACCGGAACAATTCCGGAGTGAAGCGGAAAAAGCCCTTCAACTTTCGGAGGATCTTAACGGATTGTCGGTATATGAAAAATTCCTTACGGAGAAAACCAGGGAACAGGGAAAATCTATTCCGTGCGAGCAGACGCCACAAAATATTTTCAGTTCGAACATATTACTGAAGGCTTTTTCGAAAGCCTTTATTATTATCATGGTTCGTGATCCAAGGGCTGTTTTGCTTTCGCAGAAGAATAAATGGATGAGAAGAACGCTTTCGGGAGGAAAAATCCCTTTGCGGGAAGCTATTCGTACCCGCATTAATTACCACCCGGTTACTATTAGTCGCCTATGGAAATCGGTGATGCAGGAATCGTTAAAATTAAGTGATAATAAATGGGTAATGCTGATTCGTTATGAAGACCTGGTTGAAAATCCGGAGTCAACCATTCAACAACTTTGCAATAAAATCGGAATTTCTTTCGATAATAAAATGCTTCAAATTCCAATTACCGGTTCTTCCAATACCGGCGATGTTCCTTCCAACACCGGCATTGATGTTTCCCGTACACATCAATGGGAGACCGGTGCCTTGAATGATGCTGAAATCGGGATTTGCCAGGATTTGAATCGCGATATAATGGAACAATTTGGTTATGTTCCTAAAAATGTAAATGCAAATACTCTAATGATAATTGGCTATAAACTTATGCTGCCCTTTCAATTGATATTAATTGCAATGGTTAATGTGAAAAGGTGGAAGTATTATTGGAAAAGATTTTTTTAATCTTTAATTCCGAATCACTAGTGTCCGGTAAAAATCGGTTTGACTAAATTAATATTTAAATAAAACTTTTATTGCACTTTCAGATGAATCTGTGGCATTATTAAATTTATTCCCCTTATATCCAAAAACTATACTTACTTCTACATAAGTATTTAACCACACCCTTACTAGGTTATCATTGCAAAAGTTGCTTTTGATTTATTATTTGAGCAACCGGAAGGATTTTTCAGAGTAGCATATTTGAGTAAAGGAAAAATTCCACCATGTGAGAAGGTTGAGATGTAATTAGCATCTTCTAAAGGATTTTAATATTTACCCTTTATACCTTACATCATGAAAACTATTTTTAACAAGAAGAGATGGCTTTTGGATCAAAAGCAGAATTTCGAAATTTTTATTGAGCCGAAACCAGGAAACTTTAGGAAATCAAAATGGCGGATCATTTATATAAGTCTTTTGGTTACAGTTAGCATATCCACCATTGCACAACCTACCGATGGAAGTGTAACTTTTACTCCAACATCAACATCGGGTTTTGTCACCGGGATTTTTTATGTGAGCTTACCGGATTCTACAAGTTGGAGTGCCATTGAAATTCATCTGAAGGATCAGATCGAAGATTCTGTATTATTTTCACGGGAATACGCTTTTGATCAAACTACGGGATTGCCGGCGGGTATCAGTTGGGAACGAAACGGCACTGATGTTTATTTAGGTACCGGAACTCTGCCTGTTCGGTTAGGTTGGCAGGGACGAGCTCGTTTAAAAAACAACTCTAATACCTGGAGTGAGTATTTGGAATTCATATTCCAATAAAACCTAAACATTTCTATTTCTTCCTAAAATCTGAATCCATGAAAAACTATTCATATATTTTCTTTATCTTAATAAGTGCTTTTATTGTTCAGCTAAGTGAAATTCAGGCTGCAACCTATACCTGGAAAGGCGGAGTGGATTCCGTGTTCACCAATAGCAACAACTGGCTTCCAAATACCGGATACCCGGGAAGCAGCGATACCTGCATTATTGAAACTGGAACTTCGTACTATCCGGTACTGGCAGGAAACCGTGATGTATATTATCTGAAAATTACTTCCGGAGCATTCGACCTCAAAGCATATGATTTCACTGTAACCGGTTATGTTGAGCTTAACAGTGGAACTCTTAATAATGGTTTGCTTATAGTTCGCGGACTTTCGACAAAATGTAATGGTACTACTATAAATTCAAGGATGGATGTTATTTCCGGAGTTATAGAATTTAATGGTGGGATATACAATAACACTAGTTATTTTGAAGTCAACGGATCGAGTAACAGCAATGGAAACGGAGGATGCGTTTTTAATGGAAACGTTACAATAGTACAGAATTCTCCCCGGCATTTGTACCTGGCAAAAACCTATGGTGATGAATTCAATGGCAATTTGAAATTATATCTGATGAATGGCGGTGCTTTATTTATGAGTGATGCTGATTCATCTTATTTTAACGGCAATGTTTATGTAAACAATGAAGGAACGAATAATATCCTTTTCGGGAATAATAACGGAGTTTCTTTCCTGGCATCTGGCAAGACAATAGCTGTTGGTGATTCTGGGTTCGCAGTGAACGATTTATACCTGAACAAATGGACCCAGATTGGCTCAACTACTCAGGGCCTTACCTTAACTGGTTCGGCAAATTTGTTTTTGAGCTATTGTACATTTAATGCCACAACCGCACTGACAGCACCGGGTATTTTGTGTTCGAATAGTACTTTTAATGGCGAAACTACCATCGAAAAATCTGGCACCGGATCCAACTACTGGACAGGCTCAAATTCATTTTATGGTGAAACCGAAATCAAAAACAACGGTTCAGGTACTACCACCGACATCCTGCGATTATCTAATACCTATGGCAATGATTTTCATGAAAACGTAACCTTTATTGCCAGTGGCAAAACCATCCAGGTTGATTACAATGATTCAACAGAGTTTTATGGAGATATTTCGATTAACAGCATCCTGGTATTTTTTAAAAATTGTGTTGTTTTAAAGGGTAGCAATCCCCAGGACTTAAACGGTTCTGCAACCTACGCGTTTGTGAATCTTGTGGTTGATAAAACTTTGGAAGATGTTATTGCAAACAATCCTATTGAGGTAATTAATATACTGAATCTTGAAAACAGAAACTTGGTCACCGACACCACAAACGTATTGACGATGAAAGCTGGTTCCTCAGTGGTAAATGCTTCGGATTCCAGTTTTGTAAATGGGCCTGTGAAAAAGATTGGGAATACAGCATTTGAATTTCCAGTTGGAAAAGGAGAATCTATCAGACCGGTTAATATAAATGCTCCTGGAAATATTAATGATGCTTTTATTGCAGAATATTTTGATGAAACGCAACAACTAGGATATGTTGTGGATTCTACAATAAGATTTTTAAGTACTTGTAATTATTGGAATATTGCTAGGACAAATGGTTCTAGCTCGGTTTACATCTCATATAAATATGATCAATCTTATTGCGATGGAAGGCCAATAAAACCAGCCAATATAGGTTATTGGAATGATTCATTATGGATCAATTTAGGACTCGCGACAGATAATGGTGCTTATAAAGTAACTCCAACATCAATTAATGCATTTGGGACTTTTTTAATAGCATATTCAGTGGGGGCTCCTTATGAAGAAGATATAAATGACTATTGTTCTATAACAACATTACCAGCATTGGCTTCCGATTGCACTCCAAATTCTACTGCCTACATTCAAAAATATGGACGTGCTTTTCATTATATTCCTGAATCATCGGACCCTGTAAAAACAATTCGTGTAAATTTTAATATCTTCCAAGACGACAATGGCGATTGTAATTTTCAAAATGCAGGTAATGATTTGGACAGGCTTGATAATTACCGAGATCAAATAAATAATACTTACTACTCAAATTTGGCAGCTCATACTTATTTAGAGCCGCCAGCAATAGCAGGCCAACCAGTATTATTACCGGGTTTAGTCACTCAACCAGGTACAATTACCGATAGTAGAATTCAATTTGATATAAATTATTATTTTTATCAAGATGATGCATTAAATGTTTCAAATGACATTCAGGCATGTTATAATGCAGTAATAAGCGCTGATCCTACACGGGCAAATGCTCTTAACATTATGTTTACTAACGGCAATTATGGAGCAGGTGGATATACATTTGGAGTTTCAAATCCCACTAATACAGCTATAATGACCTTCCGTGCATATAATTCAAATGGATCAACTCCATGCGCTTCAGAAGATATAGGAGATTGGTTCCGTGCTGGACACTTAGCACATGAAATCGGACATGCATTAGAATTGAATCACACATATCAATCAGGGTCAGGTGGAATGAATGCTGTTTGCAATGAAGCTGATCCAGATTATCTATGGGACATTCATGGATACGATGTTCCAGGCGGTGCGCAAGCTATATGTCCTTGGAACAGCGTATCATTTCCATTTGTATCTAATAATTTAATGGGAGGACCTGGTGGTCCGAATAACCATATCTCACCCCTACAACTTGGGTTTATTCACCGATGTTTAAGTTTAGGATTGCAAAGAAATTGGGTAGTTTGTGAAGATTTTACTGGACATCATGAAATTATTGTTGATCAACCAGAAATATGGGATTTTGATATTAAATGTTATGGAGATATCAGGATTACTACAGGCGGATCACTTACAAATACATGCAAAATCATGATGCCTGAAGATAGTAAGATCATTGTTGAACGGGAAGGAATATTAGTCGTAGATGATGGAATAATAAAAGGTGATTGTGAACTATGGCATGGAATTGAAGTTTGGGGCGATAAAACAGAAAGTCAATTACCATATTCAACAACAATTCAAGGTAAAGCCAAAATTATCAATGGATCTGAAATTTGTGATATGTACTATGGTGTCTATGCTTATAAGGATTTAGGTAATGGCATTGTTGATTGGGATTATACTGGTGGAATAATTCAAGCTTCAAATAGCAGCTTTTTTAATAATAAGAGAGCTATCCAATTAATGAGTTACCAGAATTTTGTACCTGGCTTTCCCAATAGGCATCGATTTAGCATTAGTGGATTTAGCAATTGCACTTTTGAAACGAATGATGATTTATTGACCAACAGTTCAAATCCTGATAATTTTATAACGATTTTTGACGTCGATTTATATCCACAAACTAGTAACACATTTCAGAATTTATTATCAATAGGAGAATATTATGATGAATGGGAGCGTGGGAAAGGAATTCGTGCTATTGATAGTAGAACAAATTTTATCAATAATACATTTAGTAATCTGTGGTATGGGATCAAAATAGATAATACAATCAGTTCAAATTCTGTGGTCTTAGATAATAATCAGTTTAGTGATTGTGATATTTCAGTGAGGTTATCTAATGTAAATTTCGGAACAATTATACGTTGTACAACCATTGTTGCAGATAGATGGTATTTTCCAACGGGAAGTGGAAATATTTATAATGGGCACCCCAGGGGATTTGAGATAGAAGCATGTCCTATGTACACAGTTGAGGATAATGATATAAGAGCGAATTCACTCATTACTGAAAATGCTGAATACGGAATTATTGCCAATAATAATGGTGTATTACCAAATCAATTTTATCGAAATTACTTTTATGGATTTAGATATGCCGGGATTACTCCACAAGGTATAAACAGTAATTCACCAATAAATGAAGGGTTAAGATTATTGTGTAATAAATTTGAAGAAGACAAATTTGATGATATGTTCATACCAAATGGAGGAACTATTGCTCCAATACAAGGTTATTGTAATTGTAGCAACCCCCAATTAATTGGAGAGATTCTTTGATTTTCATTAGAAGTGATTTCCATTCTGCATGTCAACTGTCGGACAAAGATAGGCACCTGCTCCGGTCAGGTCAAGGCTCAGGCCGGGCG
>JANWID010000198.1 GCA_025450095.1 Bacteroidia bacterium | reverse complement strand
GAATTCCGGTAAAATAAAATACGGAGTCGGTGTTTCTTATTATGATGGTGGTTTCCGTATTGATTCGGTATCGGTTTATGAAATGGGTTCTGATGTAAATGGAACCAAAGGATTTATGCCGGCTTCACTGGCAAGCGACAATGGTATTGTTCCAATGGATGACAGGGGCAAAACAAACAGGGTATATACAGGAGCTGATGCGCAGTTTTCCATCGACTGGAAACCCGGCACAACAATACTTCGTGCGGAATACATCACCGGTGATCAGCCCGGGAATAATGCTAGTGCTAAAAGCCCTAACGACAGGTTCCCGATTACCAAAGATGTTTATGCACGGAATTTTGACGGGGCATATTTTTACTTTGTACAGAGTATCTTAAAATCACCTTTCCAGGCAGTAATAAAATACGATTGGTACGATCCAAATACGGATGTTAAAGGAGATGAAATAGGGAAATCAGTGACCGGTGCTGCAAAAGCGACAAATGAAACGGATTTACGTTACGATACCTGGGGATTCGGATTGTTGTATCACTTTGATTCCAATATCAAGATCACTGCATATTATGACATGGTGACCAATGAAACCAGCAGTAATTTATCGGGATACACAAAAGACCGTTCCGATAATGTTTTCACATTACGGATGCAGGTTAAATTTTGATGGAATGATTTTTTATGATTCTTTATGATTACTTATGATGGATTACTTATGATTTTTTGATTATGATTAATTCCTTATTATGATTAGATATTTCGTATTTTTGAATTAAATTAATTCCCATGAAAACTGAATACATTGCAGGTACTGACCTGACAGCAAAACTCTCTGAAATAAGCATAAGTTATAATGATATTGGTGAAGGAGAAATTCCGGTAATTTTCATACATGGATTTCCGTTTGATAAATCCATGTGGTCACCCCAGCTGGGAGTTGTCGGGGAAGAGCGTAGAGCGATCAGTTATGATCTCCGGGGATTTGGGAGATCAGAACCGGGTATTCAAAAATTCTCAATCAGGTTATTTGCCGATGACCTCATAGAATTTATGGATGTCATGAATATTCAAAAGGCAATTGGCTGCGGACTATCCATGGGCGGATATATTCTTTTGAATGCCGTTACACGATTTCCGGAGAGATTTGATTCCATAGTGCTTTGCGATACACAATGCATTGCCGACTCACCACAGGCTAAAGAGGGACGGATGAAAACAATTGAAACAATTAATAACAATGGTGTAAGTGGATTTGCTGACGGTTTTCTCCAAAAGGCGTTTTGGAAAGGCACTTTGGATAACAAACCGGAGATTGTTCAGCCAATTCGTGATATAATTAATTCCACTGCTCCGTCAGCAATTACTTCAACCTTAATTGCCCTCGCCGAACGCGATGAAGTGTGTTCTAAGCTTAATGGAATTGATCTGCCAACGCTGGTACTTTGCGGAGTTGAGGATGTGATTACACCTGTAGAGCAATCCAAAGTTTTACAAAGCAGTATTCCGGGTGCAAGTCTGCAGATATTGAATGAAGCAGGACATTTGTCGAACCTGGAACAAGAGGAAGCATTTAACGATCACCTCATGAATTTTATCCGTTCCAGGAAATAAATTATTTCCCGGATTGCATTAAATTATTGAATGCAGCCATCGAAACTTCATTCCTGATTTTCGGAAACAGATCCATATTGAACGATTCTTTAGGTTCGATGTTTGTGGCTATGTAATAAACATCTTTCCCTTTTTCAATATAACCGACGAACCAACCGTAATTATTTTCATTGCGAATGGCCCATCCGGTTTTTCCGCTTAATTTATAATTCTCATTTTCTTCAATCACCATCAACCGTTTCATAGTAGCAATGGTTTTTTCGGAGACAGGTAAAGTAGATTTATAAAGCTTTTGAAGGAATTCGATTTGCTGGAATTGATTTATTTCAGACGGACCTTCCAGCCAGAACATATCTATAGTTGTGGAGTCAAAAATTATTTTTCCGTATTCAAATTTGTCGAGGTATGTCCGCATTCGTTGAGGTCCTATTTTGCGGGCAATTTCCTGGTAGCAGGGTACGCAGGAAACATGGAAAGCATCCCGTAAAGAGAGATCTTTTTCCCATACAGGCAACCTACGTTTTTTGCCATCCCATTTCAAAATGGAGGAATCACTTTCAACAACACCGGTTTCGAGAGCAATAATGGAATTGGGAATTTTAAATGTGGAAGCCGGTAAAAAACCTTTCCGGCAACGATCAAAATTATTTGAATAATAAATATTCTTTTTGGTGTCAAATATCAGGATGGAACCGGTTACCTGGGCTGAATCGATGATTTGCTGGAAATACTGATATTGTACTTCCCTGGACTGTATTGGGATTCCCGATTCAATTTCTTGATTGTCTCCAGGTTTGCATGAAATGATAATCAACAGGTAAAAAAGCGTTGATATAATTTTAGTTTTCGCGGTCATATTATTAATATACGACTGCCTAAATTAAGGGAATTAATTTATATAAAAAAACAGCTCTCCCATTTTTCATGAGAGAGCCGGCTACAACATAATCACGAATAAATTATCTTATTAATTATTATTTCAGGCGATGACCGAAAGTCGCTTTCATTATCATGAATTGACTTATCTCCGATTTTCCAGGATTCATGAAAATATGCATACTGGCCGCATCGGATGCAATTCCTTGATGCCTGAAAATCGTACGGATCACCATTTGCTTTCATATAATTGCTGTAATCCTTATATCGCCAGCGATGACCTACTAAATCACAAATCCAACTTTTTATTTGATCGAATTTATAATTTAATGAATTAACAACGGGTTCCCGATTTTCTGTTGAATTCATACAGTTCCGTTCATGACATCTTTCTTAGATTCTTCAGTAACAGATTTCACTCTTGTTGCAATTCTTTCTACTGACTTTTGTTCATTTTCGAATTTGTTGGTTACAGAATCAGTAAGTTCATTGAACTTCCTTTTTAAATCACCAGCATATCCTTCACCCAGATCGTTAAGTTGTTTACGAATTTTTGAACCTTTGTCGGATGACATTAAGACTCCCAATAATGCTCCTGCGGCAACGCCTGCCAGTACACCTAATAATACTTTGTTTGATTTCATTTTTGAATTTATTTACTATGATTTAGATTCAACTGTTAAATAATTTTATCACCTCTGATAATTTTCAGCAATACTGCTATAACGGCAATAACAAGAAGAATGTGAATGATGCCACCTGCACTATAAGCAAAATATCCAATTGCCCAGAGTACAACCAACACAACAGCTACTATATAGAGAAGATTATTCATAGGTTTTTGATATTTTAGTAATGATAACTGAATAACGAAAGGTTAGAGCGTTGCAATCAGGGCTTCAAGCTCGGACTTTGTTTTACCGAGTGAAATTTGGAGGTTATTCATAATAATTTCCTTACCTCCTGCAGCTTTAAAGTCATCCTCGGTAAGATAAGTAAACATTTTTTTTAATTTTGATTTTTGATCCAGCCATATTTTTTCGGCGTCAGTCGGAGGAAGTGGTTTTAGCATTGCTTGATTTATTGGAAAGGATTAATTGTATATCGTAAATGACAGCCCTGTTATTATTCGTATCCGCTTTTGATAACAGTCTGTATCATTTTGAAACGCCCGTGAGGTCTTACTAAATTTGAGGCATTGGCAGGTATAACAATGGATTGACCGGTTAACAAAGTGTTGGATACATCAATAATTACAATTTCAGCCTGCCCATCTATTATCTGTACAAAAACGTCAAATGGGTTTGTTTTTACTGTAAGACCTTCACCGCTATCAAAAGACATGACACTGATTGTTCCCGTGGATTTTTTTAGTATAGTTTTTATTACTACGGAATTGGGAATATATTCTATTATTTCTACTGAAATAAATGATTTTGATTTTTCTATTTCAGGACTTATCATGTTCGTCATCTTTTTAAAGATTAGATTATTGGTTTTGATCATCGCAAATGTTTGCGTTAATCAAACTATTTATTATCAACTGTCAGGTCTTTGAAAGCTTTACCTAATTCATCCATATCATGGTTAAATTCAGTTTTAAATGATTCCCAATTACTTTGTGAAGTATCATAATTGTCAAGCTTTCGCTGTAATTCCCTGTTTTTTTCCTCCAGGTTTGCTATCTTTTTTTCATGCATGGCATCCATCGTTTTTCCGGATTTTTTCATTTTTTCCCTATGCTCGGCGATGCGTGAATCATTTTCTTTTATTTTTAATTCTGCATCAGTTTTAAATGCCTTCCAATCTTCAGCATTGGCTTGTTTAGCAGCATCCTGGTTTGCTTCAGTCTTAACTTCCCGGAGTTCCTCCTTCGCTTCACTTACATTCTCTTCTGCGGCAGCTTTTTTTTCTTCATTAGATTGGCAACCCATCAAAAAAGCTGAAAAAGTGAAGGCTATTAAAGTAAAACGGATATTGTTTAATTGTTTCATAGATTTTACTAGTTATTTATTTTTGTTTGAAATTAATATGGAGTATCTATTGGGTGAAGATTTACTGTTACAAAAACTATTACTTACCAGAATAAAATGGACAACCCAACATAAACCGAATTTGTTTTTATTGTTGTTTTTTCCAGAACATAATAAGAATCGGTTATGGTAGTATTACTATTGTCGCTGATATCTATGAGACCCATTACACCCCTGTATCCAATACCCAGTCGCAATTTCTTGTCGGAATCAAGCGCAAAATCGACTCCACCACCATATGCCAAACCCAGGTCACCGTTTTTAACAGCAAGCACGGGTTCGTCGACATCAGGATTGTTATAATCAGAAGTGGTTATGCTGCTTCCTGCACTTATTCCCAATTGAGGCCCTGCAACCACATTGAAGTTGACAGATTTTGATTTGCCGGTATGTAATGAAAATAACATTGGAATGTTAAAATACCGGAGATTAATTTTCCGCTCTTCATCCTGTGATTTATACTTTTGGTTTAACGAATTATAAATAGCTTCAATCTGGAAACCAAAGTGGTCAGAAATTTTAAATCCTAACAATGCACCAACGCCACAGCCAAGAGTGGCTTCACCTTTGATACTTCCTCCGGATTCGCTTTTCATTTTGAACGAAGAAACAACTGGCATCAATCTTACACCAAACTCCACATTTTGTGAGAGTACTTTATTGGGGGCTAAAAACAAACTTGTAATTATAATTAAACAACTTAGTGTAATTGTTTTGATTTTTTTCATTTGTTATTTTAATTTGTTAACTACAAAGGTCTGTAAGAAGTAACCATTGAGCATTACACAATAATGGAGAAAAGTTACATCATTCACATATTAATCCCTACTATATTAAGCCGGATATTATTTGAAATAGCTGCCTGCTTATGGTTTGAAGCCACCGCCAGGATCTTCTCAAGTGTGAATCGGGTCAAATGATAACTCACCGTTGATTCGGCTCCCTGGTTGAGAAGAAGATTTCTTTAGAGGAATTTGACAGGCTCAAAACTCGTTTCCCAAAAAGACCTGTCATTGTTACTCATATAAAAAGGACCATTATTAATAAGGCCGAAAATCACTCACAATAAAAATAATAATAACTATTCAAAAACAATTTTACCGCTATAGCTTTTCTTTGAATTACTCAATACAGCATTATAAGTTCCTTTTGCTTCAGCTTCCAGGTTTAACTTAATGGTCCCATCATTCATTTGTAACACTTGTTTGTTGACAATTTGTCCAGCTATTTAGGGGGCTAAGACATCTCAACCTTTACAATTTTACCAAAATTATTATCTCAATTCCTCACCACACATTTAACAACAGTTACTCTTTTTTCCGTTACAACAGCAGTTGAATATACTCCTGCCTGGAGATTCGGAATATTTATTCTGTACTCAAATGCGTTAATGATATCTTTTTTAAATACTATTCTTCCAGAAATATCAGTCACCTGTATTGATTCAATCACGTTATCAGATTTAATTGAAAAGGCACCATCAGACGGATTTGGAAAAACTTCAACGATTGAATTTACAGATTCTTCCTTAGGTAAAGAAACAAACGTACACATATTTTCATTCCGGGTTGGCGTTCCGGTCGTATCAATCATGGTACTGGGAACTTCTGTAACAATGCTATCTACATAAATACTCCAGGATAAATTTGTAACCAGAGGAGTATCAGCTTCTGAATATATTGTAACTGGATATTCCATGCAGCCATCGGATATTCCCATAGAATCTGTTTTTATAACAGTTACATTTGCCATATTTTGGACAGGTGGGAAATTATTGATTTGATAATTGTTATACGCACCTATAATAAACCCGCCGTCAGAAACCTCGTGACAAATCGATCCGGCTTCATCGAAATAATTATTTCCATATCGTCTAGCCCACTGAATGTTACCTGAAGTATCCAGCAACATCATTACAATGTCGTTGTATGAACTGTTAGCAGTCCTATAACAACCAGTAAAAATCAAACGGTTTTGTGATACAATATCCAGATACATGTCCGGTTCATTTCCCATACGGTAAAAAGTATTAACACTATCACCGTACTTCTTAGACCAAATAATATCTCCTAAAGAATCAATTTTGCTAATAAAAACTTCAATAGGACAATAAGGGTTAGAGCTTACAGGATTTTTGTAACCATAAATAATCAATTCATCAGAAGTAAGAGAAATCATGCCATTTGCATATCGGTAATCAGAACTGTAGTTTTTACACCACAAAATTGTTCCAAGTGAATCTGTTTTGGTTAATGCCATACCCTCATTTGCCAAATGCATTAACAGGTAATAATTACCATTCGACTCCTGAATAATTTTTTGAACATAACCAACATAATCCTGGTAATATCGACTCCAGCTAATGTTCAAAGCCGTATCTAATTTAAACATCAGAGGATAATACTGGCCTGGAACAATTCCATATCCTCCGGAAATAACATAAGTGGAATCAAAATTCATACAAGATGAAATACCAGGGGCACTGGGGCGACAAGAATAATACTTTGAGAATATTGATGACTGTAAAGAAGAATCCCGTCTTGAAATGAAAGCAACAGACGGATAATTGTTTATTGTTTCTGCATGAAGTCCTATAAAGTCATAAACAGAATCATTTCTAAAGTAAAATTTATGGGATCCCACTTGACTTCCTCCAATAGGTTGGTAAATAAAATTTTGATCAAATGGATTTCCAAATTCATCAATTTTAAAAAAAGTATGTTTTACGTTGATAGTATTATGATTTGATATCAAAAATTCATTGCTATTTCCAATTTCAACCAATTCAAAGTTAAATATACTAAAAGTTCCAAACATCTTTTTATAAATTGATTGCCCATTTACACAAAATCCAATTAATGTCAATATTAAAATAAATAATAGTCGCATTATTTTATTCAATAATTAATTTTTGATATTCTATTTGATTTTGGGAGGAAATTTTAATAAAATAAATACCTGGGGAAAGGTCACAATGTTCTATCTGATAACTGGTTCCTGTAAATTCGAACTTTCCAGACTCTTTACCCTTACTGTCGTAAATAACGCATTGGTAATTATCATACACTGTACTATTTAAAATAATTGTTCCTCGAGATGGATTTGGAAAAACATCAACACTAAATTTAATTTTTTGATCACTTGAAGAACTAAGTATATTGGTTGTTCTAAGTTGCAAACATGACATACAAGTAATTAAAAAAGCTAAATCGGAATTGGTAGAATCACAACCTAGAGTAAAATCCATATCCACACTAAGACACCCTGAATTTCCACAAGGAACAGCAGTTCCATAAAAGAGAGGTGGAATAGTCTGTCCGGACATCCTCGTTGGTAAGAAAGAAACCTTGTAGTCTTCATTTGGCAATAATCCTTCTAGTTCAAAAATGTCAGTATTTGCATCAAAACAGGTTGCGTTAGCTGCAAAGAAGTTGTTTGCTTGATCGATAACCCATTTAGTATGCCAGGTATTAGAAACATTATGCACCCATCCGTATCCAACATTTCCTGAAAGCGGTACATTATAAATTACTTCCAAAGTATTGGTAGGATCAGTATAAATTAAGGATTGAAAATTCTGAGTATAATCAAAATATGAAAAAAAATCTGATAAAGGTTTATACTGATGATAACTTGTAGTATTTGTAAAAGTAGTTGAAATACTACCAATGGTAAACTGATTCTGATCATCAAGATCACCCAAAATTAAAGTTGTTGCGCCTCCATATGTAAATTTCTCTGGCATACCCATATCCCACCAAAATAAGTTTTCCCACCACCAGCTTAATCCAGTACCCATACTACCACTCATGGCTGAGCTCCAAATTTCATTATGCAATGAGACATCATTATTTTCATAGTAATTATGAGTATCAATATCAGTATTGTTATCTGACATTGTTCTTCTCCCAACTGTACTACACTCTCCAATAATGACTGGTTTGGGATTATTAGGAAATACTGATAACACATTTTGAATTGTGTTAAACCTATTTGTGATTGCATCACTCCCATCATCGTAATTATGTATGTCATTAAAATCTAACCTTGGGTGATTAAATAAGCTATGGTATGATGACGGGTTATTAGTTTCAAAATGCGTATAACTAGTATTAAATAGGTGTTTGTTGTCATCCAATTCTTCTTGTGCAAAATAAAGGATGTAATCATGAAATTCATATATTGTTGATCGTACTGACAGATCTTCGTTATAGGTGTAAAGATTGTTTTGGCATGAGGAAACGGTTATGCTGGGGTTTCCTGGTGATATAAATTTGTGATTAACGTCATTGATTGCATTTGTTGTGGCAGTAGAATAGCCTAAAGTTCCATCAAATTCATTAAATGTTTCAAAAGATGCAATATTTGTGCTGTATCCCCATCTGCTAAAAATATATTTATATTTTCTTTTCCAATAATACATTACACCATCATTAGCTCTGTCATTTACACCATCGGTAATATAAAACTCCTTTGCATTATACGGAGCATCCGGAATCCCGTCATTATTAAGATCGCTTCCGGTTGGATATACAAAATTCCTTACATAGGTATGATCACCCCATTGGAAATCTTGATATGCAGTACCAGGTGTTGAAGGATCAAGGCAAAGTTGCAAATAAACTCCATTTTCTCGGCATTTTTCAACTAGTTCATCAAACAACCAGCATGACCATTGTCTGTTTCCGGAACGTCCAAAATAATTTGATGAACCATCTGGACAACAATTTACAGAATTTGTATAGGCATCATATACACCAAGATGTTCCCATTCTGGAGCAAAGTTGTATTTATATAACCATGAACGAATGTAATTACCACCGGCGGATGCTAACTTTTCAATTGCCTCCTGAAAAAGAATATGGTCTCCTTGTCGATACTCTTGATAGTGATTTGGCGAAACTGCTTCCCATTTGCGAACATCTGCCAAATTTGTTCCTATAGCAATAAAAGGAGTACCATTCTCAAATTGAAGTGTTCTATTATTTGATGCAACTTGTAAAAAACCATGATTATTGGCTAAAGGAGGATCGCAAATAAATGAAAACCCAGTGTAAATATATTGAGGAAAACCCGGGAGGCCTTGAGGATTTCGAATTGTAACAGTAAATGTCCATGGGTTTCCATTACTCAATTCATCAGGAGCAAACCGGAATCGAAAGGGATAATCATAGAAGTCATTGGTAGGATCTTCCACTAAATCATCACTAACAGCACTAGTGGGATATATCCCTGGTCTCATAAAAAATGCCCATCGTGTAAGCTGGGTTGTACCATCTGGCTTAATTAAGTCAAATCGAACTTCTAGGGAATCGAAGGCATAAGGATTCAGATCGGTTGCAGGGTTTACTTGGTTACCTGGTAACCAATAATGAGAAAAAAAACTGTTAATTGCATTTTGATACTCTAAAGGTAACTTTAATGCCAGCTCTAATTTTTCCCATTTAGGAACGTACAACACCCCATTTATAATCGATGTTGCTGGATCAGGGGTAATTAAAACCATATCAAGGTTTGGATTAATTTTCGCTAAAAACTGACCACTACTAGAGTAATCGTGTGCTTGAAATCCGTCCTTTAAAACAATTTCTTTTGCAGATTGATAGGTAATATTGGATTGATTACTAAAATCAATTGGTGTATTCGGACTCGATGGTGAAGTAATTGTAGAAGGATGAGAGAAAAGATAAGTACCAGAAGAATATGTCAAATTATTAATATTTATTCCAGGTGAAGGAAAAGGTGTTAAAGTAGTTTGTGCTTGAATATTCAATGGAATAATAATAACCAGAAATATAATAAAAAATTTCGAAATTTTTTTCATAGCTCTGGATCATTTAGAAGTAATTCTATTAAATGATTCTTTTAATAAATCAATTTCCTGTTGTTGCTGCAGAATATAAAGGGTCAATTCTTCTACTTTTTTCAACAACAGGAGTTGCATTTCATATACCGGCAAACCTTCTTTAACAATTTGATCAGCTGAGGGTATTTCAGGCAAATGACAATTATAGTCTACAAATTGCTTTAAATCAGATAGATCCAACAGGGGATAATCTTTATAAAAAACATAATCAGGCGGCCAATTTGAAAAATTAGTACCGGGATCTTTAACCAAAACTTCCGTTGCTATTATTTTGCCATTCACAGCTAATTTATATCCTGAAGGAATAAATGTTGTATTAATTCCTACAGCGCCTGTAAAATCTTTATTTGCATCTGTATTAGGAGCTACAAACAAGGTGGGCTTTCTACTGTTATAGCCTATCATCAACGAGTTTTCATTATCATTAACCAGGTTATCTGAGTTTTGTGGACTTGTCACAAATCCTGTTCCTATTACCATTGCATTATCTACCAAATCACTTGTTCTTAATTTATATCCAAAAGCAAATCCATTTTCACCTCTGGTAATAACATCTCGTCCTAAACTAATAGAATAAATTCCTTCCGGTTTTGTTCCATAACCTATTCCTGTCCCTTTGTTTGGAATACTACTATTACCGGTAGTTGCAGTGTTACTTGGATTTCCATATATTATTTGAGCTTTGTGCAAAATGTGTAAAGTGTTATCACCTATATTAAGCATACTATCAGTAGAAACAATTCTGTTAGTAATGATTCGATCAATTTCGAAATCCCCATTTGCTTTTAGCCTTGCAAATACTGTATTGTTTGTTTTAAAAACTAAATCTGCACTGTCACTTGTACCAATATAGTTTGTAGTTGGATTAGTTCCGGAATTACCTCCCATTTGCCAATCACTTCTGTCTGGTTGAGTTAAAATAATTGATTCTGACATTTTTGTACAGCTATTTAAATCCGTAACTATTATCTTATATGTATTTGCACATAATGATGACCGATCCTGGTTTGTAGGTCCATCTGTCCATGCATAAGAATATGGAGTAACGCCTGTAAGTACCCCCATTTTCGAACAACTTAAAAATAGAGTTTTTCAATTTTCAGTTATTGTTAATGTCCTGTTGAACTGTGGTCAGGTCAGCAGGGGTTTGTGTTAGGGTGAGCTGTCCACATTTCAACAGGAATTCTTTTGGTGTCATGTTATTCAGCGATTGATGTGGCCTTCGGTTGTTGTATTCATCGATAAACTCATCCGTTAATTCTTTTACCTGCCAGAGGTCCTCAAACAAGTATGCATCTAAGATATCGCGCCTGTAACTTCCATTAAATCTTTCGATCAGCGCATTTTGCATCGGCCTTCCAGGTTGGATATACAACAATTCTATTTTCTCCTGCTTGCACCATAATTCGAATGCTGTTGAAATAAATTCCGGACCGTTATCCATTCGTATCCTTTGAGGTTTCCCTCTCATTTCAATTATTTGGGTCAATACACGAATGATTCTTCTTGAAGTCAGTGAAGTATCTATTTCTATAGCCAATACTTCTCTGTTAAAATCATCGATAACATTAAATGTTCTGAATTTTCTGCCGTTTAATAACCGGTCTTGCATGAAATCAATGGACCAGCTCATGTTTGGTTGTTGTACTCTTTCAATAGGTTGTTTTATTCTCTGAGGTAAGCGACGTTTTCCTTTTCTACGGAGGTTTAATCGAAGTAATTTATAAACACGATGCACCCTTTTTTCATTCCAGGGATTGCCAGCTTTTCGCAAGTAGGCAAATGCTTTAGGCAGACCATGTGTAGGATGCTTTTCAACATGCTGCTGCAATGCCTGGATTACCGGAGTATCATCTTTGCATGAGTTATAATAATAAATACTGCGAGCAATTCCTGTCAGCTTGCAGGCCCTATGAACAGTACAGGGGTAATCCTGTACAATGTTCTTGATTAATTCTTTTTGCTCGAAGGGCCCCAACCTTTTTTTGACAAAACCTCCTTCAAAATCTGGTGATCCATGCTGACATCAGCATACATCTTTTTTAGTCTGGCATTTTCTTCCTCCAGCTCCCGTAGTCGCTTCAATTCGTTTACTTCCAATCCCCCGTATTTACTTCTCCAGTTGAAGAATGTGGCTTGGCTGATGCCATTTTCCCGACAAATGTCTGTTACTTTTTTACCGCTTTCATGCTCCCTGAGCATGGCGATAATCTGAGTTTCGGTGTACTTGCTTTTTTTCATAATGACAATTTAAATTTAGAGATTTTTTCTCTACTTTTAAATTGTCCGGATTTTGGGGGTACTTACACGCCGTTACTAACAGTAATATCAATGCTACCATTACATGCTCCATATAAACTGATATTGTATTGATTTGGATAAGTATAACTTGTTGCAGATATGCCTATTTGTTGAGGATCAGTTAGCGTAATTTCAGCAGAGACCGGTCCTGTTAAGGTATCTGCGTCATCCACAGTTACTCTGTAGTAACCTCCCCTCAAATTGGAAATATCTTCGGTGGTTGCTGTTGTACTCCACAAAATTGAATAAGGGGTTGTTCCGCCAGTAATAGTCAAATTAATGCTTCCATTTTGGCCACCAAAACAGCTAACATTATATCCATTGAAATTAGAAGGTACCAGGGATAATTGTTGTGCCGTTAACGATAATTGTGAAGAAATTAAACCCAAGAGAGTAATTAGTAAAATCCGGAGGTTTTTCATAGATGTATAGCTTATGATTTTCAATTTTTGATTTAAAAGACCATATTAAGCCGGATATTTTTTGAAATAGCTGCCTGCTTATGGTTTGAAGTTTCCGATAGGATCTTCTCAAGTGTGAATCGGGCCAAATGATAACTCACCGTTGATTCAGCTCCCTGGTTGAGATTCACATTTTCAGACTCCATACCATCATAACAACCACCGGTTACAGGATTATAAATTACCTGGTTCAGATTATTGCGACCTAAAAACCAATCGAACGATGATTTTATTTTATCCAGATAATCTGTTTCTTTAAAAACCTCATAGAAATTTTGAAGTGCCAGGATGGTATATGCTACATCAATAGGTTGCTGGCCGCCAATGTGACCTGATTCCACAACCTGCCCTTTATGCATCCATGTGCGATTGGAAATAACATTTATATCGAAACCTGTAAATATTTTGGATATCAGGAAATCAAATGAAGTTTTGGCTATTTCTTTATACACCGGATCTCCGGTTGCCTTCCATGCACACAGCAGGGCGTCGGGCAATATACTATTGGCATAGGTGAGATAACTTTCGAACCATTGCCATTCATAGTCCGTTTCATGACGGTACATTTGAACAAGCCTGTTTGCCAATTCCGAAATAATAGGAGCAGTGTCATGGTTGTTGTGTACTGATTCTGAATAATACAATCCCTTAATCGCAAAGGCCATAGCCCGCGTTGAATGTATTTTTGTGATTTTTAGAGTTGCTTGCTTCAGGATTTCTTTTGCTTCGAGTATGAATTCCTTCGGAAGTATTTCACCCATCGCAATTAAATAACCTAATGCCCAAATTGCTCTTCCATTGGAATCAGCTATGTTAGTTGCGTGGTTTTGTTCAGTAAATTGTTTATTTTCATCTGCATAATTAAAGAAATAGCCTTCGGGTTGCAGGCAAAAATTTATAAAATCCAGGTAGATTCTGATATACGTAAGATCGTTTTCATCCAGCGTCAGTTCAAAATGCTGACACATAACTATGAGTGCCCTGGCATTATCATCAAGTGTATAACCCGAAGACTTGTCGGGCTGGTTTATTTTTGAAAATTGAATCATTCCAAAATCCGTAGTCAGCTTTTTAATATGCTGAAGATTGATTTCAGGAATATTATAATTCAATTCGAAAGGTGTATTGATTAGTTGTTCAAATAATAAAGTATGAGCAATTGCTGAATTTTCCCAGGCAGTTGAAGCCATCCGGTGTAATCCATCAGAACTGATGCGTGACCTGAGGATTTCATCCTCCAGTAATTTTATCACTGCAGATGATAGCTGGGTTGAGTTACCAAAATCAAAAATAATTCCTGAATCTCCTTTAAGAACCTCCATTGCATGTGGAATAGGAGTGGATATTACCGGGCAGCCACAGCTAATTGCATAGGAAAAGGTTCCACTAACGGCCTGGTTTGGATCTTTAGAAGTGAATAGGTAAATATCAGTTAACTGGAGATATTCGAGTAATTCAGGAAGTGGCATAAAATAATTGAGGAATCTGACGTGATCCTGAAGATTCAATTGTTTAACTTTTGCTTCGAGGAAATTTCGATACGATTGGCCATCTTGTTTAACTACTGACGGATGAGTTTTTCCAATAACCAGGAATATTATTTCCGGAAAGAACTTTATTATTTCAGGAAGTGCTTCAAGTGTAGTCTCAATACTTTTGCCAGTACTTAACAGTCCAAAAGTGGAGAGCACTTTCCTGTTGGAAAAATTGTATTTCGATTTCAGGGTAACTGTATCGGTGTGTGGGACCAGGTGGGTACCATGAGGTATCATCTTAATTTTTGATGCAGGGATTTCATAATCATTGACCAGAATTTTCACTGAAGAATTTGTCATTACAATAATAGAGTCGACAAGATCAGCTAATATTTTTACTTTTAATTTCAGAGTGTCGTTAGGATTTGGTAGAACCGTGTGAAAAACAATAACTTTTGGAAGTGATATGGATTTTAAAAGCTTGAAAAATTTAGCTTCATAATTTGCAAAAAAACCAAATTCATGTTGTACAACTACCATTGAAATTGTGGCATCTTCATTTATTTTATTTGCCAGCTTATTAAAACCTTCAGGATTATCGGTGTTCAGGATGTATTTTACGCTATCTGCATACTGATGATGTTCGTTATCATTTTCTAATGCGCATATTTGTATTTCGAATGATTGACCGAAGGTTTTGTTAAGCGCTTTAATCAGATCATTTGAATAGGTAGCGATACCACATTCTCTTGGAAGAATGGAAGTAATAAATAAAATAACCGGATTTTTGACTGTTTTTATTTTAGGTTCCCCATTCAGTCTTATACTTGAAATGTATTCCGGACTAAAGAATTCGGAATTTAGATTTATATATGGATTATTAATTTTCATCAATTTTGCTATTTATTTTTAGTTCTTGTAACAGATCCTTTAAGCTGACACTGGCACAGGCAATTTGTTCATCAGCGGCACCATAGTAGATGTATAGTATATCGTCTTCCAGCACTGCTCCTGTAGGAAAACATACATTGTTGACTTCGCCCGATAATTCCCACTCGTGTTCGGGCTTGAATAACGGATAGGGTAAACGTGATAATACCTTTTGAGGATTATTCAAATCAAGCAGGGCTGCACAGGCGGAATAAACATAACCTTTCACCGTATCATGCACACTGTGATAAATCAGCAGCCAACCTTCAGGTGTTTCAATCGGTGGGCAACCTCCTCCGACATAACTGATTTCGTGAGGATATTTAGGTGCCAGCACAATATGTTGTTGTAGGTCTAGAAAGTAACTTTGCCAGAATTCCGGTGTCAGTTCATTCAATTCTGAAACAAATGCAATTTGAATATCAGGCCGGATGCGATGCAGGAAACAAAACTTATTGTTTATTTTTCTGGGAAAGAAAATAAGGTTTTTATCCCAGATCAATATTTTCTTACCTTGTTTTTTTGTAATTTGTTCATGTTCATTATAGCGAAGATATTTTTCATTTATAGCACCTTTTGCTCCGGCAAGATGACTGAATTCGGCATAAGTGAGTTGTGGGACGATCATCCCTTTTTTTTCAAAATTCACAAGATTGTCAGATGTAGCCAGAGCTCCCATGGCATTAACACCATCATAAGCTGTGTACGTCATGTAAAATATCCCTTCGATGTTTACAATACGCGGATCTTCTACTCCCCGCGATTCGTATTCATGTTGTGGAAACATAACAGGTGTTTGCGATCTTTCTGAAATTTGCAATGGACTATCAAGCCTGGCGTAACCAATGCTCGAGTAATTTCCTTTACTAACCGCCCTGTAAAACATGTGAATGCCGGTGGAATCCTGTATTACAGCAGGATTTAAAACACCCTCGTTTTCAAACCCCAAAAGCGTTTTGCTAAGCAGGATTCCTTCTTTTTTAACTGAAATCATAAATGGGTCCTGGAATTTAAATTGTCAAAGCAATTATCCGGTGAAGTTGGAAAACAGATAGTTGACTTTACGCCCAGGATTGTACAAAAGTGCATACACTCTGTTAAATGAGTGTTACAGAATATTAATAATTAGTTACATCATTCACACTTTCTCCAGTGTGATTCTTTTTTTTCTCTTGAGAGACTTAAAAAATGATGGAGTTAACCCCGTTATTTTTTTAAATTGATTGGATAGATGAGCTACGCTGCTATAATGAAGTTTCCATGCAATTTCAGTCAGGTTCAATTCATCATAAATAATCAATTCCTTCACACGTTCAATCTTATGTAGAATGATGAAATGTTCAATGGTCACACCTTCAGTTTCAGAAAACAGATTGGCCATGTAGGTATAATCGTGATCAATCTTAGATACCAGGTAATCGGAGAAATTAGTTTTGGGAATTTCATCTGAGTAATGGATCATTTCAATTATTATATTCTTAATTTTTTCAATCAACATTGATTTTTTATCATCCATCAATTCCAATCCTGATTTAAGAATAGCTGCCTTTAACTGTTCTCTTTGTTCTGAAGTTATATCTTCCATGATCTCCACCTCTCCTAAATCGACATGAACATAATTTAACCCTAGTTTTTTCAGTTCTTCCTTCACAATCATTT
>JANWID010000197.1 GCA_025450095.1 Bacteroidia bacterium | reverse complement strand
TTTAAGAAAAACTAAGTTTTTCTGTTATTATTGAATGATGAGGGGTTTCGTGGATTTACCTTCTTGGGTATAAACGGTTACCATATAATTTCCTTTAGAAATATTTCCAACCGCAATTTCAGTTTCACTGATCACATCATCGAATACCAGGTTCTGTGTGGCAACGATCTGACCCATGAGGTTGGTAATAACTGCTTTTCCGGAAGCGGATTCTTCAGTCCGAACCACCAGGTTCAGGGTATTTCCTTGTTTTACCGGGTTGGGATATACTGAAATAGCAACCGGGTTTTCATCATCCATCAGTTCCTGATCCTGTTGCAGCCTGGGAGAACCCAATGCATTACATACCATAATATAGGACCAATCCTGTGCCTTGCTTCCAAGCTTCCAGTGGAATTTTTCCAGGGCTGGTGCATTGTACTTTAAGTAAAAGCGAAGGAACGATACCAACAGGTAACCGGCATTCTCATTTGTGGAGACCACATTGTTCGGAGAACCGAAACAGGTTTGCAGATTAGCCAGGCAGGTTGCACTGTTCTGGGCAAAGTGGCAATGGGTTGCTTCGAGGAGGTTGACGAAAAATTTGCAATCTGAATCAATGTTAAGAAACATCGGCATCTGGTTGGTAGCAATCGGTGAGTTACAATCTTCACCACCTGCCACGACAACAGAAGGAACAGTCACCAAAGAAGCCGCAGTGATTGCGCTGGGAGTTGTTTCCGTAGCAGCGAGTGAAACCAATGTTGTAATGTTAGTGCTGTACTGAAGAGCGAATGTAGCTGCACTTCCACCGATACCGTGACCCATTACACAGGAAGTTCCCATGTATCTGTGGTAGAAAAATGAAGTCGGATCATTGTGCATCACCGGAAACTGGTTAACAATAAACGCCATGTCTTTTGCAAATTCCACAACATCCATAGTAGGACCCATTTCAGTTTTAGGAAGTACTATGATAAAACCTTTCGATGCAAGATTGTTCCAGATATACTCATAACGCTGGTAAACGATTTGCTCATCGTGTCCGAAAACTATGACCGGATATTTTTTGTCGGAGGGGGATCCAAGAGGCTGATTCAGGCCGGCAACATCCGCCGGGTAATAGATACGTGTGTCAATCTGACGATTTCCCCTCGAGGGATCGGTAAACATGAAATGCCTGTTACCGATGAGCCATTCCTGTGCACTTGTTCCTGAAGCAATGAAGATTCCTATCATTGCTACCAGGAAAAATTTAAGTTTTGATTTTTTCATTTTATGGTTTTTGTTGGTTGATTACGGTTTTGAATTTCCCCGAAAGTAATGCTAAGAGTTTCTGGCACAGGAATATTTTTGGTGAATAAAAACTAAAAATAGGCCAACCTGCGTCTTTCATCGACAAATAATTTAGGATTTGTTTTCTGTACTATTTGTCTGATTTATAGGATTCTGAGAATAAAAATTGGGTGATCGGGTAGGGATTCATGGTAAACATATTTTCCTGCAAGGTGAATATAATAAATGTCGTGTGATTTTTTAGCTAAAGTTGAGAATTGTTGATAACAGGCAATGTTGAAAAGTAATCATTTTGCAGCCTGATGAAAGGCTTTTTCCGGATCCGTTTTTTATTTCTACATTGATCCTGTAAAAGAAATTCTATGCAACATCTCAGCGGCGGAAAAAACACATATGCAATGGCGTTATTAAGCACGCTCTTTTTCATGTGGGGATTTATTACGGTATTGAATGATATTCTCATTCCGCACCTGAAGGGACTTTTCTACCTCAACTATGCTGAAACGATGCTGATCCAGTTTTGTTTTTTTGGTGCTTATTTCATTACCTCCATTCCGGCGGGAAGAATTATTTCGAAGATTGGTTATAAACGGGGTATTGTTTTAGGATTGAGCGTTACCGGCCTGGGTGCATTGATATTTTTTCCTGCATCGGTGATCATATCATATAAATTATTCCTGGCTGCTTTCTTTATCCTCGCTTCGGGAATTACCATTCTCCAGGTAGCCGCGAATCCATATGTTGCAATATTGGGCCCTGTTGAAACCGCATCCAGCAGATTGAATTTTACACAGGCCATTAACTCCCTGGGCACAACGCTGGCACCATACTTTGGTTCGGTATTGATTCTGGAATCTGCCGGTGCACACCGGTCACCGGCACAGGAGGCAGCCAGTGTTCAGCTGCCCTATATTGGTATAGCCCTGGTACTGGGAGTGATTGCGATATTTATTGCGCTTTCAAAACTTCCTGTAGTTAGTGATGAAGCACTTGAAAAATATCACGACACATCGCATTCCGGAAAAACAAGTGCAATGGAATACCGGCACCTGATTCTCGGTGCTCTCGGGATTTTTCTGTATGTAGGAGGTGAAGTTACCATTGGCAGCTTCATGGTGAATTATCTTATAGATCCTTCCATCGGTGGACTTGCATCACTCGACGCCGGAAAAATGGTTTCGTTTTATTGGGGCGGAGCCATGGTTGGACGGTTTATCGGTGCGGTAGTTTTACAACGGGTTAAGCCGCAAACGGTTTTGACATTCTGTTGTATTGCTGCAATCTTACTTGTTCTCATCAGCACCAATAGCAGTGGCAGTATTGCCATGTACAGCATTATCGCCGTCGGATTATTTAATTCCGTAATGTTTGCAATTATATTTACCATGTCAATAGAAGGTCTTGGTAAATTTACCAGCCAGGGATCCGGAATACTTTGCATGGCCATTGTAGGTGGAGGAATTGTACCGCTGGTAACGGGAAGGATTGCGGATATTGTCGGGGTTCAGCATGCGTTAATGATCACAGTAATTTGCTATGGGTATTTATTGTATTTCGCGGCTGTTGGATACAAGCGGAAAGTAAATGTGAAAAAAGTTGAATTTCAAAATCAAATATAATTTTATGAATACACGCAGAGTATTTTTAAAAAACATGGCACTTACCGGCCTGGCCGCAGGTGTAGCTCCCTTAATCAGTAAGGAGTCACTGGCAGCAAAACAAGCAGATGACTCCATTGAATTTCCAATAGTATTATCTACCTGGAGTCACGGAATGCCTGCGAACGAAGCCGCTTGGAAAATACTATCATCAGGAGGAAGAGCACTTGATGCCGTTGAACAGGGAGTCCGTGTTGTTGAAAGTGATCCGAAATTTGCAAGTGTTGGAAAAGGTGGTCGTCCCGACCGCGATGGTCACGTAACCCTCGACGCGTGTATTATGAATGAATTTGGTGATTGTGGCTCGGTTGCATTCCTGGAAAATATAGTTAATCCCATTTCAGTTGCGCGGATGGTGATGGAAAAAACACCACATGTTATGTTGGTTGGAGAAGGTGCCTACGATTTTGCAATTGCAAATGGATTTAAAAAGGAAAAATTGCTTACGGAAGATTCTGAAAAAGCATGGAAGGAATGGCTGAAAGAAAGTAAATATAAGCCGGTAATCAATGTTGAAAATCATGATACCATCGGCATGATTGCCATCGATAAGAACGGAAACCTCAGTGGTTCATGCACCACAAGCGGACTTGCATGGAAGATGCATGGTCGTGTCGGTGACTCCCCTATTATCGGAGCGGGATTGTATGTCGATAATGAAGTCGGCGCTGCATGTGCCACCGGTGTTGGTGAAACGGTGATCCGCCAGTGTGGTAGTTTTTTGGTTGTGGAACTCATGCGTCAGGGTGTCTCTCCTACGGAAGCATGTAAGACCGCCATTGAACGCATCATGAAGCATGAGAAAAAGATTGCGGATATCCAGGTTGGATTTTTGGCGATCAATAAAAAAGGTGTGACCGGATCCTATGCAATTCAGAAAGGTTTTAATTATGCATACCATACCAGTGCCGGAAATAAACTGGTTGATTCGGACTATGGGATGCGGTGAGAAATTTTTCCTTTGATGAGATTCAATAAAAACAACCAAGTGACAAAGTCACTAAGGAAAACAAAGCCCTTTGTCTTTCTTTGTTCCTTTGTTCCTTGGTTGTAAATTTTTGTTCGATAATTTATAAACTTCAATTTCAAATGAAAACCATCCTGAAGTACTGGATGTTTCCAGGCATAATTTTACTTTTCATTTTTCATTTTAATATTATTGAAGCCCAACCCAAAAAACTTACTTCCTATGTAAACCCTTTTATCGGTACTGACGGTTTCGGACATACGTTTCCCGGAGCAACGTGTCCTTTTGGTATGGTACAGCTTAGTCCTGATACAAGGACTTCCGGTTGGGAAAATTGCTCGGGATACCATTCCTCAAATCCCACCATCATCGGCTTTAGCCATACACACCTGAGCGGCACTGGCGCAGCTGATTACGGCGACATTCTTTTTATGGCCACCAAAGGAGTGCAGACCATGCCGGGTGATGAACAACAACCATTGAAAGGATATCGCTCCGCTTTTTCAAAGGAAACTGAACGCGCTTCTCCCGGGTATTACCGCGTAATGCTTTCCGATCACGGTATACAGGCAGAAATGACTGCCACCACCCGTTGCGGTTTTCATAAGTATACATTTCCCGCCTCAGATGAAGCAGTAATTATCACCGACCTGGTTCACGGTATCAGCGACCAGGTAACCGAATGTGAAATTGAAATCACAGGCGACCGGTTTGTATCGGGTTACCGTCGTTCTAAAGGCTGGGCACGCGATCATGTTGTTTATTTCTTCGCGGAATTTTCAAAACCGTTTATCGAATCCGGTATTACTGATGCAAACGGAGTTTCCATTAAAGAAAAAAAATCAAATTCCAAAACAGGAGTAAAATCATGGGCAAAATTTAAGATGAAGAATTATGAATCGGTAATGGTTAAAGTTGGAATATCTACGGTGAGTATTGAAAACGCAAGGAAGAACCTGGAAAAGGAAATCCCGGCATGGGACTTTACAGGAACCACGCTTGCCGCAAAAAATCTTTGGGAGAATGAACTGGGTAGAATTGAAGTTACCGGAGGAACAAAAGAAGAAAGAACAAATTTTTATACCAGCCTCTATCATGTTATGGTGGCACCGAATATTATGTCGGATATTGATGGAAGTTACCGGGGCATGGATGGTAACATTCACAAAATGGAACGTGGCTCGATGTATACTGTTTTTTCTCTCTGGGATACATTCCGTGCGCTTCATCCGCTTTATACCATAATTGATCCGGCACGTGCGCAGGAATTTGTAAGAGCGCTGCTTCAGAAATACCGCGAATCAGGGCTCCTCCCCGTCTGGGAACTTGCTTCCAACGAAACAAACTGCATGATCGGTTACCATTCCGTTCCCGTGATAGTGGATACGTATATGAAAGGACTTCGTGATTTCGATGTTTCACTTGCCATTGAAGCGATGCAGAAAAGTGCGGAGCAGGATGTTCTCGGTTTGAAATATTATAAGTCGCAGGGATATATTCCTGCCGACCGCGAAAATGAATCGGTATCGCGGACCCTGGAATATGCATACGATGACTGGTGCATCGCGCAAATGGCAGAGACAATGGGTGATGAAGAAACTGCGACTGCCTTTTTAAAACGTTCACAATCCTTTCGGAATGTTTACGACAATAGCACCGGCTTTATGCGTGGAAAGAAAAACGGAAGCTGGGTGGAACCATTCGATCCTTCGGAAGTAAGTGGCATTTACACCGAAGCTAACGCCTGGCAATATACGTGGTTTGTCCCGCATGATATTCCGGGTCTGATTCGCCTGCAGGGTGGTACGGTTCCATTTGCTGGTGGTCTCGAAAAATTATTCAGCGCCGGCTCCGATCTCAAGGGCAGATCTCAACCCGATATCAGTGGTATGATAGGTCAGTATGCACATGGCAATGAACCCAGCCATCATTTGGCTTACCTCTTCAACTGGACGGATTCACCACACCGCACCGCGGAGCTGGTAAGACGTATCATGAAAGAATTTTATACAAGCGGTCGTGATGGTTTGATCGGGAATGAGGATTGTGGTCAGATGTCGGCATGGTACGTTTTTTCTGCAATGGGATTTTATCCTGTTTGTCCCGGAAGCAATGAATACGCTTTCGGCTCCCCGTTATTCAACAAAATAGTTATCGGGCCTGGAACAGGAACCACTTTCACCATTCTTGCCGATAGTGTTTCTGAAAATAATAAATACATTCAAAGTGTAAGTTACAATGGAAAAACACATGCGGGTAACCTGTTACATTCACAACTGGCTTCAGGAGGAACACTGCAATTCAAAATGAGTGCGGAGCCTTCCGGAATAAAAGTGATCGCCTCGACATTGAAAGAAAAGGAGTTGGTTCAATCACCTGTTGTTGCATCGGGAGAAAAAACTTTTCTTGATTCCACTTTAATTACGCTTGCAACTCCTACCGCTGGGGCGGAAAGATATTTTTGGGAAGGTACGGAACCGGTAAACAATTTTACCCACTATACGGAACCATTTTACATCACAAAAGCTGCTACACTCCGGATAAGAGCGGTTAAGGAAGGAATGATACCCAGTTATGTAGAACCCGTAACTTTTATCAAACTTCCTTATCGCAGAACGGTAACATATACCAATCCATACAGTCATCTTTATACAGCGGGAGGCGACAACGGATTAATTGATGGCATCCATGGCGAACCTGAAATTTTCGGCGCCTGGCAGGGATTCGAGGGCACTGATTTGGAAGTGGTGATCGATCTGCAGAAACCGCGTTCCATTTCTACAATTAATACCACCTTCCTTCAACAATATGCTTCATGGATATGGCTTCCACAATGGGTCATCTTCAGTATTTCCAATGATGGTAAAAATTATACTGTGATTTCCGATCAAAAAAATACAATTGATGATAACAAGTCAGGATCATTTACCTGGAAATTCGGTGTAACAGTGAAAGATAAAAAAGCAAGATATGTTAAAATATCTGCTAAAAATCGTGGTGTTTGCCCTGCATGGCATCCGGGTGCTGGCGATAAGGCGTGGATATTTGTGGATGAAGTGGACATTGAATGATGTAACGAATATACGAATGGGCTTTGCCCTACGAATCTACGAATATTACGAATGGTTTATCTATCAAATTCGTAATTCGTAGATTCGTATACATTCGTAAATTCGTTACATTAGTAGATTCGTTACAAGTTTATTTTAATTGAAAGGGTACAATAATTTTAAATGTAAAATTTCTTCCCGTATTAAAAACCCCTGCTCTGCCAGTCGCGAAATTCTCCGGAGCGTATTTAAGCCGGCTCATGTGATTCTGATAACCTTCGTCAAAAATGTTGCTGATATTAAATACCAGGCTCAGCAAGGTTTTATTTTTTGAAGTAAGATCCGTACCCAATCCAAAAGTAAAAAGGCTGTATGATGGTGTAACCGTTTCTGTGTTGTTTTCGGAATATATATTACCTTGTTCGAAAGTATATTCATATTCAAGCTTTATGAACATGTTAGAGAAAATAGCATAGTGTTTCCGGAAAGAAGCCTGGATTTCGGAATTAAATCTTGCGGCAGGAATTGCAGGAAGGTAATGTGAAGAATCCGGTTGATTTTTAAGAATGCCTTCTACTATGGAAAACGAATTTTCAAAATGCAGCCAGTCGAGCGGATGCGGATGAATATCAATGCTGATCTCACCACCCGATAAATTTGCATTGCCGGATGTAAACTGGTAAACTGAAAGTCCTTCTGTTATTGAATCAGGAAGTATGATATCATCTGATTTCCTTGAATAAATAAAATTCCGGACCGCATTGTTGAAGAGATTAATCTCACCGGTTACGTGTTCGGAGTTTATTCCCAGTGTAACATCCGCCTGGAAACTTTGTTCACGGCTTAGGTCTGGATTACCTACCTCATACCGGAAACTTCCTTCATGTACACCGTTAGATCCAAGCTCGGCGATATTCGGCGCTCTGAAACCAGATGCAAGATTAAATTTTGAAAAGAATAATTTTGAAATTTGCCAGGTAATGCCCGCAGATCCCGATAGTCCTCCGAATCCTGTTTCAATGGAATTGAATTTAACAGTGGCACCCGGATCATGAATATCTGCAGGATTTCCTTCTGCATCAAGATACAATTCTTCACTATTAATACTGCGATGATCATATCGTATTCCTCCGCTGATATCGATCTTCGGCCATGATTTTCGTGCAATCACATAAATCCCGCCATCAAATAATCCATACTCTGGAATCAGGAATTCGATGCCCTTGTTTAATGATTGCTGAATCATGCCATTTATTCCGGTTGACAGAATCAGTCCTTTAAATTCCGGGAAAGCATACTTAATATCATAATTCACAGTATTCAGATCGAGATAAAGACCGTACTGATCATCATGGAATGCATCGCTGAACTCACGACGCAAGTTCTGCTGCCATCCGATGATTGTTTTTAGTGTACCGCTTCCTGCAACAACATTCGTATGCAGTACCATTTTATAATGCGCTATCTGTTGATAAGGCACATGAACGGAATATTTTTTCAACTGGCTCTCCGAAGGAGAAACCATCACCAGGGAATCATTAACCAATTCAGGCTGCACAAATGATCCGGTAATGCTGTCACGTTCTCCTTCCACAATTCCCGGCTCCAAAGAGAAAGCACTGAAATGAAGGTGGGAATAGCCCCACGTTTTATTAATCCCCAGGATGCCACTCAAAGTATATTCCTTAAAACCTGAATTCAGTACATATCCGTCAAACTTGTTTTTATAAGCATGTGCAGCCTCCTGGCTCCAGCGAAGATTCCAAACAATATTTTTATTGTTTCCTCCCATTCCGATGGAATAAAACACCTGTCCGTTGTTTGTATGATATCCGGTAATTAATTTCCCTTCGATAGTTCCCTGTTGTAAAACAGGAGGGCCAATTAAATTGATCACACCGGCAAGTGCATCTGATCCGTAAGTGAGACTTGCAGGTCCTTTGAGTATCTCTACTTTGTCGACGGAAAATTCATCTATTTCAACTCCATGCTCCTCGCCCCATTGCTGTCCTTCCTGTCGGATGCCATCATGAACTACCACCACCCTGTTAAAGCCAAGTCCGCGAATGACTGGTTTTGAAATTGCGGGACCTGTTGAAACCATACTTAACCCGGGTTGTGAAGCAATTGTTTCAATAATGTTTGATGCACCCGATTGCTGCAATTGAATGGACGGAACAGTTGTTACCGGAATGGGTGTACGGTTTTTTTCTGCATCCTGGGAATGCCCGGTAACCACCACTTCACTTAATTCGGAAACTGATGGTGTCATCGAAAAATTCATTACCGTTGTCACGGAAAGATCTATGGTTAATGAAATCAAGTTATAACCTATGCAACTTACCTGTACCCTGAGCTTTGTTTCAGGAAGGTCGTTGATGATGTAATTCCCATCTAAATCCGAAACACTTCCCTTTTTCAAATCATTAAAATAAATAATTACTCCGGGTATGGGTTTATTATCGGATGCATCCGTGATTTTTCCGTTAAGAGTTACCTGTGCAGGTTCAGCACCAATAGCCGGAAAAATGAACAGGCACGAATTGATCAGGCAGAATAATACTACCCATTTGTATTTAATATTGAATTTCATTCCGATAAAATCTAAAATTGGGAAAGAGTGAAACAACCGTGTTTAACGGTGAATCATTTTATGAAACTTTTGAGAAATATGATCTACGGTTTTATACCCGCAGAATAAAAATCATATTAAAAATGGTGGCGCCCGTGAACCGGTGAGTTGTAAAAAAGAAGAAAAAAGAAAAGAAACAACAGGAGGAAAATATAAAAATCGGGAAGTACCGGGTTGAATAGAAGGGGTGGATTGATCCACGTTTGTTCCTGGAAGGATATTAAAATCACACAGGCTGCAATCGTGTTCTGCCTGGTGAAAATGTGCCGCTGTTGAGGAACAATGAAAGTCGTTTTGGTGGCCGAAATCATGCATTCCTTTTTGAACCTGTGGATACAGGAAAAGGAACAGCATTACTATTGCGGATATATGCTTGAATCGGCCGGACATCACCACAAAGATAGTTATTCGCATACAATAGCTACTTTTTATAAGAATGAATGAAATAGCCAGGATCGCATCATATCAACCAGTTAGCAGCAATGACCATGGTTTATTTCCCATTAAATGCAACCGCAAGGGTTATTTACCGTATCTTTGCGGCATAGATGCCACCTGCAACCATTTTCAGTGCATGGCCTTTTAAAAAACAACACAAAGAAATCCCTGTTTCTTTCATTTCTAAAACACACGCCCCACCCCAGGGACAAAGGCGATTTATAATAATTATTAAAATAAATGACATTTAAAGAATTAATTGACAACAAACTTATCTGTGATGCCTTAATTGCTCAGGGATATGAACATCCCACTCCTATCCAGTCGCAGGCAATTCCGTTGATGCTTTCCGGGAAGGATATTTTTGGTTGTGCCCAGACCGGCACTGGCAAAACAGCTGCTTTCGCATTACCTATTTTGCAAATGCTGCATGAAAAAAATCTGAACCGCAAAGATATTCGCATCAAAGCGCTTATCCTCGCTCCTACGCGTGAACTTGCTATCCAGATCAACGATAGCTTCCGTGATTATGGAAAAGGACTAAACCTTAAGCACACCGTTATATATGGAGGTGTATCACAACAATCGCAGACCAGGGACCTTCAAAGAGGTGTTGACATTCTCGTTGCAACGCCCGGAAGACTCATGGATCTTTTCCAGCAAGGATTTATTAAGTTTAAAGATCTGGAATTCCTGGTTCTTGATGAAGCCGACCGCATGCTTGACATGGGTTTTATTCACGACATCAAACGCATCCTTAAAATAATTCCTTCACAACGTCAAACGGTATTCTTCTCTGCAACAGTACCGCTTGAGATCAGTAAGCTCGCGGGGGAAATACTCAAAAAACCCGTAGCAGTAAATGTTGCACCGGTTTCATCACCTGCTGAAGCGGTTCAGCAAACTGTTTATTTCGTTGATAAAACGAATAAAAGAGATCTGCTGAAGCACATCATAACTACGCTCGGTATTGAACACGCCCTGATTTTCACCCGTACAAAACGCGGTGCAGACCGTGTTGCTAAAGACCTTAGCAGAAAAGGGATCAATGCGGAAGCAATTCATGGTGATAAGTCACAAAATGCACGTCAGCGTGCACTTGAAAATTTCAAGAATAGATCGCTTCGTATCCTGGTTGCAACAGATATCGCTTCCCGCGGAATTGATGTGGATAAGCTAACCCATG
>JANWID010000196.1 GCA_025450095.1 Bacteroidia bacterium | reverse complement strand
TCACCATTCATAATTATTTTATTTGCGTCGGTATGTTGCTGATCTGAAAACATGGGTATTGATTTATCATTGATTTCTGAAGTAATCTCATTTTTGAAACTGAATTTTTGCTTTTTCTTAAAGCATTTGTTCAGCATTATTTTTATAATCCAGGTTTTAAATGAAGAACGGTTTTCAAATTTGGAAATATTAGAATAGGCTTCAATCCAGGTATCCTGCATCAAATCCTGTGTATCTTCGTGATTGAAATTATACGATCTGCCCGTTTTATACAGAGGAGAATTGTACCTGCGGATCAGGATTTCAAATAACGCGATGTCTCCGTTAAGGATTTTTTGTATGACTTCTATGTCTTCCAATTGCTCTACTATTTTCATAATGAAATTACGCTTTTTTTATTAAAATAACTGTGCCAACCGGGCTAATGAAAAAGCACCCATAGCCATTACGAGGTCACGCACTGCAACGTCAAGATACTGGCCACTTAACAATAACATGATTGAAATCAAGGTTAGCCAGGCGGCAACAATATAACCCCCAACAGCAGGCTTCATGAGGACAATTATTCCTGCAATTATTTCAATTACACCCACGATCATCATAAAGCTTGAAGGTTCAATTGGTAATAACGCCGCAAATCCCGGTTGGATGTAGTGATCCCAATCAGTTAGAATGTTAGTGAATTTATCAAGTCCTGCAACAATTGGTACAATTCCAAATGTGAGTTTTAATAAATTATAGGTTTGCTTAACGGATTGATTTAATGCGATAGCTTCCATTTTCAATTGGATTAAATTGTTTGTACTTCCTTAGAGGAAATGAGAAATGGAAAGGTTACAAAGCTATTTTTTTCTTCTTGATATAAGATCTATTGAGCTGTAATCCAATACTATAAATGAAAATATGAATTATAAACTGAAAAATAATTCTTCCAAACAAAACTAATTTTATATTGAATTCTCAATGCTCCACTATTTTCCAATAGGAATCTTTCCTGGTTATTTTACCATCTTTAAACTCCCAAAGATCACAGCCTCTTACTTTCACAGGAATCCCTGAAGTGGTTGTTCCGGTAAGTGTCCATTCAGAAACTCCTTTATCTCCAGATACCCAATGCCTGTCTTCTCCGTAATGCACATCAGGAATTCCTCTGAATCGACCAGCGAGAGCTTCTCGAACAGCAGCTTTTCCAATGAAGCGTTGTCCATATGGTTCAGGGCCTCTTGGAAAATCAAATGAGCAATCTTCTGCAAAATATTCCATGATTGCATCAAGATCATGTCGGTTGAATGCTTCAAGAGCTTTTTGTAAGGTATCCTCGGTGACTGACATTTCCCTGGAATTAGTTTGAGTTTTTGCTTCCTTATTGAAATTGTTATTGTTACATCCCAAAAGTCCGGGTATTCCGGAAATCATAACAGAGATCAAAAATATTTTCTTCAAATTTTAATAATGTTGCTACTCAAGTATGTTCATTAAAGATACAAATTTCAATTCAAGAAGACAATTTGTTAATTCCTTTATTGCATTCATCAGTGCTTACATGAAATGACGAATTTATTTTCGGTTCCATTTTTGACCATCGCAATCTGTAAATTCAATAACTCCCTTTTGCTGATCCAATTGAACGCTTTTGATGCAATCATTTATATTGATAAATTTATATCTGGCGTGGGAATCGCTTAACATGGTTACGCCATTTTGAATTAAACTATACAAACCATCCTCATCAAAAATTAATCCCAGGAAATTTAATCTAACTTGTGTTCTGTCGTTATCAGTCCTGTTTGTCAGTGAGAGAAAAATGGCTTTAGGGTTTTGCGGAAACTGGTGATAGCTCCCGGGTGTTAATTCATATTCTACAATTTTGATATATTCATTGTAGAATCCGCGTTCAAAGTGCCTGATTTTATTAAGACGTTCCTCAACAGGATAAAAAATAATTGTGTCGGTTTTATTTTCGCAATTGAAAATCGCAATATGTTTGGTAGAAAATGGTGAAAAGAGAATTTGATAAACAGGATCAATTGATTTAAGCTGCACTTCACTTTTGCAGGAAACCAGAACAGAAATGATTATTACTACTGAAGATTTGAATTTGTATTTCCTCATGATTTATTTTTATCAAATATTGTTTGAAGAAACGGGGATCAGAGATCCCTGTATATAAAAGTGCGGGATTTCAACGGATGACTTTGTCCAATTGAAATCCCGCACGACATTGAAGGTGTAGAATTGTGGTTAATTTTTCCTAACTACAAACTTGCTGGCAGTAGATTTATCGCCGAACTGGATATTGAGAAAATAAACTCCTTCAGGAAATTCTGAAACATTAATTTTTCCTTCAACCGGACCAGGAGACTGCATTCCTTCGTTAGAAGAATGTACAACTTGACCAAGTGTATTGGTTACAGTATAGATAACTGGAGCCTGATCGTTATTAACGAAATTCACATTCAAAGTTTCAGAAGCTGGATTTGGATACATGCTTAGCATTATTTCTTCAGCATCGATATTCTCAAGTCCTGTACTTAAAGGATCGATGTAAAAACCTCCATAGGAAATATTCCCTGCTGCGTCCAGGCGAGTCATTGAATACAGAAAATAATGCGTGCCCGGTTTTACCCATGCATAGGTTTCTGAGTAATAATCGATGGTACCAAATGAATAAACATCCTGGTAATCTTCAATATAGTATATCCTAAGTACGTTAGTCATGGTTCCCCATGGTAAGATTAGAGTTCCATAACCATCAGCAACAGCTTCAATGGTTCCGCTTCGGGTAAAGGTAAAACCACCAGAAACGAAAGTGCCTCCGAATGGGTCGGTATAGGTTCCGTTATAAGTCATCGGAAAAGTCATATACTTCTCTTCATTTGAAAATGGAATTGTTGTCCCTTGTGCATACACACCCGCACGTGCCATGAAATTGTTGTTTGTAATCATATATTCATATAAGCCATTCTGATTATTGGCCAGGTTGGCTGTTGGAAATGAGGCTGCATATGGCGTAGAAGCTGGAGTCATGAAAGCGACATTGAGGGTGCCAAGATTGGGTGTGGAAGCAAAATTCCAGGTTTGGTTAGCCCCGGAATTCCCTGGAGTTAAAGCAGTTGGAGTATGGTTGTGAAGGATGGTGGTTTGACCAACAACTGGATTGAAATTGGCCGCCGTCATGGTGGGTTGAGCTTCACAATAATTTGCATAACCCAGTCCGGAAAGAATAATCAAGTAGAGTTTTTTCATACGCTTTTGAGTTTTTAGGATTTATTCGTAAATGTAAAAAAACAGGATAATAATGGTACTTCCAGATTGAAATTTTTTGTCTGAATAAATGCTTCTGTATTCATCAATACCATTCATGCTGTTGGCTGACTAAAACAATTTGTAGAAATTCGGCCACATTCACTTAATTCGCCATCATTTGTGGAAATTGAATGAAATGATATCCGGTTTTGGAATTAATTTAACTTTGGACCATTAAATTTTTAGAAAAAGTATACTACTATGAATAACAGAAAATTAATCCTTTTATTAATTTTTATCAGTCAATCTATTTTCCCTGCAAAGGCACAAAGCTTTCTTACTCCAGATTTAACTTTTGGAACAGGGGGATTCATTCACAATGATTCCGCATTTGCATATTGTGCAACAACCGATGCTTCTGGAAATTATTATGTGGGCGGCACATCTGCATATTCTGCTTCTGCAGATTGTGCAATTACAAAAATGCTTCCTAACGGACAAGCAGATCCTACCTTCGGTTTTAATGGGATTACGTATTTTGATTTAGGATTCCCACAACAGCATATAAACGATCTTGCCGTACAGCCAGATGGAAAGATTGTATTTGTGGGAGGCTTATTAGCTCCATCAAATTGGAATGCTTTTATTGGCCGTGTGACCCCAGATGGTCAACTTGATACTTCTTTTAATGGAACAGGATACTCAATTATCGATGTGAACGCTCAGTATGACGACTTCTACTCAGTAGCCATTAAACAAAATGGTAAAATAGTAGTTGGAGGCACCACCTGCTTTGGCAATTCAGGTGATTATAAATTTGCAGCCTGGTGCTTCAATTCAAACGGGAGTCCGGATGCTTCGTTTTATATGAATGGCCTATACAGGCATGTCACAAATGGAAGTGTAAGTAAAGTATTGTTGGATGGAAATAATATTGTTTTGGGAGGATTGTTGGAAAGTCCGGATTACGATTATTGTATCATGCGATTAGATCAATGGGGCTTTCCTGATCCCTCATTCGGAACCTCAGGAACTTTTCTCTATCCAAAATCAGGGAATAATTTTATAGAAAATATGATAATCGATGGATCGAATTATATTGCTGTAACATCAAGCTATGTAGGCAGCCCACTGTCAAATGATATGAATCCTCAAATTTTTGGAGTCTCCTATTATGGCGCATTGATTACATCCTGGTTTGGAGGAGGCTTTTATACTTTTAATCAACCAGGTTATTCAGTGATGCCTGCATCCATTATTAAATCGGGTAATTCAGTTATTGTTGCAGGTGTTGGATTTAATACCGGGTACTTTGGAAATACCGCTCAGTATAATGGAGTATTTTACCAGGTTAATATATTGACAGGTGCCTTGAATACAAATAATGGGGTGAATGGTCTTGTCACTTATGGCATTTCGGGAGTTTATGAACGAATAAATTATGTGAATGCAGAAGCAAGTGGTCAGATAGTGTTTATTGGAAATGAAGGATCTTACGGAAATTTCATTTCAAAGTATGTATACTCATCTGTGGGTTTTGAAGAATTAGAATCCAATAACCTGGTTATATATCCAAATCCTGCCAGCGATAAAATTACAGTACAAATTGATGACGAGAATTGCGAATCAATTGAAATCAGGGATTATCTTGGAAAACTCTATCTCTCTACTTCCATCCGTAAAGGCAATAATGAAATTGTTTTGAAGGATTTAAGATCTGGCAATTACATTTTGAACTTTTTAGATAAGTCCGGAGTGAATCATTATTCCAGGAAGATAATTGTTCAATAGAAAAAAT
>JANWID010000195.1 GCA_025450095.1 Bacteroidia bacterium | reverse complement strand
AGTTACGGCTACAAATGGAGGGGACTATCCATACATTGAAATTTATATTAATTCCAATCTGGTTCAGAGTGATTCTACTACAACCTATACTTATATTCCTTCTGATGGTGATGCAGTTCTTGTATTATTTACATCCAATGCAACAGGATGTGTTTCGAACAATCCTGCAATTTCAGATTTAATAATTAATGTTAGTCCGGTATTAACTGCTGATGTTACTATTTCCGCTTCAAATGATACTATTTGTATGGGTACACCTGTAACATTTACAGCTGCACCAATAAATGGAGGTGCTGCACCTAATTACAAATTTTTTATGAATAGTATATTGAAGCAAAATGGGCTTTCAGAAAGTTATACTTATACTCCAACGAGTGTCGATACTGTTTATGTTATAATGACTTCCAGTGAAACATGTGTCTCCGGAAGTCCAAAGATTTCTAATACTATAATAACGGATACCTGTACTTCAGTAATTTCATTGAATATAAAAATGTTCGTTGAAGGATTTTATACTGGTGGTGGGCTAATGAATTCATTTGGAGCAGGTGGTTGTTTATTCTTGGCAGGCTCATCACCTGATCCAACGGATGCTGACATTGTAATGGTCAGCGCAATTGACCCGGTAACAAAATTTTTAGTTGATAGCGCACTGGCAGTAATGAAAACAAATGGCGATGTAAGCGTATCATTCACTCCGCCGGTGCAATTTGGAAACTACTATTATATAAAAGTAAATCACCGCAACTCAATTGAAACCTGGAGTGCGACACCGGTATTATTCACTCCGCAAACAACATATGATTTTACGATCAGTAATATGAATGCATACGGCAATAACATGATTGATGTAGGTACTCTCTATGGTGATGGACCAAAGTGGGCATTTTATAGCGGTGATATTGTTGATGCCGGATATGGATTGGGTGGAATATTAGGTACACAAGACGGGATCATCGAGTCTTCGGATTATTCCGAAATGGAAAATGCAGCTTTTATTACAGTTGCAGGGTATATGATTCAGGATATTACAGGAGATTTGGTAGTTGAATCATTGGATTATTCAATCATGGAAAATAACCTGTTCTTTTCTATATATGTGATAACTCCTTAGTTTTTTTTAATAAGAAGAAATATTTATTTTTTGTGAGCAATTATTATTAATTTTAAGGTTATGTTCAACCTTAAAATTAATTACATGAAAAAAATCTACTTATCAATGATTCTTGCCGGTATACTATCGGCGAATAATACGAATGCGCAGAATTTACTTTCTGAAAATTTTGATGATATCCCGGGTCTCCTATCCACCGGTGGCTGGACGCAGGATAATAACAGTGTTCCACTCGGCCTTGAGATCTGGCACCAGGGAGTTGGTGTTGGTTTACCCGCTTATAACGGTCATGATTCATCTTTTGCTGAAGCCAGTTTTATGTCGACTGATGACATAGGTGTTGGAAACATCAGTAACTGGCTTATTAGTCCGCAGATAAGTTTGAGTAACGGAGATGTAGTTAGTTTTTTTACTACTTCATTTAACAATTTAAACTTTCCTGACAGGCTCGATTTAAGATTGAATATATTAAATACAACGAATGTTGGAACAACCGATACTTCTGTTGGAGATTTTAATGTATTATTATTGCAGCTTAATCCAAATCTAATGATGGATTCAACATTGTATCCGCAAGGATACTGGGCGCAATTTACAAGTACGATCAGTGGCTTACAAAGCGCAACAAATTGCCGTATTGCATTCAGGTATAATGTAACGAATGGTGGTGGTTCCGGATTAAACAGCAGTACTATCGGAATCGATGCTTTTAGTGTTGACAGAACAGTTGGTATTCTTGAGACTCCTTCTGAATTTGAATTATCCGTTTATCCAAATCCTGTTCATGATAATCTTACGGTTGCATTTGCAAAGCCACTGGATGAAAATGGTAAGCTTAGGATTTACAATTCACTCGGACAAATAGTTTCGAATTTTAATGTACTGAAAGGACAAACGAAAGCATCGTTTAATTCTTCTTTCCTGGCGAACGGTGCTTATTCAATTGTTGTTGAATTACCAGGCTCTATCACTAAGAAGGGTTTCCTTAAAAACTAATCCGGATTCAGTTATTTTCAAAACATAAAAAAAGCCATCCGTAAAATCGGATGGCTTTTTTATTTGAAGATATTTTGATTAGTATTTAACTACTTTATTGGTAGCAAGATTACCATTTACTTCCGCTTTAATAATGTATGTACCGGCAGCAAGTTCTCCGACATTAATCAATTCGTGGTTACTTCCTTTAGTAACATAGAATTTAGAGTCTTTAACAATGCGGCCTGTAAGATCCATTATCTGGATAGAGGCTTTTCCAAAATTAACTGAATTAATTAATACATCAAGAGTATTGCGATCGCTCATTGATGAATAAACAGCAAGCTGGGTTCCTTTAATTTCATTCACACCTACGAGGTTGCAAATTGCAGGATTGATGATATCTACAGGAATAGAATTACCGGTGAACGTACAGTTGTTGTCGAGGTTTACATCCTGAAGGAATGTAACAGGAGTAACAGCAGCTGTTGCATTTCCAAATACAACCGGAGTCCAGTAATATACACCGTATGGTAATGTAAATCCATCGATTAATGTACCATCGTTAATGAAGGTTCTGAAAGATGTTGAAGGAGCTGGGAATGTTATAACATAAGATGTGATAAAACTTGCTTCGAGTAATGGATTTAAACTTCCTGTTATATCAGCAGTTGAAATCACCCAACTTACTCCTGAAAAATCTCCGTTAACCGGAGGATAAACTCCTGTACTTGTAACAGTAAGAGTATCGCCGCCGCAAAGTGCGGTATCAGTTGCAGAAGTAATACCAGGACTTACCAAAGTATCAGTACATAAAACAGGTTCTATTATAACCCATTTGAAAATACCACCGCTGGTAGGAGAAGTTGTAAAACCACCGCACCACATAGTAAGTGAATCAGCTATTCCAAGTACGTTTCTTTGAGTACCGGTTTCAATAGTTGTCCATGTGTGACCGCCATTCGTAGTATAAGAAGTACCAGTATATCCAGAAACTGAACTTACACCTGTACTTACAAGCATAGAATCTGTGCCGGGAACTTCTTTAAAGTCTGCACCGAAAAAATCTCCTGTTGGTACAAATGGAGTCCAGGTTGCACCACCATTGCTTGTTTCAACAGCTGTGCTGGTTACAGTAGTATCGTTATAGTACCTTGCAATACCGGCAGAGTCTCCATAAAAACAAATATCAATTGAACCCCTGAAGTTAATAAGGTTTGTGTTAGAAACTGTCCAGTTGTGACCTCTGTCAATCGAACGATACACACGACCGAAGTTTGTATCAAACCAGATGGTATCACCATACTTTGAATAATCCATGTGAGTAGTCCAGCCGGCCTCATCTAAATTTAATGGTGCTGGAATGTTAGCTGAAGGAACAGAATCCCAAGTAGTACCACCATCATTGGTCGTATAAATTTCATATACATTGTTTACAGGATCACCAATAATAACTCCGTCGGAATCATTCCAGAAATGAATAACGTTTGGAAACGACTGTTGTGCCGTAGTATAAATGTTTAATCCTTGTTGTGTCCAGTTTGTACCTCCATCGGTAGTTTTCCAGATCTGACCAAGTCCGACTGGTGAAACTGCAGTGTTAAAAAATATTGCCCATGCAGTGCTATCGTCGAGAGCTTCAATCATAGCCCAATCCCAAATAGCAGAAGTTGGAACAGTGTCGGCAACCCAGTTTACACCACCATTAACTGTTCTTGAATAATCTTGTCGCGGTAAACCTGCAGAACCCGGAGCGCCGTCATAAACGGAAACCCAAACAGTATTTGTATCAACCACGCTGATATTTCTTATCCCGGTCGAAGCTGAAGAGAATCCAGTTGCCTGGGTAGTCCAAACTCCATTCTGGGCAAAACTGCCTAAACAGGCAAAAATCATTGTTACGCTTAGTAATAGTTTTTTCATTTTGAATTTTAAGTTAGAAATAGGAGGCCAAAAATAAGAGTAATTCTTAGATTTTCAACCCTAATTTCATGAATTATAATAATTGTTTGTCAGGAGATTGCATTTAAACTGTCATAGAAACAATAAAAGTGAATTAGATTATTTTAATAAGCCTAATTTCAAAAATTTCTATGAATTACTTCTCCGGTTGTTTCCACTTAATAGTACAGCCAATAGCTTTCGTATTGGTTAATTCGACTTTTTTCCCGGCTAATAAAGCATCAACAGCATTTTCGACATATTTTTGATCTGCTTTATCTGCTTCTTCAGAATTGTTGTCGATGGCTCCAACATATCTGACAATCAGGTTTTCTGTTACCCGTTCAAGGACAAAAACATGCGGAGTTCGTGTTGCGCCATAGGAAGCAGCAATTTCCTGTGTCTCATCAAGTAAGTATGGGAATTTGAATCCTTTTTCTTTTGCGTTTTTAATCATGTTCTCATAAGAATCATCCGGAACAATTTTTTCATCATTGGGATTTATAGCAATGACCTGGTATCCTTTCGGACCGTACTTTTTATCAAGGTCAATTATTCTTTGTTCATATGCTTTTGCAAAGGGACAATGATTACAGGTAAATATGATGATAAACCCTTTTTTATCCTTCATTCTTTTCATGCTTATCATTTTCCCGTCTACATTCTTAAGGCTAAAATCGCGGGCGCCTTCACCAACAATATATTCTGCTGATGCTGCAAGACTGATGGAGATTACAACTAAGAGTGTGATTATTTTTTTCATTGTTAATTTTTTCTTTCAAAGATACGAATCTAATTTTTGATAGGAATATTTTTTTTGAACAATAGAACATTTGAACATCTGAATGGTGAAGTGAAATATGTACGAATGAAATACTGATTTCGTTAAGTTTGTGTCATAATTATTTTACTCCAAGCTGAAAATTTAGTTCTTTTCTCAATTCTTCTTCTTCCAAAGAGCCCTCTTTGAAAAATTGTTTTTTACCTGATCGGTACATAATTGTTGCAGGAATTGCCCCGCTCCAGCTGCTGTCGGCTTTATTGATCCAGGAGTTAGCGTCAGTATCCGTAATATGAACGATTTCTGAACGAAGATTTTTCTTCTCAATAAACGGTTCAACCAGCGATTGAACCTTGGAGTTAAAATCAAGATTAACAAGAATGATTTTGATTTTCTTTTTTTGAAACTCCGAATTGCATTTTTCAAATGCAGGTAATTCTTCAATGCATGGTTTACACCACGTAGCCCAAAAATTCAAAACATACAATGTGTCATTATCAATCGTCACTCTTTTTTTAATATCATCAAACTTCAATTGTTCGATATTCTGTCCATCAGCTGTCAGAATAAAAAATAAAAAAAATATTACAATTGAACTTTTCATTTTCATTTGACCCTTCTAATCAATATTTTCGAAGTGCCTTCTTTTGACTTTTGACTCTTGACTATTGACTTAAAACAATAACTAATAACTAGTCCGCCTTCTTCATCGCCGCCCTGTAAAGCACCCATCCCATCAACACAAAAAATGCAGTTCCTAAAAGCATGTAACCGCCATTTCCTAATGCTGAGATTAGTCCGTGTGATGCATTTACTTTTTCGAGCGAATTAAATACATCGTCATCAACAGTATGTAATGCGACGATGACACCTGCCAATGCACCGCCGGCGACGAGACCGGTTGCAAACAAACTTCCTTTTCCGAGTTCGGCATCTTCTACTTTCATTTTTTTGCGTTTCGTATTCCAGTCAACAAATCCTTTTAATGCTCCACCGGCGAAGATGGGCAGGGTAGTGGAGAGTGGAAGATATGCACCGACTGCAAACGACAATGATTTTATTCCGCACAATTCCATGGTGACGGCGAGGAAAACTCCAACAAGTACAAAATTCCAGTCGAGGTTGAAAGATAAAAGTCCTTTGATGAGTGTAGCCATCAACGTTGCCTGCGGCGCAGCAAATTTTTCTCCGATCGCATGTTCAACTCCTCTTGCTGCAAGATCAGCAGTTGGCTTGTCGAGATACCTTACTGTAAATCCAATCACCAATGAAGAAACTATTGCACCGATAAACAATGCAAGCTGCTGGTATTTTGGTGTAGCTCCAACGATGTAGCCTGTTTTCAGATCCTGCGAAGTAGCACCGGCATTCGCTGCAGCTATACAAACAATTCCTCCTACAACCAATGCCATCGATTCATATACTTTTCCGGTCCAGCCTACGGCAATAAAAATAAGGCAGGTGCCCATAAGCGTGGCAATGGTCATGCCGCTGATGGGATTATTGCTGCTGCCGATCAGGCCAACAATCCGTGAGGAAACGGTAACAAAGAAGGCTCCGAAAATGATGACCAAAACACCGAGCAATAAGCGACTGAATATATT
>JANWID010000194.1 GCA_025450095.1 Bacteroidia bacterium | reverse complement strand
GTGTTGCTTGGATCCACAGGGATATATTCACCAGGAGAAAGAAGCGAGTAATCGTATTTCCTCCATTCTCCACGCAACAGTTCCAGTTTTGCAAAACGAAGTACCACGGTATCGGTAAAGCCACGCAGGAACATCCTGATAAAGTTCACCGACTTCAGGTCGGCACCAGTTCCTACTACTTCACTTGGAGAATTTACCGGAATTTTAAACTGGTACCAGGTAATATCCTTAACCGAGTTGTCCTTCGCTACCACACTGGTTGTAATTTTGTCTACAATATAATTGGTACCTACCACCATGCCGGGTGTGAGATCCACCTGATATTGAAAATAATTTTCAAAATCGTTCATGGTATTATCCCGGTTGATGTCCTCACCGTCGGGGATATTGGTAGCGGATGTAGAATAAGGCTCGGGAGATTGTTCAGTAGTAGTTGAATTGCCTTCGGTGTTGTTATATTCCTTGTAACGTTCCAGGATGTCAGCATCCAGGTTATCGAGGTTAGTTCCCCTGAAATATTGAAAATTATCGGAAGCGGGATCTTCCTGCGCCTGTACATAAGCAGCCGAAGCAGTTCCAAATGCTGCAACAAGATCCAGGAACTGTGCTTTGAAATAGTCGCGTTCGTTCACTGTGGAAAGGCCATCAAGACCAACATCCTGTTCAGCACGTGCGGCGGGATCGTTGTCGAATGCGTTTACGATACTCTGCGCTTCCGGGACAAGTCCCCAGTTGGTACTGTCGACAGTAAAATTGTTGGTCGCTGCAGGCAAGCCGTTTTCAAAACCACGATAAGAATCTTTCAGGATATCTTCTGAAATATCTCCTAGATTGAAATAAAGTTGACCACCTGATCCTGAACCAGGTAAACCAGGCGTGCCATTTTTAGAATCACTATGAAAAGGATCCATCATCCAGAACTGGATAAACTCCACGTTCGCGGTTTCAAAATCATATGTTTCAATCCTGCGCATCAATCCTCCCCATCGAGTTTCCGGACTGATGAGCAATCCATCATTGGTAATACCGGCAGAAATCCCGGGTATAGGATTTACATCATAGTTGTAAGGGCCTCTTGATAGAGGATAGTAAGCAAGGTTGAGAATATTCAGAGTGGTAGCCTGCCCGTTAATATTTTCTTTGTATGGAAATAATTCTGTTTCGAGAACTTCCCTGACGTTCTGATCGGAAAGATCAGCATCGGTAATGTTGGGAGGCAACAGGCTGTTATTACTTCTGTAAAATACAGTTGGGTCGATGGTGTACCATGCAAGACGGGCACGGTTGAATCCTGATTTGAGATCATTGTTAAAAACTGCTTCGGGGAATAATGAAGTTTGTCCCTGTGGAACGGATGCCAGGAACCAGCTTCCGGGATTTTTTAAATCAATGGTCGATTGGCTTCCTTCAAAATCATCGATATACGCATTTCCTTTATTACCGATCGCTTTGGAAGTTCCCGGAATCAGGTTTGCAAATTCTCCTGTAAAAGTTACCTGTGACTCAGCCTTGGTTTCGATAAACGGCAGCTTATCAATCATACGCGTGATGAATCGTGAATTGGTAGAATACGTTCCATCAACACCCCAGATAATATTTCGTATCGGTTCGTCACCGATGTTCACTTTTCGAGTAATCGGGCGTTCGTTCAGGAACAGGAATGTACCTCCTACATTAAAATCCTTGTTGACGAGGTAATCGAGCCGGGTTCCATATAACGACCGCGACTGTATGCTGAAAAGTGAATTACTTTCCAGTGAAATTTTTATAGGAGTTGCGGACGCCAGGATTCCCGCATTAATAATTTTTACTCGACCCAGGTTATAGTCAACCGTGTAATCCACATTTTCAGTAAGTGGAATTCCTCCTGCAGTAACAACTACCGATCCCTGCGGAATATTAATCGCGTTCAGGAAAATCTCTGAACTCGAAGAACTCTGAAAGCTTCCCATCAATGTAAATTTATTCAGCTCCGGAAGCTGTTGTGCCGATGTTCGTGTGGAATCGTAAAGCTGATCATAAACATAATTGTTCGCCAGGGCAGGGTTCATAAACTTCGATCGCAGATAGCTTCCGAATGGTTCCCTTACGGGGAAGAAAACTCTTCCTGTATTCGCATTGATGGTGACTCCATCCACAAAGTCGAATATACCATCCGCAAAAGGATCGTTTCGTGCATCGAGGCGGTCAAGTCCCATTACCTGTACCAGTGGAATACCATTCAGCTTGGTTTCAGTTGTTGGCAATGGCAGGTAATTAATTTTTATAAGCCCGTCGGTATTGTCGTTGTAAATAATATTCAGACGGAAGTTTTCTCCCTGTACCTGGTAAGAACCGATGGAGTAAACGTTTTTCATCATCAGGTCCCACGTTGGTAACGTTGTGCTGATGTTTGTACTTTTCAGCATTTTGAGGAAAAGTGCTTTTGGAGGATTAATACCCGACGTAGTAAGATCACCCACACGGTAAACTGTATTTCCAACAGTATATTCGAATGCGACGGCAAGCACCTCGTTGCTGTTGAGTGCCTGGTTCAATGAAATATATCCCAGTCTTGCATTGTAGTTATATTCGTTTGTGTTCAGCTTTCTTGCACCAACCAACCGCACATAATCCTGCTGCGGAGCGAAGTTGTTTGGCGGTCCTGCAAGAGGATCTAGCGACTGCGAAACTGTATTGATATCGCGCGCAGCCAGGTATTGATTATTCATCAGTTTGTACAGGTTGTTCGACAAACTGTCGGATGGAAAAACTGATGTACCCTGAGAGATGAACGAAGTACTGTAAAAATTGTATTCACCAAGATCCATGAATCCAATAATATCACGTGTGTTTTCCGTGCTGCTGTTTTTGTTCGTGATCCATACTTCCAGCTTGGTGATATTAACCGGAGAATTGATGATCGGAAGATTCTTTAACGCGTTGTCATAATTGTCTTTGAAATATCCGGCAAGGAAATAATGTTTGTTCGCTTCGTACTGGTCAACGGGAATTTCAAATTTTGAAACTTGTCCGCCACCCGGAGGAACATCAATTGTTGAAGACTGTCCTTCCTGTTGCGATACTACCGACGTTACCATCAGCCGGCCGAACTGAAGCTGTGTTTTTATTCCGAAAAGGCTTTGGCTTCCCTGGATGAGTGAACCTGAAAGCGGGAGTGAAACATTACCAGCTTCTATTTTCTTGATGATCTCATCTTCGTACCCGGTGTATTCCAGTTTCATTTTGTTTTCAAAATCAAAGCTGGCTTCTGTATTGTAGTTGGTGGTGAGTTTCATTTTCTCACCGATATTTCCCACTACGTTCATCTGGATTTTTTCCTTGAAATCAAACGTAGCATTCCGACGTTGCTTCTCAGGAATGGAAGGATTATCGTTGCGGTAAATATTTACTCCGAACGTAAGCTCCGCAGAACCCTGCGGACGAATATCGATGGTGTTGCCACCAAAAATCCTGTCAAATGCCTGCCCGCCAATGTATATTTTGGGGATGATGCTGCGTTTCTGATTTTCAGAACTGGTTGCTGAAATTTCTTTCCAGTAATCGTTGGTTGATTTGCTGTATTCGCTTCTTACAAATTCATCAAAGGTGAGGTACGAAGGATTCCTGTAAAACATATCCCCCATCTTTTCATTGATGTTGTACTGGTTTTCATCAGGATCATATTCCACATCCGTTTTGATGTTGGAAGGATTTCCCAGGTACAACGGACTTTGATCGGGGGTGTTGGAGAAAGGATCTGTCAGGTTATCATTCCACGGATAATGCAGGGTATCCGAATCGGCAAGAGCCACAGAAATACCCGAAGGCTGTTCGAAAAACGAATCGGAACTTATGGAAGGTGCGCCTCCTGATACCAGACCAATAACCGGTAAAGCAAAGCCTGCAGCAATTCCAATCTTCAGTAAACTTTTAAAATACACTTCAACTCAAAATTTTGTGGAAGATTAACTTGCTGAATTCTATTATAAAAAAATTGTTTTTATACATGCACTAATTTGTCACTCAAATATTTGTAGCTATGATAGCAATACTTTAATTGCCAAATCATAAGAAGCGGCTAAAATAGCATAAAAAACCAAACCGATAGCCTCCCGAATACCCTACAACATTGATATTACAGATCAGGAGGCCAGGTAATTCAGTGCTGCTTTAATTACATTTTCTACAGTCGCCCCTGCAGCCAGTTCCCGGATTGCCTTTTCTACAGCTTTTTCAGCAGTTCCTCTCGAAAATCCAAGTGTCAGCAAGGCACTTAACGATTCATCACGAACGGTATTGCCCGGTCGCAAATTAATTTTAAAATCTCCTGCTGTTTTCCCGATTTTATCCTTGAGATCCACAATAATGCGCTGTGCTGTTTTGGAACCGATGCCTTTCACTTTCTGTAACGCTGCAACATCACCGGAACCAATGGATTGTACCAGACCGGCGGGTTCAAAAGATGAAAGTATCAACATGGCGGTATTGTTTCCAACACCAGAAACACTGATCAGCTCCATGAACAGATTCTTTTCCTGTTCTTCGGCAAAGCCATAAATGGCGAATTGTGAAACAGCCTGACTTTCAGTTTTTATAATACAGTAGGTGAACAATCTGACTTCGGTTTGTGATTTAATTGCTGAATACGTATGCAATGAAATCAGCACGTTAAACCCCATTCCCTGGTTTTCAAGGATCACTGAAGCGGGGTTTAGTGATTTAACCTTTCCTGAAATAAATGTGTACATAAATCAGCTGTGAATGGCTTTCCGGGCCTGTGCGTCCACGACCGCAATAGTGATCATATTAACTATTTCACGCACTGAGCTTCCAAGTTGCAAAATATGAACGGGCTTTTTCATTCCAAGCAGTACAGGTCCGATTGCTTCGGCGGCTCCCATTTCCTGCAGTAATTTGTAAGCTATATTACCTGCGTCGAGATTCGGAAAAATCAGGGTGTTAGCACCATCTTTGGCAAGCTCGCTGAAAGGGAAATTATCACGTAATATTTGTGTATTGAAAGCAAAATTCGCCTGCATTTCACCGTCAACGATCAGTCCTGGAAATTTATCATGTAACCGTGTTACTGCTTGTTTCACTTTGAGAGCCTGGGGATCTTTTGAAGAACCGAAATTGGCAAATGATACCATTGCAATTCGGGGCTTCATATTAAACTGCTGAACAGCTTTCGCAGTCAGCAATGCAATTTCCACCAGCTCATCTGTACTTGGATTCACGTTGATGGTTGTGTCGGCGAAAAATATAGGACCCTTTTTGGTGATCATGATATACATCCCGGCAACGGAAGAAACTTCTTCCTGTGTACCGATGATATAAATTGCAGGTCGAAGAATATCAGCATATTTCCGGGTGAGTCCGGAAATCAACGCGTCGGCCTGTCCGGTTTCAACCATCATGGCGCCATAATAATTGCGCTCCTTCATGATTTTCCGCGCTTCGTAAATATTGAATCCGCTGCGTGCGCGTTTACGGAAAAAAAGTTCACCGAATGATTCCAGATTATCTGAATCTTCACGTGGATCGATTATCGGCATATCTCCCAATTCGAGCTGGTGCTCCTGGATCAGTTTCTGTATTTTCTCACGATTCCCGAGCAATATGGGTTTTGCAATACCTTCATCCCTGACGATTTGTGCGGACTTCAGAATTTTATAAGTATCTGCTTCCGCGAAAACAACTCGTTGCGGATTTTGCTTTGCCTTGCTGGTTATTACCTTAATCAGTTTGTTATCGTGACCGAGACGTTTTGATAATTCTTCTTCGTAAGCTTCCCAGTTTACAATTTTTTCACGGGCGACACCCGATTCAATAGCTGCTTTTGCAACTGCAGGTGCAACTGTTGTTATCAACCGCGGATCAAGTGGTTTGGGAATAAAATAATCTCTGCCGAAGAGAATATTTGTTTTGTTATAAGCGAGATTTACTATTTCCGGTACGGGTTGTTTGGCAAGATTTGCAATAGCACGCACAGCAGCAAGTTTCATTGCTTCGTTGATCTGGGTAGCTTTTACATCGAGCGCTCCGCGAAAAATAAAAGGAAACCCAATGACATTGTTCACCTGGTTCGGAAAATCAGAACGTCCTGTTGCAAGTATGATATCACTCCTGGAATTGTGAGCGTCCTCATAAGAAATTTCCGGATCCGGATTCGCCATTGCAAATACAATCGGGTTTGATGCCATCGACCGGAGATGATCGCCATTCAGTATATTTCCTTTCGACAAACCAATAAAAACATCGGCATCGCGCATGGCTTCCTCAAGCGTTGTGATATTCCTGCTTGTAGCAAAAAATCTTTTTTGTTCATCCAGTGATTCCCTGTCACTACGGATCACACCGGTACTGTCAATCATTACAATGTTTGATTTTTGAGCTCCAAGAGAAACAAACAAACGCGTGCATGATATAGCTGAAGCCCCTGCCCCGTTCACTACAATTCTAACCTGGTCAATGGTTTTACCTGCAAGTTCCAGGGCATTGATCAACGCCGCTCCTGAAATAATTGCCGTACCATGCTGATCATCGTGCATGACCGGAATAGTAAGGACTTCTTTCAGTCTCTTTTCAATTTCAAAACATTCAGGTGCTTTAATATCCTCCAGGTTGATTCCACCGAATGTTGGAGAAATTGCTTTTACAGTATTTACAAATCCCTCTACATCTGTTAAGTCTATTTCAATATCAAATACATCAATATCAGCAAAAATTTTAAACAGTAGGCCTTTACCTTCCATAACCGGCTTGGATGCTTCCGCACCAATATTTCCCAACCCGAGCACAGCTGTTCCGTTTGAAATTACAGCAACCAGGTTTCCCTTAGCGGTATACTTGTAAACATCAGATGGATTTTCCTGTATCCTCAGACACGGTTCTGCAACCCCGGGCGAATATGCGAGTGATAAATCCCGTTGTGTGCTATAGGGTTTAGTAGGTACAACTTCTATCTTTCCCGGACGACCCTGGGAATGATAATCCAAAGCTTCTTGTTTGTTGTTCATGAAGAGATCTCAAAAGGGGTGCTAAAATACTGATAAATGAACACACTTCAGAAAACCTCTTTAAAGTAAAAAGTCCCGCTCTTTTTGAGCAGGACCTTAATAAATTTTTTCTGAAGAAATCCTAAGGGATCAATCCCTTGTTACCATCAGCTTTCCGGTAGATGTACTCTTGCCATCGATCCAAAGCGAGTAAAAGTAAATTCCCGGTTTTAGGTCAGCAATATTTACACGTAAAGAATTACGGGAATTATTTACATCAATTTCCTTTACCTGGGCACCAAGCATGTTAAAGAATTTAAGCTGTGCGCTTTTACTTCCTTTGGCAAGATTAATATAAAAATTGGTTGTCAGATTTGCAGGATTCGGATAGGCACGTGAAATAAAATTTTTATCTGTAACCACATCTGCTATTCCGGTTGTTGCATCGTAAACATATTGAATGCAAACAGAATCACCCAAATTGTTCATGTCATAGAAACAATAAGAAACAGAACTGATTCCTGAAACAGAAAATGTCACAAGATCACCACGGAACAAATCGGTATCTGCACCAGGAGCCAGAGTGATATAATCAGGTGATACATTAGTCTGGTTACTGTAGCACTGAACCCAGCAAAAATAAGTGTCGTGGCCAGGAAATAAACTATTTACTGTTCTTGCAACTTTAATATCCTTTGATGTAGAACTTACATTGGTAATAGTGGCATATCCTTCCATGAGAAATAAAGGATCTCCATCTATGTGAACATTGGTTGCGGTAAGGCTCTGCGCCCGGATTCCGGTAAATGCCAATGCTAATACGAACAGTAAGTATAATTTTTTCATTCCAACAGATTTTTATTCGAACTGTAAAGTAAGTGAAATTTCCCGTTCTGGAAAGTTAACCTTAAGTCAATATGCTTTAAATCCAGATTAATATTCGAATAGTGCAATTCGGGCATACCTTCCATATTTCCTTTTATGAGTTAGGAAATAAAATGAAAAAGATATACCTTCGCTAAGTTATTCACACCAAAATTGTATACTAAAACCACTAAAAGTAATTGAGGGAAATGAAAAAAATTTACGCTCTTGCAGTTATTGCTATTGTAGCATTTACTGGTTCTGCAAATGCTCAGTCTCAAAGACTGGTCCTTGCTGAAGAATTCACACAGGCCTCATGTGGTCCATGTGCAGCCCAGAATCCAACGTTCAACACACTTCTGGCAAACAACACCGCTAAAGTAGTCGGCATAAAATATCAGACGAACTGGCCCGGTGTTGATCCTATGAACACACAAACGCAGACCTGGGTTGGTCCGCGGGTAACTTATTACGCAGTTAATGGTGTGCCTCACGCAACCATGGACGGAACAGCACAAACCGGCGGTTCGTACACTGGTGCACCTGCAAACTGGACACAGGCAAAGATCGATACCCGCTATGCTGTTGCATCGCCATTCGATCTTGAAGTATCACATACTTTTGATGCTTCTTACGCCAATGTGGACATCACTGTCGATATTACAGCTACTCAAGCCGCAGCAGGTACATTGTATCTGCGCGTTGCTTTGGTTGAACAGGATATCGAATTTTGCCAGGCTCCCGGTACAAACGGCGAAACTGAATTTTACGGTGTCATGCGCAAAATGCTTCCTAACGCTACAGGTACTGCACTTGCTACATCCTGGACAGCAGGTCAGACTCAACAACTGACATTCTCTTCTGCAATTCCAAGTTACATTTATGACCTGAAGCAATTTGCTATCGTTGTGTTTATTCAAAACGATGTGAACAAAGAAGTTCTCCAGGCCGGCCTTAGCGCACCACAGCCAATTGCTCTTGATGCATCCATTAAAGATTGTTCTTTAGCTTCTGCTTCCGTTACTTGCGGAAACACAATGGATCCTTCCATTACCATCAGTAATGAAGGCACAACTGCAATTACCACTGTTGATCTTACTTATTCAGTAACAGGAGGAGTTCCTCAGAATTACACAGCTAACGTAAATATAGCTCCCGGAGCAAATTCTACGGTAATATTGCCTTCTATTACTATGGCAACTTTCCCTAGCACGTTCACATGCACTGTTACCGCAGTTAACGGAACTACGGATATCGTAGCTGGAAACAATACTTCTACTACCACTATCTATCAGATTCCTGGTGCTGCTCAAATGGCACCTGTTACTCAGGATTTCGTTGCTGCCGTTTTCCCGCCAGCCAACTGGACTCGTATCAATGGCGGAGGTACTGCAACATGGACCCGCGTATCACAGGGAGCATCTGCTAATAACGGTTCTGCTAAAATGGACTTTTATAATAGCGCACAAGGTGACGAAGATTACCTGTATTCTCCTAAAGTGGATATGAGCGGTCTGACTAATCCTGTTCTTACATTCAAAATTGCGAAAGCACAGTACACTGGATTCATCGACAGAATGGACATTCATGCATCGATTGATTGTGGTGCAACATGGACAACTGTTTGGACAAAATCTGATCCTCTTTTGTCAACTATGCCTGCTCAAACAGGTGCTTACACTCCTATATCGGGTAACGCTGCTCATTGGAGAAATGAAAACGTGGACCTGAGTGCATTTGCAGGACAAACTGAAGTATTGTTCGTATTCGATGCAATTTCCGGTTACGGTAATAATATGTATGTAGACGATATCAATGTTCAGTCTGCAGTAGGAATTGGCGAAAACCCTTCAACTTCTATTTCGGTTTTCCCTTCAATCACTACCGGCGATGTATATGTTAACCTGAGCGGTGTTCAAAGTAAATCCAATGTCGTTTCAATATTCGACGTTAATGGAAAACTTGTTAATACTTTCAATGCTTCTATCGATAACAATTCTCAGATTTATGTGAATATGGCTTCTTACCAAAATGGAATGTATATCATTCAGGTAGAAACAGGTTCTCAGAAAATCGTTGAAAAAATTATGCTGGAAAAATAATCCCACAATAACTTTAGAAAAGGCTGTTTGTTAAATCAGACAGCCTTTTTTATTCTTATATATGCAATGATTTTTATTCATCATTCCCTTTACAAGATTAAAATTGCATCCAGGAGCATAAATTATTCTGTGGGGAAATTCTTTGGTTGTATATTTTTCTTCCTGGTGATTCTGCATGTATGTGGTTCGGCTCAGGGTTTTGAAATGACATTTGGTGGTCCCGGAACACAGATATGTAATGATATTGCTCTCGGAGAAGATTCTGCAATTTACATGCTGGGTTACACAAGTACGGGAACGGTAGGCGGCAATGATTTTATGCTTTCTAAAATAACATTATCAGGACAGCATATATGGACCCGTAATCTCGGGACTCTTAATGATGATTTTGGTTATTCAGTAATTTATAAGCCCGGACAAAAACTGGTTCTTGCAGGTAACACTTACGATAGTCTTATGGGAACACAGGTTATGCTTATAGTAACCGACACTTCAGGTATAGAAATTTCACGTTATTTTTATGGCTCACCGGAAACCGAAATTATATGTGATGCCAATCCTACTCCCGATAACGGATATGTAATCTGCGGATACCAGTCCGTATCAGGAACCAATTATGTTTATGTACTAAAACTTGATAGTGTTTTTAATGAACAATGGGCAGTTTCATATGGCGCCGGGATAAATGATTATGCCAATGAAACGATCATGACGAATGATTCTACATACTTTGTTTCTGCCGACAGGAAAATTAATCTGGGAGGTGGTCAGTTGGATTATGATAATTGCATACTACAGTTGGATGACATGGGACAACTCGTTTGGGATTCCGTTTATACTGTTCCTTTCCAGAATGGAGGACAGGGTGTGATCGAAGGTCAATCAGGCAATATTGTTTTTTTCGGAGAAACCGAGATCTACCAGTTTTCACCATTCGATTTCTTTATTTCAGCTGTTAGTCCCCTGGGCGAACAATTATGGAGTTATACATTCGGCGGTGCCGGAACTGATGCGCTATTCGATGTGCTTCAAGACAGCTCCGGTGATTTTGTCGGGACAGGCTATAGTAACTCTGCCAGTAATGGTATAGATCCACTCAACGTAGCACTGATAAAAATGGATACGCTGGGAAATCTTTTGTGGCAACGTGAATATGGATTCCCGGGTATTGATATGGGATATACCATCCTGGAAGCACCAGGAGGTGGTTACCTGGTTGGAGGAAGAGCTACAACAACTGATGACGATTTTTATCTTTTGAAAACAGATTTGAATGGCTTAACTGGTACACCAGAATCAGCAGGTAGCATATCGGTTTCTGTTTATCCGAATCCCTGTAGTGATTTCCTTGCTGTAAATGCTTCAGCTACTTTATATGGTATCACAATATTTGATTCTATGGGACGTGAGATTTATAAAAATCCTGGATCCGGAAATGCAGTTACTTCATACCGGATCAATGTGGATTCATGGGCACCGGGAATTTATTTTTCAGAACTTAATCTCAAAAATGGCTCGGTTCACCGGTTTTCGTTTGTAAAAAACTAATAAGTAAGGGTACCCCGGTAAAGCCCTTGTCAACTTCGCTTAAAACACCGAATTTTGCATTCCCGAAAAAATGGGGTTTTTATATGAAACGGGTTTTAGTAAAAGAAGCACTTCAAACCAAACCAGACAACCAGCAGCTTCTCATCAAAGGATGGGTCAGAACAAGGAGAGGTAATAAGAATGTTATTTTCATAGCTGTAAATGACGGAAGCACACTGCATAATATCCAGGTTGTAGCCGACCCTAACGTTTTTAATGAAGATCTGATAAAAAAAATAAACACGGGTTCCTCATTGGCTGTAACAGGGACATTGGTAGAGTCGAAGGGCTCTGGTCAGCCGGTGGAAATTCAGGCAACTCAGATAGAAGTTTATGGTGAAGCCGATCCGGAAGTTTATCCGTTGCAGAAAAAAGGACATTCGCTTGAATTCCTGCGTGAAATAGCTCACCTACGACCCCGGACCAACACTTTTGGAGCGATATTTCGCATCCGGCACGCCATGTCATTCGCCATTCACAAATATTTTAACGACCGTAATTTTTATTACCTCCATACTCCTGTCATCACAGGCTCTGATGCAGAAGGTGCCGGAGCGATGTTTCGTGTTACAACACTCGATGCAATTAATCCTCCTAAAAATCAGGATGGAAGTGTAAATTATAGTGAAGATTTTTTCGGAAAGGAAACCAATCTCACTGTAAGCGGACAGCTCGAAGGAGAATTGGGTGCAACTGCACTAGGACTGGTTTATACATTCGGTCCAACGTTTCGCGCCGAAAATTCCAATACAGCGCGACACCTTGCTGAATTCTGGATGATAGAACCAGAAATGGCTTTTTATGAATTGCCCGATAATATGGACCTGGTGGAGGATATGCTCAAATACCTGGTTCAGTATGCACTTGATAATTGCAAAGATGATTTGGAGTTTCTTTGCAAGATGTACGATAATGAATTGCTGACGAGATTGAATGGAATACTCAGCGATTCATTTATGCGTTTATCATATACAGAAGCTGTGGAAATATTAAAAAATTCAAATCAAAAATTTGAATTTAAAGTAGATTGGGGAACAGATCTCCAGTCGGAACACGAACGTTATCTTGTAGAAAAGCATTTTAAAAAACCCGTAATCCTGTTCGATTATCCCAAACAGATCAAGGCGTTTTACATGAAGCAGAATACAGATGGAAAAACGGTTCGTGCCATGGATGTATTATTCCCGGGTATTGGGGAAATTGTAGGAGGATCACAACGGGAAGAAAATTACGATAAGCTCCTGGAACGTATAAAAGAGATGGATATACACCAGGAAAGCCTCTGGTGGTATCTTGAAACCCGGAAATTCGGAACTGTTCCCCACTCTGGCTTTGGCCTGGGATTTGAAAGGCTCATCCTGTTTATTACAGGAATGAATAATATCAGAGACGTAATTCCTTTCCCGAGAACTCCTTTGAACGCAGAATTTTAACTGAATTCTGCAAGAATCTGATAAATAAAATGAATATTGATATTTACTTTCCTTATTTTAGAATAAAATTTTCTTATGCTTAAGCAATCCCTGTCACAAAAGCTTCTGCAGAAACTTTCTCCCCAACAGATTCAGCTGATGAAGCTGCTTCAGGTTCCTACTGTTGCACTTGAGCAACGGATAAAAGAAGAACTTGAAATTAATCCTGCATTGGAAGAAGGTGCGGAAGCCGATGAAAATGAAACTACAGATGAAACACAGGATGAACTGAATGATACCGAAAGCGAATTCGATGATAACGGAGAGGTCAAGGAAAAAGAACGTGAAGAAGATGATTTTGATATCTCTGAATACATCCAGGATGATGAACCCTATTATAAGCTGAATGTAAATAATACTTCTCCCGATGAAGAACGGAATGAAATCCCGCTGAGTGTAGGAAACACTTTTCATGAAATGCTTTTGAATCAGATGGGCCTGTGTGATTTTGATGACAAACACTACCTGATCGCATCCCATATTATCGGAAGCCTGGATGATGACGGTTACCTGCGACGTGAACTACGATCGATGGTAGATGACCTGGCATTTTCCCAAAATGTGGAAACAAGTGAGGAAGAGCTACTGGAAATACTTAAAGTGATTCAAACTTTCGATCCTGCTGGCGTTGGTGCACGTGATCTCCAGGAATGCCTGCTGTTACAACTTGACCGTAAAGCAGACCACAACCAGGATATTTTGCTGGCCCGGAAAATCATCGGTGATTATATGGATGAATTTTCGAAGAAACATTATGAAAAAATTGAAAGGACACTGAACCTGGCTCCTGATGAATTAAAACGAGCTGTAAATGAAATTCTCCATCTGAATCCCCGGCCCGGTGGAAGTTATTCTGATGAACCCAGGTCATCACAACATGTTGTTCCGGATTTTCTAATTTCTAATAGCGATAACGTACTGGAGCTAACTCTTAATTCAAGGAATGCACCGGACCTTCGCATCAGCAGGCAATACAATGAAATGCTGGAGACGTATTCAAAAGATTCCCGTACCAACAAAGCCAGCCGCGATGCCATGATGTTCGTCAAACAAAAGCTGGATGCCGCAAAATGGTTTATCGATGCTATTCGCCAGCGTCAGCTCACATTGATCCGAACTATGGATGCTATCATGAATTACCAGAAAGAATATTTTCTTGATGGCGATGAAAAAAAACTCCGGCCTATGATCTTAAAAGATATTGCTGATATTGTCGGGCTTGATATTTCTACTATTTCCCGTGTGGCAAATAGCAAATATGTTCAGACTCCGTTCGGAACCTTTCTTCTGAAAAGCTTTTTCTCAGAAGCATTGTCGACCGACAGCGGTGAAGAAGTTTCCAGCAGAGAAGTAAAAAAGATCCTGAGCGATTACATTAGCGCTGAAGACAAGCACAAACCGCTTCCGGACGAAAAACTGATGAAGCTGTTGAATGATAAGGGATATAATATAGCCCGGAGAACTATTGCAAAATACCGGGAACAATTGGGCATTCCCGTCGCCAGGTTAAGAAAAGAGTTATAATCCTCCTTCGCTTCTGAAAAAACAAACTCTTACTACAAAGAATAACGATTCAGAAGCGAAGGGGATTCCATTGGGAATTATGCCATCATAATACCTCGCAGCTTGCGTTTCACTTTCCCGGCAATATTTTGATTGTCGAAATTTATGCCACCATTGTTAAGCCGATTTTTATCATATGTACTGCATCCGTTATTGATGCCACTGTATGCAGTGATATTGGTTATGCAGCTGAATACGTACATCGCATACAGTGTTTCACCGCAGCTTCAACGAATAATTTTTTCGCTCGTATTTCTGACAACCGCGGCATTCCCTGTACTCACTGCAATGATACTGTTACAAAAAGGCAGGATCCGGTCATTTGAAATGGAAACTGTTGCAGAACGAAGAATTCCATTTCTTGCAGCTTCCGTTTGTTATCTGATTTGTTATTACCTGCTGCTCCGTTTACCGGTACCACGAATGTTAAGCCTGATGGTATTGGGAGCTGCCATTACCGTAATCATTGCATGGCTCCTGAGTTTTCGCTGGAAAGTGAGCATACATATGATCGGCATAGGTGGTTTAACCGGAATGATGTTCGGATTATCGCAGGTGTTGAATGCCGGGTTGGAATTAATTATTGTAGGAATTATTATTCTTTCCGGATTCCTGGGAACTGCCAGAATGCAACTTGGTGCACATACATCGGCGCAAATTTATACGGGTTTTGCAATTGGGTTTATTACAGAATGGCTAATTCTTCGTTGGTTTACTTCGTGAGTGATTGTGACTCTCCATGCGAAGACGAGATAGAGCATCAATCATTCACCCATGATAAACTCTCGATGAAACAATCAATCCATTTTTTATTTCAAGGACTTCAGCGACATTCGTATTTTCTTCTCTAGGCACCAATCGCAAATATTCCATAAAAACGCGATTTTCATCTGCTGTGAGTGTTTGCTCCTGGTATGTGAGTTGAGGTAATCGTTCAAAAGCATCCTGCCACCATTCACGCAATGCCTGCTTTCCGGAAATCAAGCCGTTAGTTTCAGGGTGGCGAATTTTTAATTTGGGACTATAATGAACTGCGTTGTCATCGTACAATGAAAGCAGATTTTCAAGATCATGCTGATTGAATGCCTTTAGCCATGCTTTGGCTATATTTAAATTGTTGCTTGTACTATTCATTAATTTAAATCAATGGCCGTCCGGGATTTGCAATTCCGGGCGAAGAAATCTGAGGATTTGCAATCCGAGGATGTACTTGTAACCTAAATTGTAACATCTGTTGATTCCGAAACACCAGTGCGATTCGGAACTTGAGTTCATTCTTTTCCAGGATCAGCATTTTCACGATTCAGCTTATGAATCTTTTTCGTCCCCCTGTACATTTCATATTTTACATAACGACATTCCAGCGGGCCGTTAAAAATTTTAATTTTCCTGGAAGGGCGAAGGCCGACATGTTTCAAAGCTTCCATATTAGAAGTGATCAACCAGCAACTGTAACCGGTAAAATTTTTTTTAAATGCATCGCCGATACTTTTATAAAGTAAGGTAAGATCATCCTGGTTCATTCGTTCTCCATAGGGAGGATTCAAAATTGCGATTCCGTTTCCTTCAGGAGGAATAAATTCAGTGATGTCGCTTTCCTTAATGGTAACCATATCCTCTACCCTTGCAAGCTTAACATTTTCCTTTGCTTTACGACAAACATGATGCGATAGTTCTCCACCAATAATTGAAACTTCTTTAGAAGATATCCGGCTTATTGCTGCGTTGTAAATAGTTTCCCATAACTCGTTATCATATGGCAGATATTTTTTCCATCGCATAAATCCAAACGAAGAACGATAGTAACCGGGTGGAATTCCTGCGGCGATCATGGCGGCTTCAATAAGAATGGTTCCGGAACCACACATCGGATCAACCAAAGGACTTACTCTGTCCCAACCCGAAAGCAATACCATTCCGGCTGCAAGCACTTCATTGATGGGAGCAAGATTTGTCGGACCCCGGTAACCTCTTTTATGCAGGCTTTCGCCAGAACTGTCGAGTAATACCTGGCAGGTAGTATCGGCAATATGAATATGAATGCGTAACTGAGGCTGATCCAGATCAACGCTGGGACGTCGATCATACTTTAAGCGGAACTGATCGGCAATGGCATCTTTTGTTTTCTGTGAGATGAAGTGGCTGTGAGAAAATAAATCGGTGCCCAACACAGTATCTACGGCCAGGGTATCATCAACATCCATAAATTGATCCCAGTCGATATTCATTATTTCTTTGTAGAAATCCGATTCATCACGCACTTCAAACGTTGCTACCGGCACCAAAATCCGGAGCGCGGTTCGCAAACCCAGATTCGCTTTGTAAAGCATTCCCTTATCTCCCACGAATTTTACAGCCCGGTTTAATTGCTCTACTTCCCGTGCACCCAGCTTGTTCAATTCACCTGCGAGAACTTCTTCCAGGCCAAAAATAGTTTTGGCAATAAAGGTCATATCTTCACTTTGCTGCATTGGCATTCCCTGATTTTATATCAGCTAATTTAACGGTTATTAATAGAAAAACCCCGGTATTGAGTCCGGGGTTTTTCTTAATTTATCGGGAGAGTTTAGCTACCGCAGGCTATGCAGTCATCAGGATTATCGATGCTGCAGCTTACTTCAGCCATGGCGGTTTCATTAATCACTTTCGGAGCAATGTTGACATTGATATGTTCTTTTCCGTTAGACACATCCAGGTAGCTTTTATCTACTGTAAACTTAATGGCATCAACAGCTGCCTTGGTGCGCAGATAATACATTCCGGTTTTAAGTCCTTTTTTCCAGGCATAAAAATGCATGGAGCTTAGCTTGGCGAAATTGGCATTGGGAATAAATACATTCAGCGACTGGCTCTGGCAGATAAAAGCTCCGCGGTCAGCAGCCATATCAATGATTGCACGCTGTTTTATTTCCCAAACTGTTTTATACAATTCCTTGATATTATCAGGTATTTCATCAATCGTTTGCACGGAGCCGTTACTGGCCATTATTTTATTCTTAAGGTCGTTGTTCCAGATTCCCATGTTCACAAGATCAAGCAGCAGGTGTTTATTCACTACAACGAATTCTCCGGATAAAACCCTGCGGGTATAAATATTTGAAGTGTAAGCTTCGAAGCATTCGTTATTGCCCAGGATCTGGGAAGTGGAAGCTGTTGGCATTGGTGCAAGCAGCAGGCTGTTTCTAGCGCCATGTTTTATTACTTCTTCACGAAGCACATCCCATTCCCAACGTGCCGAAGGAGTCACCTTCCACATATCGAACTGGAATATTCCTTTTGAAAGCGGTGAGCCGGGAAACGATTCATAATGCCCGTTTAGTTTCGCCAGATCTTTTGAAGCAGTCATCGCCGCGTAATAGATGGTTTCAAAAATCTCACGGTTTAGCATACGTGCTTCTTCCGATTCGAATGACATCCGCATCAGGATAAATGCATCGGCAAGTCCCTGCACACCGATACCGATCGGGCGGTGCCTCATATTGGAATTTCGTGCTTCCGGAACAGGATAATAATTTACATCAATGATCTTGTTCAGGTTTTTAGTTACCACATAAGTAATTTCAAATAATCTCTGATGATCGAATTTTCCATCGATAACAAAACGTGGCAACGAAATGGATGCAAGGTTGCAAACCGCTACCTCGTCGTCCGCGGTGTACTCAACGATCTCAGTGCACAGGTTTGAACTTTTAATTGTACCCAGGTTCTTCTGGTTTGATTTTTCATTGCATGCATCCTTATAGAGCATGTATGGTGTTCCGGTTTCAATTTGTGATTCCAGTATGGCAGTCCACAGTTCGCGCGCCTTAACTACTTTCCGTGCTTTTCCTGCGCGCTCATAGTTTTCGTATAACACTTCGAATTCCGCTCCATAACAATCGGCAAGTCCCGGTGATTCATTTGGACAGAACAATGACCAATCACCTTCTGCTTCCACTCGTTTCATGAATAAATCAGGAACCCAGAGTGCATAAAATAAATCACGTGCACGTAGTTCTTCCTTACCATGATTTTTTTTCAATTCAAGGAATTCAAATATATCGGCATGCCAGGGCTCAAGGTAAATTGCAAATGATCCTTTACGTTTTCCACCACCCTGGTCAACGTATCGTGCAGTATCATTAAATACACGTAACATGGGAACAATACCGTTGCTGGTACCATTCGTGCCGCGGATATATGAACCTGTTGCGCGAATATTATGAATGCTAAGGCCGATGCCTCCTGCAGATTGAGAAATCTGTGCGCATTGTTTCAGTGTATCATAAATTCCGTCGATGCTGTCACCTTTCATTGTAAGCAGGAAACAGGAAGAAAGCTGTGGCTTCGGTGTTCCGGCATTGAAGAGAGTTGGAGTCGCGTGAGTAAACCAACGTTCACTCATCAGGTTGTATGTTTCAATTGCGGAGTCTACATCTTCTTTGTGAATTCCGATGGCAACACGCATGAGCATATGCTGCGGGCGCTCTACAACATGACCGTTTAACTTTAGTAGATAAGATTTTTCAAGCGTCTTGAATCCAAAATAATCGTAACCGAAATCACGGTCATATATTATAGTGGAATCGAGCAGGCCTGCATGCTCATGAATTACATTATATACATCGTCGGCAAGCAGTGATGCTTTCAAACCTGTACGCGGATCTACGTAGTTATACAGATCCGCCATGGTTTCCGAAAATAATTTCTTGGTGTTTTTGTGCAGGTTGGAAATAGCAATGCGGGATGCCAATAACGCATAATCCGGATGCTTGGTTGTTAATGACGCGGCTGTTTCAGCGGCGAGATTGTCCAGCTGGCTTGTTGTTACGCCATCGTAAATTCCTTCGATGACCTTTATGGCAACCTGAACCGGCTCAACGTGTACAGACAGGCCGTAGCACAGTCGTTGAATTCGCGAAGTAATCTTGTCAAACTTGACAGTTTCCTTCTTACCATCTCTTTTGATTACAAACATTGGCTGTTATTAATTTGGCTGTTATAAATAATATTTCTTGTGAACAAGGGTCGGCGTAGCAGTCGGTGACATTTTCAGCCACCGGTAAACCGGTACTCCGGGTACTAATAAAACTGTTAAGTGTGTATGCTAATGTGCTAAATAAAAATGGCGGCAAAACATCCCTGGCGATCTAGTTATTAACTTAATTTTAAACAACTGTGCTTTTGCCATCATTTTATTTCATTGTCTAGAAATCCTCATCCAGCTTGAATTCCTGCTGTTCCTTGGTATTCATCACACCCGCTTTCTGGTATTCGGCAACTCGCTTCTCAAAGAAATTTGTTTTCCCCTGAAGCGAAATTGTTTCCATGAAATCAAACGGATTTGTCGCGTTGTAAATTTTGGAATAACCCAAAGCCACCAGTAACCGGTCGGCGACAAACTCAATATACTGACACATTAATTTTGCATTCATACCAATGAGTGATACCGGCAACGCATCGGTAACAAATTCATGTTCATTTTTTACTGCATCACGGATAATTTCAGTAACGCGTTCGCGGGTCAGCTTTGTTTCCAGCATACCATATAATAGACAAGCGAAATCACAATGGAGACCTTCATCTCTTGAAATTAACTCATTCGAAAAGCTGAGTCCGGGCATGAGTCCGCGTTTCTTCAACCAGAATATTGAACAGAAGCTTCCTGAAAAGAAAATGCCTTCTACCGCGGCAAATGCTACCAGTCGTTCAGCAAAGCTGCCACTATTGATCCAGCGCAGCGCCCACTGTGCTTTCTTTTGAACGCAGGGCACTGTATCAATAGCATTGAATAATCGGTTTTTTTCTACCGGATCCTTTATATATGTATCGATCAGTAAAGAATAAGTTTCCGAATGTATGTTTTCAATCATGATCTGGAAGCCATAAAAGCAACGTGCTTCCGGAAGTTGTACTTCCTTCATGAAATTCACCGCCAGGTTTTCATTAACGATACCATCGCTTGCTGCGAAAAAAGCCAGCACATGTTTAATAAAATGTTGTTCATCGCTGTTGATGCGCTCCCAGTCCTTCAGATCCGGTGAAAGATCAATTTCCTCTGCCGTCCAGAAAGATGCCTCATGCTTCTTATACATCTTCCATATTTCCGGGTATTTAATAGGTAAGAGAACAAACCTATCTTTGTTTTCCTGAAGTAAAACTTCCATATTTCTTTAATTTTTAAATAGTTGACACTGCCTCTACCCGGCGCTAGACTAAACCAGGCAATTTTTACTCTTTCTAAACTGAATTTTGATTGAAAATC
>JANWID010000193.1 GCA_025450095.1 Bacteroidia bacterium | reverse complement strand
TTGTTTGCATACATCATAAAGCCAAATCAAATTTAATTAACAAATAACTGAATTAAAAGTGCTATGTTAATTTATTGATTATTAAAAGATAATCGTTTTCATTGTTAACAAAATCCACATTTTCGGAGGAGATCATTATGAGCTCCGAAAAGGGATGTTTTTTCATCAGATTCTGATATGCTTTTTGAATGCCATCAAGATAAATTTTCGTGATATCGGCTTCAAAAATCCGGCCCCTTTTGTGAATATTTTTTTGCAGTTGTTCAATACCCGGATCAAGATAAATGACAATATCCGGTTCAGGTATATGTGTTGAAAGGATATCGTAAAATGATTTGAATAACTCAAGCTCATCAACGCCCAGGTTATAACCAGCAAATAAAAATGACTTGATGAAATGATAATCTGATACCACTGGTACTTGTGGCTTCTGCTCAAAGAATTTTTTCAGCTGTTGGTATCGTGAGGCCAGGAACGACAACTCCAGAGGGAATGCATATCGCGAAGGTTCTTTGTAAAACTGAGGGAGAAATGTGTTTTCAGCGAATTCTTCAAGCAACAGGTTACTCCCCGTGTCCGTGGCAATACGTCGTGCAAGTGATGTTTTCCCGGCACCGATATTACCTTCAATGGCGATATACTTAAACTTTTTATTCAGCTGCATCCGGTATCATGCGTTTAACAACCAGGGTATCTTTGCAGGAAGTATTCAGTACATCCACCGTTTGTCTGAGTATCGGGTGAATCCAGTAACCGGCGATTTCTGACAACGGTTCGAGGTTAAATTTCCGCAGATGCATCCTGGGATGGGGTATGATCAGCTCGGCTTCCGCAACAATAGCCGCATCATAAAGTAAAATATCGATATCGATCCTGCGTGGTCCGTTTTTTTCTCCTTTAACTCTGCCTAAAAAAATTTCAATTTCGTGGGTTGCACTCAATAATTCCAGGGGTTTCAGAATGGTTTCAATGATCAATGCCTGGTTTTTAAACCATGGCTGATCTTCTTTTCCCCATGGTGCCGATAGATAAATTCCGGAGATTGCAATGATCTCACCAGCCCGGTCAGACACATACTTTCTTGCAAGATCGAATGTTTCCAGGGTATCGCCCTGGTTCCCTCCAAGCATGAGTGCCACTGGTACCGGCTTCCGTTCCATATGTCAAAATTACTCAGGTTTATCATTTAACCTGCACTTTTACTATAATTGCATGGTATTACACATTGATTTAAAAATAAATTATGAAACAATTCTTCAAGTTTATGTTCGCCTCACTACTGGGATATATTCTCGGTGCGGTGTTGCTGACCGTTATCGTGATAGGAGTGATTGCTGCTATAGCATCTTCTGCGGATGAACGTGAAATTATCATTGATGAAGCATCGGTACTGCATGTTTTCTTCAAGGCACCGATCCGGGAACGGAGTTCGGATAACCCTTTCGAAAATTTCAATTTTGCCGGCATGCGTTCGGGAGCACAACCCGGACTGAATGATATTCTTAAAAATATCAGGAAGGCATCGAATGACTCTAAGATCAAGGGAATTTATCTCGATCTTTCGGGGTTAGCGGGCGGTCTCGCTTCCGTTGAGGAAATTCGGAATGCACTCCTTGATTTTAAGAAAAGCAAAAAATTCATATATGCATACTCCGATTATTATTCCCAGGGAGCATACCTGCTTGCTTCAGTAGCTGACCAGGTTTGGGTCAACCCGGAGGGTATAGTAGAACTGAATGGATTCGTTGCACAAATTCCCTTTTTCAAAGGCACCCTGGAAAAACTGGAGATAGAACCCCAGGTAATCCGTCATGGTAAATTCAAAAGCGCAATCGAACCACTGATTCTTGATAAGATGAGTGACGAAAACAGGGAACAGGTAGCTACATATGTAAACGCGCTGTGGAACCGCTACCGGGAATCCATTGCAGCTTCCCGTAAAATAAGTGCAACGGATCTGCAGCAGATCGCCGATAGTTTCAGCATCCGCACAGCAGAGGATGCACTGCGACTTAAAATTGTTGATAAGATCGGGTATATGGATGAGTTTCTTGAAAAGCTGAAGAAAGAAGCAGGCATTGAAAACAGTGATGAACTCAAACTGGTTTCCCTGAAAAGATATACTGATGCTAAGGACCCCGGACCCGAAAAGGAATTTACACGCGACAGAATTGCGGTTATATACGCATTCGGAACAATAGTCAGAGGCAAAGGTGACCAGGATGAAATTGGTTCTGAAAAATTATCTGAAACCATCCGTAAAGCAAGGGAAAATGACAAGATAAAAGCGGTTGTATTACGGGTCAATTCTCCGGGCGGTGACGCGCTTGCCTCCGAAGTGATATGGCGTGAAGTTGATTTGTGCAAAAAAGTTAAACCGGTCATCGTTTCGATGGGTGATCTGGCAGCTTCAGGAGGATATTATATAAGCTGTGCAGCCGATACAATTGTAGCACAACCTACCACACTGACCGGCTCTATCGGTGTATTTGGTTTAATTTTCAATACACAGAAGATGATGAATAATTCGTTGGGAATTACATTCGACTCGTATAAAACCTCACCCTATGCGGATATAGGAACACCTTTCCGCCCTTTGAACGAACAAGAAAAAAACATCATCAAGGGTTCCATAGAACAGATCTACCAGACTTTTACAAAAAGGGTATCTGATGGAAGAAAAATTCCTGTTGAAACCATTGACTCGCTTGGTCAGGGCAGAGTCTGGTCGGGTACAGACGCACTGCGGATTGGACTTGTGGATGTCCTGGGCGGAATGGATGATGCAATTGCTATTGCGGCAAAAAAAGCAGGTATAACAAATTACCGTATCGTTGAGCTCCCCGAACAAAAGGAAGCTTTCGTACAACTTGTGGAAGAACTATCGGGTGATGCTGAATCCGTCTGGATGAAAAATAAAATGGGTGATTTTTATTCCATTTATAAAACAGGTGAGAATCTGAAAAAACTACAAGGCATACAGGCCCGGACATTTTATGGTTTTGAATTAAGATAATCATTACGATTCTTGTATTCGTAGATTCGTAGGGTGAAGCCCATTCGTATATTCGTTACACAATGAACAACCGTGAAATAGCAAACATTATTTCTGAAACAGCCCGTCTGATGGAGCTGCATGGAGTTAATGAGTTTAAGGTAAAATCACTCACAAACGCTGCTTTTGTTATATCACGGCTGGAATCCCAGCTCACCGGATTTACATTAGAGCAAATGGAACAGCTAAAGGGTATTGGTAAAAGTATCAGCCTTAAAGTTGCCGCCATACTGGAAACCGGAACATTACCTGAATACGAAAATTATATTAAAGAGACACCGGAAGGAGTGGTTCAAATGATGCGCATCAAAGGCATTGGTCCGAAAAAGACTGCATTGTTATGGAAGGAGATGGGTATTGAAAACCCCGGCGAACTACTTTATGCCTGCAATGAAAACCGGTTGGTGGAACTGAAAGGCTTTGGTGCAAAAACACAGGAACAGGTTCGAATCGCTATCGAATACTCCATGATCACACAGGGATTATTTCATTTTGCCGCTCTTGAAAAAACGGCGCTTGCCCTTGTAAAACAGCTTGAACAATCGGGATTATTTTCCAATGTATCACTAACAGGGGATATACGAAGAAAATGCGAAGTACTACGACAAATTGAAATCCTGGCAGGCTGTGCTGATCCGGAAAAGGCCACCCTGCAGTTAGCCCAGGTGATTCTGTCAGGTATAACCGATCTCGTATCCTCAGAAGGGAATACTAAATTTCATACCCCGGAAGGTACCCCGGTTTTGATTCAATACAGTAAACCTGAAGAATTTTATTACAGATTGTTCATGACTACTGCAAATGAAAGTCATTTGAAAATGTTAGAACTACTGCCTCCGGAAGAAAATTATCCTTCTGAAGAAGCCATATTTGAGAAAATGGGAATGCAATTCATCGAACCGGAATTAAGAGAAGGGTTGGATGAGATTTCACTTTCGTTTAACAAGCAGCTACCGGAGCTGTTGCAACCGGGTGACCTTAGGGGTTGTCTTCATAATCACAGTACCTGGAGTGATGGATTACATTCGCTTCGGGATATGGCGTTAGCCTGTAAAGATGCAGGCTACGAATACCTGGGCATATGTGATCACAGCAAAAGTGCTTTTTATGCAAATGGTCTCCATGCTGAACGTGTAGCACAACAGCATGAAGAAATTGACAGGTTGAACGCTGAACTTTCTCCTTTCAGGATTTTTAAAGGAATCGAATCGGATATTTTATCAGACGGAAGTCTTGATTATTCTGATAATGTGCTGAGCTCATTTGATTTCATTGTAGCTTCAGTTCATTCCGGATTAAAAATGACTGAAGAAAAAGCTACGGAGCGTCTGTTGAAAGCCATCTCGAATCCTTTTACAACCATTCTCGGCCATCCGACTGGCCGGTTACTGCTCGCCCGCAAAGGTTATCCAATCGATCATAAAAAAGTTATTGATGCATGTTCGCAATACGGGGTGATCATTGAGTTGAACGCGCACCCTTACCGGCTCGATCTCGACTGGCGCTGGATTCGTTATGCGCTTTCCAAAAATGTTTTGATCTCTGTCAATCCTGATGCACATCATACTGGAGGTATCCAGGATATGTATTATGGAGTTTGTGTGGCACGGAAAGGTCTCCTTACCCGTGCGATGACCTTTAACACATTACCCCTGGAAGCGGTTACAAAACATTTTGCCAACCGTAACACCGCAGCTGAACGAACAATTTCAATCTGATTTTCTGTAAATTTAATATGAACTTTTGTAGTTGGATCCGAAACATTTTGTTTGTTGTGTAATCCGGTTATTTAACGTATTTTTGAAAAGAACGCTACGTATATGCCGATCATTAACTCCATATTTTCCTGGATAATGAAGCAACGGATCCACCAGATGGAGCTGTTTATCAAGTATCCCATGGAGGTTCAGGATGAGGTATTCAGGAAACTGATCCATGCCGGGCGGTTTTCAGAATGGGGACAGAATTATGATTATGCCTCCATTAAAAGCATTTCTGATTTCCGGTCACGTGTTCCGATACAGGATTACGAGAGTCTAAAATCATATATAAACAGGTTACGCAACGGAGAACAACGACTGTTATGGAGCAGCGATGTGAAATGGTTCGCGAAATCATCAGGAACCACCAGCGATAAAAGCAAATTCATTCCGGTTACCAATGAAGCGCTTGAAGAATGTCATTTCAAAGGTGGTAAAGATCTGCTCTCAATCTATTGCAACAATCATCCGGAAACAGGATTATTCAATGGTAAACTACTTTCATTGGGTGGCAGTCACCAGATTAATTCGTTCGAAAACGATTCTTTTTATGGCGATCTTTCCGCAATACTGATACAGAATCTACCGTTCTGGATTCAACTATTCCGCACACCGGAAATATCCATTGCGCTGATGGATGAATGGGAACAGAAAATTGAACGGATCGCTGAATCCACAAGCAGGGAAGATGTGACCAATATTTCCGGAGTTCCGTCATGGACCCTGGTATTACTTCGAAGAATACTTGAAATTACCGGCAAGAACAATATCACCGAAGTATGGCCAAACCTGGAGTTATTCATTCATGGTGCAGTCAATTTTGGACCATACCGCGAACAATTCCGCCATCTTATTCCAAGCTCTTCCATGAACTATTACGAAACGTATAATGCGTCGGAAGGATTTTTCGGTATACAGGACCGTAGTAATTCAGATGAAATGCTACTTATGCTCGATTATGGAATTTTCTATGAGTTTATTCCCATCAGTGAATTGGATTCCGAAAATCCGAAAACACTTACACTCGACCAGGTCTGTCTCAATGAAAATTATGCAATCGTGATATCCACAAATGCCGGCCTCTGGCGTTACAAGATAGGGGATACTGTTACGTTTACTTCTTTATATCCTTTTCGTATACGCATCACTGGAAGAACTGCACATTTCATAAATGCTTTTGGCGAAGAGCTGATCGTAGAAAACAGCGAACGAGCCATTGCAGGAGCCTGCATGAAAACCGGGATGGTTGTCAGAGAATATACAGCTTGCCCGGTTTATTATACTGATGATTCCAGTGGAGCGCACGAGTGGCTGATTGAATTTGATACCGAACCAGGCAACCTGGAATTATTCGTAATGGCACTTGATGAAGAACTGAAAAATGTAAATTCCGATTATGAAGCTAAACGCTATAAAAATATGGCGCTGAAGTCACCCATTGTAAGAGCTATGCCCAGGGAAACTTTTTACCGGTGGCTGAAGTCAAAAGAAAAGCTTGGTGGTCAGCATAAAGTTCCGCGACTTTCCAACGACAGGTCAATCGTCGAAGATGTCTTGCAGTTTTCTTCCCAACTTTCATCATGAAATTTAAACTGCTGGTATTTTTATTCTCTACTTCCTGATATCTTTCTTCCGCACAGGATTACAAGTTGTTGCTTACAATAACCTGTACTGGAAATTTTACAACCGATCCCATTGGAAACAGTTATATCTATTCTAAAGGAGATATCACAAAATACAATAAAGAAGGCTTTGAAACTGCACGATACAGTACACGTGACTTTGGAGATATTACTTACGTGGATGCCACCAATCCAATGAAAATCCTTGTTGTATTCAAGGAATTTTCGAAAGCTGTTGTACTCGATGCCTCACTTGCACCAAATGCAACCATCGATTTATCATTCCCTGGAATTCCTTACGTAAATGTGATCTGTTCATCACGCGAACAGGGATACTGGATCACCGACCCGGTGATGAAACAGATCCGGAAAATAAATGACCAGCTTTCTATTATTGCTGACGGAACGCCGTACCGGCAGGTTACATCCAGCGAAATCGATGGTATATACCTGGTCGATAGCGGCGATTGGATCGTCCTGGTTGCACGTGGATACGGGCTTATGGTGTTCGACCGTTTTGGCACGTACTTCAAAACAATCCAGATGCTCCCCGATATGCCAGTCCAGGCCAATGGTGATGATATCTTATACAAGGAAAATAATGGTATGGTGAAAATCAGCATCCGAACAGGAAAAATATCAAGGTTTTTACTTCCTGAAAACCACCTCAATGATGCTTGCAGAGTAGAAGGGAACCGGATTTTTATTAAGACACTAAATACCCTGAAAATATACAGCTACTGATTTTGTAAGGATAATTTGTACTTTAGTGCACCCTTTTTAACCCCTCTACTAACCTCGTATTTATGCATATAGCGGTAGCCGGAAATATCGGATCCGGAAAAACAACACTGACCACATTGTTGGCTAAACAATTTAAATGGGAACCTCATTATGAGGATGTTGATGATAATCCATACCTGAATGATTTTTACGAGGACATGCAACGATGGTCGTTCAACCTCCAGATATTTTTCCTGAATTCGCGCTTTAGCCAGGTTGCGAAAATCATGAAGTCAGGTAAAACCGTCATTCAGGATCGTACGATTTATGAAGATGCCAATATTTTTGC
>JANWID010000192.1 GCA_025450095.1 Bacteroidia bacterium | reverse complement strand
CCAGCTTTGCCACAACCAAAGCATTTATAAATTCCACGGGTGGGAGAAACATTAAATGAAGGTGTCTTCTCATTATGAAAAGGGCAGAGGCCGATCAGGTTCACGCCTCTTCGTTTAAGAGAAACAAAATCTCCCACGACCTCATCAATACGGGCGGTGTCGAGAATAACGTCAATGGATTCTTTCTTGATCAAATGTGTTTTTGTGTTGACGAGTTGTTGAGTTTTTGAGTTATTGAGTTATTGAGTTGTTGAGTTAAGATGTTTTTGGAACTGCTATCTGTCTTCCCGAAGCGCACAAAGGTGGTCGGACTTACGCGACTGCATTCGCTAGCCGGTTGAATGCTGACTGTTAACTGCTAACTGCCGACTGCTGACTGCCGACTGCCGACTGCTGACTGCTGACTGCTGACTGCTGACTGCTGACTGCTGACTTAGTTTTTTCTTATCATCCAAATTTACAAAAAAGACCCGCTACAGGGCAGCCGCATCACTTTAATTAACACGCTGAATTTCAGGAGTCAATTCTGCTTCTGCAAAACGCCTGAACCGGCTTTTCTTTGTTTTGGATGGAAGAGAAATGTGAATGAATGCCGCGATGCGGTCGTAGTACCCCTTATCATTTACACTGGAACTATTTTTCATGAAAGAAGGAGCGTCAACATACAGTCGTTTTTTAAAGTATGTGGTAGCGTTGTATACAGACACGGTTGCTTCCATGACTCGTGTTGACATAAAATTAGCGGTCACCATCATTTGTGGAACCTTAATTTTTGCGACAAGGTCGAGATAATTATAAGTCTTCAGTGCTATACCCGTTTTATCTTCATAGGAACGGATCAACGCCGGTAATAATGGTTTTATGAATTCTCCCCATTCTTCCACTGCCTTATCCCGGAAATAGTTGCTAAGACTTACCGGCGGATTTTGCAGAATCAACACTTCCGCAAGAGCGGAATCAGAATTGGCTTTAATCACAATACCGGCACCGGTACCATTACCAAACATGGCAACGTGACTGATAAAAGGCATTTTCCGAAGATCAGTAACCAGTTGTTTTATATCATTGACCGATGCAATTCCGGGAGTGTAGAAGTTACCTTCACTATTGCCCTGGCCGCGAAGGTTTATAACACAAACATTGAAACCACGGTCGCAGAATTCTTTCATGGCCGGAATATAATCTATAGCGCCCTCCGTAATATCGGGAATGATCAGCAACAGTGGAGACTGGGTATGTAATGTATCCAATGCCATCCATCCACGAAGTTGTACGCTGTCGCGAAGTGTATAACGTATGTCCATATATGGAACCGCAACCTGTTCCGGTGAAAAAATAAATACTTCCCGTCGGCTGCTTTTGTCATCAGTAAGCTTTTTTTCATAAAGCAGCTGCTGTTGGCTCAAATAGGTTGAATCGATACGCACCGGGTACAGGAGACTGTTGAAAGAAAGTATTGGTGTGATGATGACCAGCCAGGCTGTGACGAACAGCATGAGCATGGAAAAGCGGAAAATGTTTTTAACCACCCTGTCCATGCCGTTATCTAATGCTCGCGTTCAATTGTAAAATGAACCAGGTCGGTGAGTGACGTTTTGTATGCGCTGTTTTCATAATTGCAAAGCAGCGTGAGTGCTTTATCACGGTATTCACCCATACGTTCCTTGGCATAGCCGATGCCGTTTTTTTCATTGACAAAATCCAGCACTTCTTTTACCTTTCGCACATCATCACTGTGGTTTTTGATGTTGTTAATGATGATACGTTTTTCCGTATTCGAGGCAACAGCAAGCGACCGTATGAGTGGCAATGTGAGTTTGCTTTCTTTTATATCGATAGCGGAAGGCTTCCCGGTTTTATTGTTCAGCTCATAATCAAAAAGATCATCCTTAATCTGGAAAGCAATGCCGATCAACTGACCGAATTCCCGCATACACGCTACTCCGGCTTCATCGCTTCCGGCCGAAGAGGCGCCCACGGCGCAACAGGCTGCGATAAGCGTTGCTGTTTTCTGGCGGATGATTTCATAATATATTGTTTCATCCACATCCAGTCTGCGTGCCTTTTCGATCTGGAGCAGCTCACCCTCGCTCATTTCTTTCACTGCATCTGATACGATTCCCAGGAGGTTGAAATCCTTCCGCCCTACAGCGAGTAACAATCCTTTGGAAAGCAGGTAATCACCCACCAGCACGGCAATTTTATTTTTCCAAAGAGCATTTACAGAGAAATAACCCCGGCGCATATTGGAATCATCCACCACATCGTCGTGCACCAGCGTGGCTGTATGCAGCAGCTCGATTAGGGAAGCGCCCCGGTATGTGGATTCACTGATACCTCCGCAGATACCCGCTGAAAGAAAAACAAACATGGGCCGGAGCTGTTTGCCTTTCCGTTTCACTATGTAATGCATAATCTTGTCGAGCAGTGAAACATTGCTTCGCATAGATTCGCGGAATTTGATCTCAAATTCTTTCATCTCAACAGCGATGGGCTGCTTGATCTGTTCCAGTGATAACGGTTCCACGATTCCGGCAAAGGTACTGAAAAGGATGGGGCCAGCGAAACGTTGTTGTTCTCCTGTTTTCCTCATTTATCCATCTACTATCTTCTATCTGCTTCTTCTGTCTTCTTTCCATTTAATGTATATTTGTATTCAAATAACCAGGCTTTTTATTGCATAAATTTATGTATCATGAAACATTTTCTTTCCTTTTTCACCGGGATGATCGTCCCCTTGCTACTGCTTGTTTCGGGTTGTAAAAAAGATGATGATCCGGTAACAGTTGCCGAACCTGAAATTACCAGTATGCAACCCGCCTCGGGACCGCGGGGAACTATTGTTACGCTGACGGGAAATAATTTCAGCGATGATATCACCAGGGTTTCCGTATATGTGAATGGTAAACTTAGTGACGTCATTTCCGCAACCACCACCACTATCGATTTCGAAGTGCCGTCAAATGCCGGTGATGGCGTTGTTACAATTTCCATTAACGGTAACGGAGCATCGGGACCTGTATTTGATTTCATTTATACGGTTACCGTTTCCATGTTCTCCGGTTCATCGATGGTTCCTGGATTTGTTAATGGCACTCCTGCCATGGCGCAGTTTAACAGTCCACGGGGAATGGCAATCGATAATCTGAACAATTTATATGTTGCCGATGAACTGAACCATTGTATCCGTAAAATTACTACCGGTGGCAGCGTTACCACCTTTGCAGGAACAGGAAATGCGGGTCACCAGGACGGAGCTTATAATGTGGCGCGATTTAATCATCCGTATGATATCGTCTTTGATCCGATCCAGGAATATTTTTATGTTGCCGATCGTGACAATCATTGTATACGGAAAATTTCAATGTTGGGTGATGTCATAACCATTGCTGGTATCCCCGGTATTCCCGGATATGTAGATGCACCGGGGTTGTCGGCACGTTTTTTACAACCAACCGGCATCACAGTGGAGGGTGAACCTGAAAAGATATTTATTGCTGATGCGGGAAATCACTGCATCCGGAAACTCGACAATTTCAGCATAGTTACCACTTTGGCAGGATCCTCAAGTGTGGGAAATATCGACGGTACCGGAGCTTCGGCAAAATTCAATTCGCCATTGGATATTACATGGGATACGGCAGGATTTTTTGTTGTAACCGATATTGCCAACCACAACGTGCGGCGCCTAAGTGAAAACGGAACAGTCACTACCATTGGTGGCGCCGGTGCACCGGGTTATCTCGACGGACCCGGATGGCAATCGCTCTTCAACACACCCGGATGCGTTGTTTCACAAAATAATGAGAGTTTCATTTGTGATGCAATGAATAACAGGCTGAGAAAAATCGAAACAAGTGGTGAAGTGATCACCCTTGCGGGAGATGGAAATGCGGGGGCGATTAACGGTGCGGGTATGCAATCACGTTTTAATCAACCGGCAGGAATTATACGCGACAGTTACGGAAACCTTTATATCAGCGACAGGGCTAACCATGCGATTCGAAAAGTGACTCTGGAATAATTTACGGCAGGCAACCGGCTATATAACGGGCCAGTTCCGGAAAACATTCGCCGATAATTTTGTTGGAGTTGTTGGAATCCGAAGGAAAATAACTGGTAGCGTAACTGCCTGCAAGCAACCGGCCTTCCTTGTTATAAATGGTAAAATGCAGCATGACTTCCCTGCGGTAAATTTTGTTGGCGATGTCAAGGCACGATTTGTAGTTGGTTTTGATTTCCATCTGGGTGAGAAAAACAAAAATATCGGCCTGGTACTGTTCATATAATTCTTTAAACAAATCCTGCGACTTTCCAACTACGGCATTCATGTACATGGCATCATGTTTCACAGGAATATACTGCGATGCGGTTTTTGAATCCTCGTGTTCTTTTGGATTGGGATCTTTTATTTTTTTAACCGAAGTATTGTCTTCAACAGGTTTGGGTGTGATGGGAATTGCTTTTTCAAACCTGTAACCGGTACGTCCTAAAACATAATTCATTGTTTCCTCTAACGCATCGGCTGTATCGTTAAGTAATGAAATACATTCATAGCTTCCGCGAATAGCCCGTTGCACATTGCGATCGATGGAGTGACGAAAATCAGCACGTATCTTCAGGGCATCCTGTTTCGATTGTTCAGCGATATCACGGTCAGCATCCGACAGGTAATAGCGCGGATCATAAGGGATCAGCATCACCTTATGCGCCATGAGAGTATCGGAAGTGTTTTTTTGCTGTGCAAATGAAAACTGCACGTAACACGTTAGTGTGATTATAAATATTCGCTGCAGCAGGAATTGGCTCATTTAAGAATATGCTTCACTACGTCGTTTCCAATAGCAAAGATCATCAACGCAAGCAGCAATACCATTCCCACAACCTGTGAACGCTCCATAAACCGATCGCTTAACTTACGTTGTGTAACAGCCTCAATGGTTAGAAAAATAACATGTCCGCCATCCAGTGCGGGTATGGGAAGAATGTTCATAAACGCAAGCACCATCGACAACAAACCGGTCAAACGCCAGAACCACGCCCAATTCCAGGTGCCACCATAAATCTGAGCAATACCAATGGGACCCTGAATGGCGTCTGTAGCTTTTTCTTCACCGGAGAAAATTTTCTTTAATCCTTTAACATTTGATACGAGTGCTTCCCATGCATCAGCAGTACCGAAATAAACTGCAGAGCTGAGCGTATATCTTTTCATCCGGTATTCCGGGCTGATTGCAGGGGTTGTTTCGTACGAAATTCCGATCGTCCCTTTATCACTTACTTTGGTAACAAGGAGCATGTCCTGTTCTCCCCGGCGGACCAACAGGCTGACCTCTCCGTTTTTAACCTGTGAAAGTTTCTCCGGCAGATCGCTGGGTCCGGTTACAGGTTTGCCATTAATACCGATGATTTTATCATCTGCTTTCAAACCCGCCCGTTCGGCATTTTCACCGGATGTTACTGCTCCAACTTTATACAACAGCTCTCCACTGCCAACGAAATTCCAACGGCCTTCGGATGCAATTTTCCGGTATAAGTCGCTGGGACCAGTAATTTCCAAAGTCTGACCGTTTCGGTCGACAGTAAGCAAGGATCCAAAAACTACACGTGATGAAAGAACATCGTCGAATCTCTCGAACGGTTTGCCATTAATTGCTGTGATTTTATCACCATTACGCAGTCCGATTTCCTTTCCCAACTTATAAGCATATATGCCATTTTTTACTTCGTTGTTTGGGAGGTATTCCTTATTAAATACCAGGAGTGACATTGAAAAAATTATAATTCCAAGGATCACGTTCATGGTAACACCGGCTATCATCACTATGAGTCGCTGCCAGGCTGGCTTTGACCGGAATTCCCATGGCTGAGGTGGTTGGGCCATCTGCTCTTTATCCATGGATTCATCAATCATTCCTGAAATTTTCACATATCCTCCCAAGGGCAGCCATCCAATACCATATTCGGTATCGCCTTTTTTAAAACTGAAAAGCTTATATCCCCATGCATCGAAAAAGAGATAGAATTTCTCTACTCGTATTCCAAAGGCCCGGGCGGCAAGGTAATGTCCCAATTCATGTAAGGCCACTAAAATCGACAGCCCCAGTATGAGCTGAGCTGCCATAATTAATCCTGTCATTATGATTTTCGGTTTACGATCTACGATTTACGCTTGATGATAATCTTCAATTCTGTAAATCAGTAAATACTTTCTGATGCTATATGAGCTTAATTGTTTTATCGATTTTGGTCGCGGTTCGAAATTATTTAATTCTGCAACAGTTTCCGCATTATTTACAAAGTGTTTATAAATTTCATTTCAGAAGGTTGCGAATTCGGATGCCGCTGCCCGTGCTTCCTGGTCGCTATTTACATAATCTTCAAGGACCGGTTTTTCGACATAGGTGATCTTTTCCATCACATTTTCAATCAGGTCGGGAATTTCTGTGAAACGTATTTTTTCTTTTAAAAATGCCCTGACGGCAATTTCATTTGCAGCATTCATTACACAAGGGGTATTGCCTCCCTTTTTCATGGCATTTTCAGCAATGGCAAGGCACCTGAAAGTTTCGCGGTCAGGAATTTCGAAGGTCAGCTGGGGATATTTCAGAAAACTGAATCTTGGGAACGATGATGATAGTCGTTGCGGATATCCCAGGGCAAACTGAATGGGCAGCTTCATATCGGGTAAACCCATTTGGGCTTTCATCGAGCCGTCGGTAAACTGAACAATAGAATGAATGATCGATTGCGGATGGACCACGATTTCAATTTGATCAGGCCTCAGGTTGAACAGCCACATGGCCTCGATCATTTCAAGACCTTTATTCATCAGCGTTGCTGAATCGATGGTGATTTTAGATCCCATATTCCAATTCGGATGCTTCAGGGCTTCGCTGCATGTAGCGTGTTGCAACTCTGATGTTTTCTTTCCCCGAAAGGGACCACCGGATGCAGTCAGTATTATTTTTTCAACGGGATTGTGCCATTCACCCTGCATGCATAGAAATATGGCAGAATGTTCGGAATCAACAGGCAGGATATTAACACCATGTTGCCTGGCCAGGCGGGTTACAAGATCACCTGCAACAACAAGTGTCTCTTTATTAGCAAGACATACCGGCTTTCCGGAACGAATCGCCGAAAGAGTGGGCTTTAGACCGGAATAACCTACAAGGGCAGTGACCACCAGGTCAATAGCATCAGAAGTAACCACTTGTTCAATGGCATCTGCACCTGCAAACACTTTAATATGCAATGGCTCCAGTGCAGCTTTTATTTCGGGATATTTGTCCGAATTACCAATAACCACAGTCCCTGGCCGGAATTCCAGGGCCTGCGCAATCAGCAAATCCGCGTTATGATGTGCAGTAAGTACCTCCACCTGGAAATAGTCAGATTGTTCCCGAACCACTTCAAGGGTTTGTGTGCCAATGGAACCGGTTGAGCCTAATATGGCCAGTCGTTTTTTCTGAGCAGTTTCCAAATCAAAAAGTCATATAATCTATTGGATTTACCGGGCTGCCATTATACCACAGCTCGAAATGCAAGTGAGGGCCGGTAGTTAACTCACCGCTGTTTCCAATAATAGCTACCACTTCACCTGCTTTAACATAATCTCCTGAATTCTTCAGCAAAGCTGAATTGTGTTTATACACTGAAAACAAATTATTAGTATGCTGAACAGCAATCACATACCCGGTTTCTGAAGTCCAATCAGCCAGCACCACGGTACCGTCGAGGGTCGATTTTATTACTTCGTTCGGTGAAGCAACAATATCAATCCCATAATGTTTGGTTTTGGAGTTGAACGTACTGGTCACGGTTCCCTTTAAGGGTGTGAAAAAGTAAAAGTTACTTAAACTGGAAGCCGGAACTGCACTTCCGGCAGCCAATGTAAACCGGTCCTGCGACTCGATTTCCATTCGGATCATGCTATCCGCTATTGATGGAGAATGAAATTGAATCGTATCATAACGAACCAGTTCGCTGTTCTGGAATGCCGAATCACTACCTGCAGCTCCATTGATGACATTTCGGAGATTCACCAGGTACCGGTCACGGACTTCCATGCTTTTCATCAGCGAATCGGTTTTATAAGAGAGCGTAATGAGCTTACGTTGCATGTTTACATCAGCATATCCTGGAATATATTCACGCAAAGGCGTAAAAGCGATCACATAGATTGTAAATGTAATAAGGCTGATAATGATGGTGCCGGTAAATACAAAAACATTCAATGGTGAAAGTGTAATCGAAACCTTTTCCTCAAAGGTTTCATCATTCATAATTACCAGGCGGAATTTGTTCCTTAGCTTCCTGTAAATTTTCTTTTTTGGTTTGTCCACCAGCTGCCGTCGATATTGGTTAAACCAAAAACAATCACTAAGTTTGCCCTGGTTTCTGAGTCTGCAAATATCGGAAAATTAACACCGGTAAAAATTTCTACCGGTTTCATTTTTTGAACTCCGCCACTCAACGAAAAAAAGCTGAGTTTTGGAGTACATAGCATACTAAACCCGGATTTTTAAAGTTATTGGAAAATTGTCGGTTGACCGTAAATTCTTGAGAACATTCAAACGCTTCCGGCCGGTGCCGGTTTTTGCATTGGTTTTACTGATGCTTGCCGGTCCATCGTGCTCGGTTAAAAAGAATAATATTTTCAGCAGGGAGTTTCATAAAACCCTCGCGCATTACAATGGCTATTTCAACGCGCGTGAAAAAGTCAAAGAGGGAGCTAAAACTTTGTATGATTCCCAGGTCGACCGGTACGACCGGTTACTTACCGTTTTCAAATACGGTGATGAGGAGTTAGCCAAGAGTATTTTTCCTGATATGGATGAAGCGATCAAAAAAGTTTCGATCGTCATTCAAAGGCATTCGATGGATATTGATGGCAAGGAAAGGAACTCCTGGATTGATGACAGCTACCTGCTTATTGGTGTTGCTCAGTTTTACAAACACGATACCTGGACTGCGATTGAATCTTTCCAGTTTGTGGCCGCGCAGTTTCGCAGTGAGCCCATCCGTTTCGACGCGCTTTTATGGTTAACGCAATGTTATCTGCGTCTTGGTAAAATGCCGGATGCCGAATACCTGCTTACAACGCTTAAGGATGATCCTGAAATGCCATCCGATATTAAGTCGCTTTATAATGCAGTTTTTGCCGATTACTATATCAATCAAAACGATTATACAAAAGCGGCTGAACATCTTGAAAAAGCAAGAGCATCTGCTAAAAAACGCGCCGACAAGTACCGGTATGCTTTTATCCTCGGCCAGCTTTACCAGAAGCTGGAAAAATATCCTGAAGCGGTAGCACGATACGAGAATGTGATCAAGCTGAGTCCGCCTTATGAAATGGCATTCAATGCCCGTGTGAATCGTGCCCGTTGCGTTGATGTGAATAGTGCTGATGGAAAAGAGATCAGGAAGATGCTTGAAAAGATGCTTGCCGATGAGAAGAACATCGAATACCAGGATCAGATTTATTACGCTCTTGCGGAAATTTCACTGAAGGAAAATAAAGTACCTCAGGCCATCACGGAGCTGAAGCTTTCAACTGCTAACAGCGTGGGGAATGTGAATCAGAAAGCGCTGTCGTACCTCAAGCTCGCTGAAATTTATTTTCACCAGCCCGATTACAAGCTGGCACAATTATACTACGACAGTACGGCAAGCACCATTTCAGCTGATCATCCCGATTACCTGACCATCATCAATACCCGTAATAATCTGAATAAGCTGATCAAAAATCTTAATATCATTTATTCAGAAGACAGCTTACAGGCACTTGCGGGAAAAACCCAGGGTGAAAGAGAGCTGATCATCGATCGTAAAATTGATGAGGAAAATGCCGAAAAAGAACGGCTTCGCCAGGAAAGATTGCTCATGGAAGAAGCAGAGAAAGAAATGAAAGAGCAGATGGAAGGCGATCCGACTTTAAGTCAGTCTTCGAACAAAACTCCAACCGGAACAAGTCCGGGGACTGTCTGGTATTTCTCCAACCAACAGGCAATGAGTTTTGGCTTTAATGAGTTTATAAAAATTTGGGGTAACCGTAAACTGGAAGATGACTGGAGAAGAGCGACACGTACTACGTTTGCCGAAACCCAGGGTGAAGAAATGCTGGAGGAAGAAACCGATAGCACCGACCTTCTTGACCAGGCATCGCGAGATTCGATTATGGCCCTGAATAGCAAGAAACGTAAGGACGCATATCTTGCCGCAATACCACTGACTCCTGAGCAAAAAGCAAAGTCCGATGAAAAGATTGTCGAAGCGTATTACAATGTGGGATTGATCTATAAGGAACAATTAAAGGATAATAAAGAATCGGGTAAGAATTTTGAAACGTTGCTCGAGCGTTATCCGGAAAACGATTATAAAATTCCGACAATTTATAACCTGTACCGGGTTTACCTCGCAATGGGTGATACGGAAAAATCAGAATATTATAAGAACATTATTCTTACACAATACCCCGAAACGGAGTATGCTAAGATCATTCTGAATCCCGATTATTTCAAGGATATGCAGCGGAAGGTTGCAATTCAGAAAGTATTTTATGAGAATACTTATCGTGCATACCTGAACAAACAATACGAAGATGTAATTGAAAGGAAAGCAATCGCCGATTCCTTATTCCCTTCGAGTGATCTGGCGCCAAAGTTCGATTTCCTGAAAGCCATGGCAATTGGAAAAACCCGGCCGTTGCCTGAATTCGAGGCTTCACTTAAAGGCGTTGTTGCGAAATACCCTGATGACAGTGTGGCGGTACGTGCAAAGGAAATCCTGGCACTGATGAACCCTGCTATACATGGAGTAAAGGATACAACAAGCCAAACCGGCGCACCTGCACCGGAAGTAGTTGGTGGCAATAAGCCGAAAGTCCTGTTTACATTTAACCCGGATACGTTACAATACGTTATTTTCATATATACAAATAACGTTATTAGTACAAACGACTTTAAAGTTGCAATTTCGAATTTCAACAATAAGTATTATAGCGTCAAGAAATTGCAGATCAGCAATTCGTTTATAGGCACCGAGAAGCAACTTGTAATGATTCGCCAGTTTAGCAACAAGGCGGAAGGGCTTACCTATCTAAACGGACTCCTTACCGACCAGGATGCTTTAAGTGGTGTTGATATTTCATCTGCACAATATTTTACCATCACTCCCGACAACCTGCTCATGCTCATGCAATCAAAAGACATGGATGCATATGGGACTTTTTACGAGGAAAAATACCTTAATTAAGGTACGGATTACGGAAGGGTACGGATTACAGATTCTTTAATAACGCGGAACGGATGTACGGATTACAGATGAATGTTCATGGTAAATAATCTGTAATCCGTACATCCGTTGCGCCGCGACCTGAATCCTTAATCCGTACCCTTCCGCACCTTACTCAACTTTGATCAATTTTAAATTACCATTAATTTCTTTATTCGAATACTTCAAAAAGTAAGAACCGTTACTGAGGTTTTTATTTAATGGAAGACTTAATTGTGAATTTTCAGCAATGGAAACATTCGTCCATTGCAAAACCAGTTGGCCTGTGGAAGAAAAAAGTTCAATAGTTAATTCAGCAACAGATTGTTTTGATTCCAGTGTGATAACTTCGTTAAATGGATTGTTTGCTAATAAACTTTTATCATTCACATTTTCGGTGATTGCACCGGATGACGTTAGCATAGTGCACACATAAGGCAATGGATTCAGCTCGATAGGATCACCGGGAGTCATATTTTTCCCTATGAATCCACTGTAAGAAGCCGGATAATATAAACTTCGGTAAGAATTATTTCCGGTTGGAATAACACCCTGAGTTATCACTCCGGCATTATTAACCGGGTTAACATACCGCCATACAATGTTATCAGCAGAATCGACTTCAAAGAAATTTCCCTTAGTGGATTCACATATCAACGTGTTACCATTTGAAAGTCGTTCAGACCCTCCCATAATACCTGAATAAAAATCACCCGGTACCTGGGCTACATAACTCCATTCCGGATCAACTGGTCCGAAAGCTAAAACAGGATCTATAATATAATTACCAAGACTATCCATCGGAGGTGCAATGATGTCAACAGAGGAATAATTACTTGCAGGACGATTAACACCATTATTGAAAATCATAATTTTATTGGCATCCTTATATCCTGCAGGAATCCAGTACGGACTATGTTGTGAAAACAAACGTTGATCGGATGGAAGACCCCTGTTGTATGCCATAGGATTACCCCACCGGTAAAGAAAATCACCACCTTTTCCTGAATTTCCACCTGTATGAGTGGCAGCTTCGCCTGTAGTGGTACTGTGATCAATAATATAAATTTCACTTTGTGTATGCGCACTGATCACAATCTGATCGAGTGCTTCATTGTAAGCTACCGCATTCATATGTGTCCAGTCCGGTGAAAATGGATTCCCATTACTGAAATTTATGTTTAACAATTCAGGATGATCTTCAATAACAGCATAATTCGATTTATTCATATCGAAATGCTGAACCAGGTGATCCCACAAATCCCACTCCCAGAAGATGGTTGCCTGGTTGCTTCCTACAGGTTCTATTTCAACAATTTTAGCACACCATAAAGAAGTACCGAGAAAATTTGGATTTCTACCCATATTAATAGCATCGGCAGCGGTATGTTTTTCCCAAATTACAACCATGATATTTCCATTAGGCATGGGATATATATCGTGATTTTGCATGGCCATGGAATCGCACATTACATACGACCATATCAGGCTGTCGTCCCAATTATAAATTTCCATTGCACCACCCGGACCGGTGAACCAGGGATTCTGAACAAATCCGGAACGAAGCAAATTTCCGTTTGAAAGTAAATACACTGAAAGGCCGGGATTGTAAGTACTCGACCATTCATTTATTTTTTTACCACATTTATCAATCAGGTAAGTTGTATCGGAACGTGTTGGTGCGAATAAAATATAACCGTCCAGTGATCCGGGGTCATTGGTAAATAATCCCACAGTTTGCTGAGCCCGGGCGGTAATTAAGAAGCAAATGAAGGTTATAAGTGTAAGGCATGTTTTCATAAAAATTGAAAGGGTAAATGGATTAAAAATATGGGTGAAATGTCCGGATGGGAGGGTAAAATTACTACTGATTTATCCCTGAAAAAGCATGATTACAAGAGAAAAGGAGATTAATACCAAAAATTTGCAGCAGGCTGAGTTCCAGTGATAAATAGTTGAACTCGCGGTTTAAGGGGGCATTCAGAAAATATTATTTTACAAACACATGACATTCTAAATTCCAGTCTAATACCTTTTCCTTACCCCCCAATGTCATATCATGACCGATAATGCAAACTTTTCCCCTTTATTTCGTATAACTTTGTGCCCAAAACCCGGGAAAAATTATGTTCGAAAACAAAAACAAGAATGGCCAGCCCAAGGGAAATGAGGCAGGCGGATCCATTAACCTGATTGGTGCAGGGACGGTTATTGAAGGAGAAATTAAGTCGATGGGAGATATCCGTATCGATGGAACTATAATCGGATCAATCACTTCCAAATCCAAAGTAGTGGTTGGCGCAACCGGCCAGGTTCAGGGAGATATTCACTGCCAGAATGCCGATATTTCCGGTACGGTCCAGGGACGCACATTCGTTACCGAGATGCTGTTCCTGAAATCAACGGCCAAATTAAACGGCGACATCAGTACCGGTAAGCTCGTTGTTGAAATAGGCGCAAGCTTTACAGGAAACTGCAACATGGGACCGGTTATCAAGGACCTGAAAAATGCCGACAAACCCGGAGAAATCCAACTCAAAGAAAAAACAGCTTAATCTTTATGCCCGTTTTTCCGCCATCGGGTTCCAGATGGCTGGTTTTATATTTCTCCTCACCTGGGCTGGGGTAAAGCTCGACGATCTTGTAAAATTAAAGATACCTATCTTCACATTAGTGTTAAGCCTCTTTTCAGTTGTAGGCGCAATATGGTTCCTGATTAAAGAAACCGGAAAAATGGGAAAAGAGGATAAGGAAGAAGAGTAACCACAAGAGTATATCTTTACATCTTCCTTAGTATTTCTCTCCATGAATTTTTATCTGTCACTTTTAATTTATTCAATCATAATTTACGCAGGTTTTTACTTTGCGGAACCACAGCTTCCCGCGAAAGCGACTTTCCCCTGGTTTGCAGGTATACAATTGGTAATAATCATGACCACGGTTGTATTTCATAACGGTCTTGCACGTGCAGCTGTTAAAAGCGGACAGGCATTTGTTCGTTATTTCATGGGAGCTACTTCCGTAAAACTGCTGGTCTTTATGATGATTATTGTGGTATATGCTTTACTGAACCGAGAATCAGCATTCGGATTTATTCTACACTTTTTTATTTTCTACCTGTTATACACTGTGTTCGAAGTTTATTTTGCCTATAAGAATTTCGGGCCCGGGAAAAAATAATCATAAGGTAGTCGATAAGGACACAACACAACGTTTGTCGCAGGACACGATATATCGTGTAATTACCAATTGATTTAATTTTTATTATTGTATAAATTTATATTCAAAATGCGTAAGCTCATATTTTGTTTTCTGCTGCTTTCAGCACAAACTTTTGCACAGACTTTCAACAATTACTATTCTAACACTCCGAATTCTAATACTATAGTGTATTCAGTTCTTGCTGGTATGCCTGATGGAAGTGTAATCTGCACCGACTGGAGTTCGATCACCAGTTTCTTTATTTACAGGATTGATCCAGCAGGTAATGTAATCTGGAAGAAGAATATTTCATTTGGAAGTGTACAGATTTCTGCTCCATATTGTGTAACAGTGCTTGATGATTCTACTGTGGCCATACTGTGTCATTTGTATATGGATCCCGAATTTGTTGTTTTAAAATGCGATCTCAACGGAACAATTGTCTGG
>JANWID010000191.1 GCA_025450095.1 Bacteroidia bacterium | reverse complement strand
TTTCCCTGCTAATCCTTTTTTATCTTTTTTGAAAACTTTGATATAATCATCAAGAAAACCGATTGCACCAAGCCAAATGGTTGAAAGGATCATGATGATCACATAGATATTGTCCAACTTGGTAAAGAGTAAAACAGGAATCAGGATGGCCGACAAAATGATTAATCCTCCCATCGTTGGAGTGCCTTGTTTTTTCGCTTGTCCTTCCAGACCAAGGTCCCTGATGGTTTCACCAACTTGTTTGTTCAGGAGCATCATGATGATCCTTTTTCCGAGTATCAAAGTGATGAACAATGAAACAATGATTGCCATAGCGGCACGGAAAGAGAGATAACGGAACAGCCCTGCTCCAGGTATATCAAACGTTTTATCGAGGTATTCGAACAGGTAATACAGCATCAGCTTTCAAATATTTTAAATGAATCTTCCAACACTTGCTTGTCATCAAAAGGATGTTTCACACCTTTGATTTCCTGGTATTTTTCATGTCCTTTTCCGGCTACTAAAATGATATCACCTGGTTGTGCCAGGCTGCAAGCCACTTTCAGTGCCTCACGACGGTCGGTTACCGATAATAACTTTTTAAGATATTGAGCAGGCACGCCTGCTTTCATTTCGTCAATTATTTTATCAGGATCTTCTGAACGGGGATTGTCGCTGGTGAGAATAACTTTATCGCTCATTTCACAAGCGATTTTTGCCATCACCGGTCTTTTTGCAACATCTCGGTCACCTCCACAGCCCACAATTGTGATTACCTTTTCATTACCTGTGCGAATATCTTTTATGGTGTTCAACACATTTTGAAGGGCGTCCGGGGTATGGGCATAATCAACAATTCCCATAATCTGGTTACCCGAAATCACATATTCAAACCGGCCTTCCACAGCACTCAGACTGCTGATGGTAGTAAGTACCTGTAATGGATCCTGGCCAAGCAGTATTGCAGTAGCGTATACTCCAGTAACGTTATATGCGTTGAACGTGCCTATCAACCTGCATATAACTTCATTGCCATCAATATTAAGCATTAGACCGGTGAAGGAATTTTCAATTATTCTGCATCGGAAATCTGCCATCGATTTCAATCCAAAACTCTTTTTAACAGCTTTGGTATTCTGAATCATTATTTTCCCATTCCTGTCATCTGCATTGTAAAGTGCAAATGCTTCGGATCCTAACTGATCAAAAAATCCTTTTTTTGCCTTGATGTATTCATCAAAAGTTTTGTGATAATCGAGATGATCGTGAGTGATGTTTGTGAATATGCCACCTGTGAAGGTCAGACCGGCTATGCGCTGTTGTACAATTGCATGCGAACTGACTTCCATAAAGCAGTATTCACAATTTTCACGAACCATGTGACTGAGCAATTCATTCAGCTTAACTGGATCAGGAGTAGTATGAGTAGCCGGAAAAATTTCGCTGTTAACCTGGTTTCTCACCGTAGATAAAATTCCGCAACGGAAACCAAGGTTTCTGAAAAGATGAAATAACAAGGTTACAGATGTGGTTTTACCATTGGTTCCGGTAATTCCAATCAATTTGATTTTTGAAGACGGGTTGTCAAAATAATTTCCGGCAATGACCGAGAGTGCCACCGCACTGTCAGTGACTCTGACATATGTAACACCCTGGCGGATTGTTTTTGGGAATTCTTCGCAAACAATTGCTGCTGCACCTGATTCAACAGCATGCTGAATGAAATTATGTCCATCTGCCCTGGTACCTCTCACGGCAACAAAAAGTCCGCCTTTAACAACTTCTGAAGAACTGAAAACTATCGCATTCACCTCAACAGATGTTGAACCAATTACTTCAAGCAAACCGGCTTTGTATAATATTTCTTTCAGCGACTTCATCACCCCAGTTGAATTACGATTTCCTGGCCACGTTGAATCCGTGAGCCTGCATTTATTGATTGTTTGAGAATTGTTCCACGTCCTATAATTCGGACCTGCAATCCTTTGCTTTCCAGTAAGAAAATTGCATCTCTCAATCCCATTCCAACTACGTTTGGCACCTGGTCGTGACGGAATTTCACGCCGGTGAATACCACATTGTCGGATGTAGATTTAGCAGCAATCCAACGATCCTGACTTTCTGGTAATTGAGCTGGAATTTTTAAGGTTCTCACAACTTTTTCAGTCTGACCATACTGACCGGTCTTAGCTGAAGGAAGATTTTGTGCAAGATTTTCCTCATACTTTAATTCCTTATGCAATTCAATGCTGCTGGCGAAAACCTTATCAGCAATTTCCTTGAATATCGGACCTGCTACCTGTGCAGCATAATACATACCACCATTTGGCGCATATACAACAACAATGCAACTGTATTTTGGATTATCAGCAGGGAAATAACCTACAAATGATGCCTGGTATTTAACCTTACCACCTTTGTAACCTTCTCTTGCATTGGCGATTTGGGCAGTACCGGTTTTTCCTGCTATTTTGTATTGCGCATGTTTCAGGTTGGTTGCCGTTCCCTGTTGAACCACACCTTCTAACATCACTTTAACCTTCGCAATTGTAGAAGGAGATGCGATGCTATCATGTAAAATAACTGGCTTGAAAGTTTCTACCAGGTGTCCTTTATTCCTGATTTCCTTTACAAACAATGGTTTTACCATCCTGCCGTTATTGGCTACTGCGTTGTAAAAAGTGAGTATTTGCAATGGTGTCAGTGAACATTCATATCCTATGGAAATCCATGGAAGTGAAACTTTCGACCACGTTTTGTCATCTGTATTTTTTATCCTTGGCTGACCTTCACCGGAACTTTGTAAATCAAGTTTTTTTCCGAGACCAAAACCTTTAATCCTGTCGATGTAAGCCTGGGGATTTTTAGCATAATATTTATAAACAAGTTTTGAAATTCCTACATTGGAACTCACCTCAAAAGTATGTTGCACAGAAATTTTCCCATATCCCCCATCGTGAGAGTCTTTCATGATCCTGTTTGCAAACCTTACGGCTCCACCCTGCGTGTCAACCGAATCATCAAGATCTACATATCCATCTTCAATCAATGCCATAACTGAAGCCAGTTTGAAAGTAGATCCTGGCTCTGTGCTTTCACCCACTCCAAAGTTGAACTCCTCGTAATAATTTCCGTCGATGCCTCTTGTCAGGTTCGCAATTGCCCTGATCTCTCCCGTCTCAACCTCCATAAGAATAGCACAACCTTTATCAGCATTGTGTTGTTTAAGCTGGTAAGCCAATGACTGATGAGCTACATCCTGAATATTCAGATCGATTGTAGTGATTACATCATTACCGTCACGTGGTTCAATTTCATTTTCATCGTTGAGTGGCTTCCAAACGTTACCGGATATACGTTGCATCAACCTCATTCCGCTCACACCACGCAGGTGTTTGTCGAAAGCTCCCTCGATCCCTACCGGTTCAACACCATCAATATTATATCCCACAGTACGTGAAGCCAGGAGGTTGAATGGTTTTACACGTTTGTTTTTTTGTTCAGGGATTAATCCGCCTTTATAGCGACCCATTCTGAAAATGGGAAATTTCTTAACTGCCTGAAGTTCCTTGTAGGATACTCCGCGCTTTAACAGGAAATAACGTGAACCTTCTTTTCGGGCTTCCCGGAGAATCTGTTTGTATTCTGCAGCAGAACGATCTTTGAAAAGCTTAGCCATGCAGATGGAAAGAGAGTCAACCTGGTCATTGAAAATTTCTCGGGTGATTGATTCCGACAACAGATCAACGCGTAAATCATAAATCGGTACCGATGTTGCAAGAAGACTTCCATCAGAGGTATAAATATTACCTCTTGCAGGTTCAATTTTATTCAATCGCGTTGTAAGACTGTCAGCTTTCGCTCTCCAATTATCACCTTCAACAAATTGGATATGCCAGATTTTAGCGACTATTGCAAATCCAAACAGGCAAATAAAACCATAAACAAAATATATTCTTTTTAAAATATCTCTTTTAGTGTCGCCCATACGAATCAGTCGGAAGATTTATCAGTTACGGGTTGAACTATAATTTTCTTTGGAGCTTCTACCGGCTCTTTGAGTCCTTGAGGAGCGACGGCCCTGGCAACTTCCGATTGTTTACTTACAATCATCAGTTCTGATTTACCAGTGATATATTCTGTACGAAGTGTTTTTAATTCTTTGGAAACTGCATCAATATCCCTGATTGTTCGCTCTGCGTAATAGCTATTGGCTATATAAACAAGTGCAATCAGGGTGAGGAAAAAGATGTATGGCATTACCTTCACCAACATATCTTTACTAAATATGCCGACAGCATTCAGGTACTTGACATACTTCCATTGAACCGGTGCTTTTTTGGGTTCCCTGGAAGGAGCCTCAACGGGCTCCACTGATTTTTTTACTCTGTTCATTTTAAATTACAGTATCAGATTTTTTCAGCAATCCTTAATCTTGCACTACGTGACCTGGGATTTTCAATAATTTCCTGTGCTGATGGAACAATTGGTTTTTTAGTAATAGGGCGAAAACTGATTCCAACAGCATTACCAAAAACATCTTTATTATCTAAGCCTTCGAAATTTCCTTTAGCAATAAAATTTTTAACCAACCTGTCTTCCAGTGAGTGATATGACATTACTACAAGCCGACCACCTTTTTTTAATACCTCAGCGCTCTGTTCCAGCATGGATTTCAAAGCATCTAATTCTTTGTTCACTTCGATTCGCAATGCCTGGTAAACCTGTGCCAGGTATTGTGATTCATTTGCTTTAGGAACAAGATGTGATATTGCTTTCCTGAAACTTTCGGAACCTGACAAGGGTGCACGGTTGCGTGCTTCGACAATAGTTGCTGCTAATGTTTTTGAATTCCTGACTTCACCATAACTTGAAAAGATCCTGACCAATTCTTTTTCAGAATAAGTATTCAAAATTTCCAGGGCAGTGATTCCATATTCATTATCCATCCTCATATCGAGGTTGTGATCGTAACGGATTGAAAATCCCCGTGCAGGTTCATCAAATTGATGCGACGATACACCCAGGTCGGCCAGGATCCCGTCTACCGGAATGAGCCCTTGTTGCCTGAGATGTTGTTGCATGTTACTAAAGTTATCCCTGATGAGAATAAATCTCTTGTCGTTTATTTTATTTGCCTCGGCGTCCGGATCCTGGTCAAAGGCTATTACTGTTCCCTGATTTGCTCCTAATTTTTCAAGTAGCCGTTTCGAATGTCCCCCTCCCCCAAATGTTACATCTACATAAACTCCATCAGGTTTGATAGCGAGCCCTTGCATGCATTCTTCGGGCATGACAGGTTCGTGGTAAACCATTTAGTCGTCTCCCTCTTTATCATCCTTGAAAAGATCCTCCGCCAGGTCAGCATAGCGTTCTGAATCTTCTGCTGTAGGTATGTTGAATTTATCCTTCGCCCAGATTTCAATTTTTCCACCATAAGTGGCTATAACAACCTCTTTACCTAAGGAAGCCCATTCCTGGAGGTGTTTGGGAATCAACATCCTG
>JANWID010000190.1 GCA_025450095.1 Bacteroidia bacterium | reverse complement strand
TAACCAGCATCTAAATACTGCAGATCAATTTTATGAATCTCATCCTGACTCACGGTTTGATAAATGCTTTTACCCGATAAATCAGAAATAATAATTTGATCACCTTGTGAACTACCCGTTATATATATTATACCATCTGAAGGTACCGGGTAAATGGTTCTTTCATTTTTGAAAATGTTTTTTATGCCGGTGGTATTCGGAGGAAAAGTAAGTTTCCAGATCACGGGAACGTGTGCACTTCCTGGATAACCATTTTCGATTACATACATAATATTTTCAACCAGTTCAGCATCTACGGGACTTATGAAACCCGATGCAATGCGGGTAGTGGTAAGCACAAAATCGTTGTTGAAAGTATCAGGCTCAAATTTCAATTGAAGGAGATCTTCACCGATATCGAGGGCAGGGGATAATCCATAACCGGTAATAAATCCCGACGAATCGGCACAGCCCCTGGTATACCCGAGCACATATCCATCACCGTTATAATTGCTGTCGAGACTGTTAGTATTGTCAAAGACAAGCCCGAGGGGAGATTTATGGGCAGTAAAAGTGCGCATGTTAAAACCAGCAGAGTCGCTTGTATTGATAACAGTTCCGGTTGCCGGGTTTCGCCACACATCAGCATCAGGACCACTATTGCGAAGACCATGTGTTATTACCAGTCCGGGAGGCATCTGCGGATATGTTGTATCGTTATAAAAAAAATTATTTTGCCATGCAAGACATCCGTGATTTATAAGCAAGTCTGTTGAAGGATCATACGACAACCACTGTTGACCTGTATAATTTCCTCCCATCACCCATGGAAAACCATAATGTCTGCCTTGTTGTATACAGTTGAGCTCGTCAGAATCATCACGGTCACCGGAATTTTCAACACCAAACAAATTTCCATTCTTATCATAAGCAACATCAAATGCATTTCTGAATCCCCGGGCAAAAAGATAACCGGAGGAATCGAGCCAGGACGAATCATTCTGCAAAACCAGTCCGTTTGCCATTGCCGGAAGTCTGAACATTGCGGAGGTCAGTGGCACTTCCCGATATCCGGGAAACAACCCGCCTGAAATCTGAATCTCACCATGATCGGTACGTGCTCCACTACAAACAATAATGGAATCTTTCGTTGGATTAATACATATTCCGCTGAAAGCATGATCAAATAAGTTTGCTGTACTTGCATATGGTTCGGTAGTCATTAAATACTCCATAACCAGGTACCGTTTTGCTGAAGCATGCCTCGTGTTACTATACCATATCCGGCAACACCCGGCTCTTTATGATTTCCACATAAAAACATCATGCTATCACAAATAGCTAATCCCTGCAGAAAATTAATTCCATGATCAGGTTCGGCAGCAATAAGAGTATCTACTGCCTGTTGTCCGGAAACCTCATCTATCCGATATACATCACCAAAGAATGTAATATAATACAGATGTCCGTCACCATGGCATTTCGCAATTCGAACAGCCATGGGATTTACTTCCATAAGCTGCTCGTATAGAATGTCAGGATTTGTATTCAATGTTTGACCGCTTACGGAAGTTGATACAATTAAGTGCGGCAGAAGAACCAGGTAACATAATTTAAATTTCATGGGATTAAAAAATTGAAAAGTGGTGGTTGTAACTAAAGATAAATGCATATATGGTTTAAAGCCGGGAAAATTGATCAACTGTACAATTGGTTAGGTAAATGCATAGTGTGTAAAGGTTAGTGAACTGGTAACACCTGAAATTTCAAAATCAAAAAATATCCGGTAGGAAAAGTTAATAAAGGATCGATCCGGTTTAATTCAATAAAAAAAGCCTCGCTGAGTGGCGAAGCTTTTTCTGAATATTTAAATAATTATAATTTAAAGCAAAGAGGCGAAATAATCATTCAACGGTTCAAAAACATAATCGGTCCAGCCGGTTTTATGATTGTTCGCTTCTGTTTGTGAAGTGAAGCCAGAATGTGTTACCGTAACTTCTGTGCCTGCAGCATGTGGTTTAAATATGAACTCAACAACAGATGGAGGTGTTTTCGCATCCCACTCTTTGGGTTTCCAGGTATAGGAAAGCTTTCTGCTTCGGGCATCAAACTCCAGCACTTTGCCTTTCACCCATCCGCCAAACATTTCAACATCACCATCAACTTTATGAGCCACCTTGCCTCCACCCTCACTCCACTGACCGATAATACCTTCGTCTGTAAGCGCTGCGAAAACTTTCGCCGGTGTTCCATACAGGACATACGTTACGCTGACGGAAAAAGTCTTCGGCTTCGCAATCTTTGCGGTCATGTTTAATTGGTGAAGATCACCTTGCTCGTAAATTCGTTTTCTCCGACTGTGAAGCGAACAAAATAAATTCCTGGTGTCAGCGAGTCTCCAAATGTATATTGGTGTGCGCCGGACGCAAGTTTATTGTTCTCCACTTCTTCCACGATCCTGCCGGTAATATCCAATATATCAATTTTCATCAAAGCAGCTTCTGCCATATTGAAGTTGATGTTGGAAATTCCCTGTGCGGGATTTGGATAAACAGAAACTGTTGCAAGGAATTCAACATCCTGAACTCCTACTGTGGAAGTTCCTGTAACATTGATATCATCAATATAAATATTGTTCCCTGTGTTCTGAGTATATTGGAATTTAAAGCGAACATTTGGTTTATTATTGTATGATGGGCCGGTAATTCCAACATTATCCTGGCGCCATTGTGTTGCGTTCGGAATAAAGCTTGACGCGATGATACCGGTCGTAGCAAGCGACATTCCTGTTTCGGTATACCGCAGATTCCATTGCTGTCCACAATTGTTGGAAGCAAACACTTTCAGATTGTCGGTCGTGGCGCTTGAGCGCGGTGCAAAGGCAACGCGGAATGTCATATTGGCATTTACGATATAAGTAAGATCATATCCGCGTGTGACGAATTCATCAACCGTTCCATTTGGGTTGCCAGAGTGATTCAGCAGGCGCATGGATGTTATTCCGCTGTATGCAGCTGCGGTAGTTAACGTCCATGGATTTCCTGCGGGATTTTCAACTACCCATTCATTTCCCGATGGGATGGGCCCTACATTTTCAAAATCTTCCAGGTAAGGCACACTACCCGATCCGGTACCTGAACTTACGATAATGATTCCGCTGGCAGATTTGCTGTTGCTTAATCCTCCATTGCTGGCGGTAAGTGTTACATCATATACACCCGGAGTGTTATACTGAATGACAGGATTCTGATCAGTGGAAGAGGAAGGTGTTCCTCCCGGAACATCCCACTGCCAATTGGTAACATCGGCTCCCCATGAGAGATCGGTAAATGTTAAAGATGTTCCTGCGCAAATGTAACGCACGTCGGCATTGAAATCAGCTATTGGCTGGCATGGCGTTGGAACAAATCCATCATTGGTACCGGTTGAAATAAGGTTAGCCTGGGTGTGCAAAAGGTTCCTGCTTCCCGTGGAAGAATTTAATGCAGCATGCATGCGAAGTTTTTGTCCTTGGGTAAACATGTAGTGACAACTCGCGTAGTCCATATAATTCTGAACATTATCAATTGTGCTACAGGTAACCTGGTTTGTATCACATGAAAAATCGTCAACACCAATAGTTGTTGGTGTATCCGATACGAAATCGCTGCTTGAGCAGTTTGAGGGAAGACCCGGTGTATTAGTACCTCCCCATGTGTGGGAAAGGTTCAGCCAGTGACCAGCTTCGTGAGAGAGCGAACGTTCTGTATAATTGGAACCATTGCTGGTACCGATACTTCCGACATAATCATCGCGGATAACAACACCATCAATGTTTGCAGCAGCGCCCGGCATATAAGCATATCCTGCAGCTCCGCTTGCAATTATATCCACAACCCAGATATTAAAATATTTATGTGATGGCCATTGGATCAATTGCTTTACCTGGTCGTCGCCGGCATAAGTAAGTGTTGATACGGTACGAGTGATTCCATCTGTGCAATTGCCGTTCTCATCAATCTGCGCAAGCCGGAATTGAATTTGCGCATCCGCGATAATCGGGCGGAAAATCGAACAAACTGCCATGCTGTCACCAAACAGGTTCTGAAAACTTTTATTCAGTTTATCGAGTCCGTCGAGGATCTGTGCTTTGGAAATATTTTCCGGACCATAATTATGAATCACATGGAATACTACCGGTATGGTATATAGGATTGTACCTGCAGTACGTTGCCCCTGTTGCTGATGTTGTTGCACATATTGTGCAGTGAATTGTTCCAGCTGAGCGCGGTTTATTGCAAATCCCGGATCATTCGCCATGGCCTGTTGCATCATCTGGTCGGTGGCACAGGGAAGGAACTGTTGGGCATAAGAGCCCGTAAGGCCGGTCAGTGTAATAAGACCGGCCAGAAGGAATTTTTTCATTAATTAGAAGGGTTTTGAATTTTAGAAGTTATCGTCCGTTGTCCGAAACGGGTCATCAGTTTACAATTACTTTGCGGGTTGTCATATAACCGTTCACGTTCAAACGAACGCTGTATAATCCGCTGGCAATATCTGCAGGAAGTTCAAACTGGTAATCGCCGGCATCGAGTGTGCTTTCTGAAATTTCGTTAACCACGCGGCCCAGCACATCCACAACATCAATTTTCACAGGCTGACGATCTGTAATTGTGAATTCAATGGTGCTGGTGCTAATAACGGGGTTAGGATATACTTCGAAATCAAGCGATGATTCGAAAGCTTCGTTAAGTCCGACTGTTCCGTTTACATTGATGTCATCAATGTATATATTATTTCCATTTACCTGGTAATACTCAAATTTGAACCGGATATTCGGTTTGTTGTTGTATGTTGAATTGCTAACAGAAACCGTTTCCATGCGCCATTGTGATGCATTCGGAACAAACGGGCTTGTTATAAGTCCACCTGCAGTTCCTAATCCTGACGCTCCTGTTTCATTGTACCGGATGCTCCACAATTGTCCGCAGGTAGTTGATGCCAGAACTTTCAGTTGGTCATCACTGTTGTTAACCCGTGGTGCGAATGCAAGCCAGAAAGTCATGCTTCCATTGGTAATATTTGAAAAATTATATGTGGGTGTAATGAAAACATCTCTCGTTGTTGAAATATTTCCGCTGTGATTGTTTATATATACGGAAGTGGTACTGTTGTGTGCTGCGTTGGTAGTTTGTTCCCAGGTATTTCCACCTTCATTTTCAACATACCACTCCGTACCCGGGAATGTGATGGTCTCAAAGTCTTCTAAAAATGGTACACTGTATTGTCCGATTGTAGGAGTCACAATGATTGTCAACGGATCTGTATAAGAATTCGAACCGGATGCATTGCTAACAGTAAGTGTAACATCATATATGCCTGCGGTGTTATATTGAACCGATGGGTTTTGTGCAGAGGAATTTTGTGGTGTGCCTCCCGGGAAATCCCAGTTCCATGTATCCGGTATACCGTTCCACGAGCCGTCAGCGAAATTAACAGTCGTTCCTTCGCAGATATATTTTACAGGTGTTACAAATGCTGCAACAGGCGGACAAAGTCCACCGGGGACTCCGGTGGTTCCTGTAACAGCCAGGTTGTTTGGTGTCGAGAGATTATTTCTACCGCTAACCGGATTGCTTAGCGCTGTGTTCATGCGTACACATTGCCCGTTGGAGAAAATATCCTGGCAATCGCCGTCGGTATAATCCATATAATTGGTAAACATATCTCCGTTAGGGCCATTGCTGCAGGTAACATGCGGCCACGCCGGACATCCGAAATTCTCATGCTCCTGTGTAGGAGTGTCTGCTACGAAATCATTTCCGCATGTAGCATCACCCCATATATGCCGGAGATTGAGCCAGTGACCAACTTCGTGTGTCGCAGTACGGCCATCGTTATTGAATCCTGAAGTTGCCGATGTACCAATGCTTCCTACCACATCATGACGCATCACCACGCCATCAGTCGTAGCGAGACCACCGGGGAATTGTGCAAAGCCCAGGATAATTCCTGCAGCTCCGCTGGTGTTTTCAATGGATTTAACAACCCATATATTCAGGTATTGATTGCTTGGCCAGTAAATGAGAGCCTTTACATTGTTGCGTGCGCCATTGGTAAGATGACTAAAAGTACGGGTAATGCCATCGGTGCAATTTCCATTCGGGTCGAGCGTGGCTAAACGAAATTCGATTTCAGCATCACCACCTGCCGATTGGAATACTGCTGGTGTTTGTGCAGCATCAAAATTTAACCTGCGATAATCTTTATTCAATGAATCAATCTGATCGATGATCTGTGCGCGGCTGATGTTTTCTACACCACCTTCATGAATCACGTGAAAAACTACGGGAATAACACGCACCACACTTGCATTGCGTTGTTGGTTGCCGTTTGGTCGTCCGCCATTATTCAGACGCATATTCTCCTGGGTCGCTAATTCCAGCTGCTCCTGGTTGCGACGAAATTCCGGGTTATTCGCCATTTCTTCCTGGAACATATGATGCGCCAGGCATTTTTCTTGTTTCACCGGGGACTGGGCAAAAATGCTGAATGGAATCAACAGTAAGGCTATTGCCAGAAACTTTGAGTACAGGTTATTCATGACGACAGAATAATTAAGGTTAATGGTTGAATTTTAATGCTTTAGGTTAATAATCACGAACATTATTCCGACAAAAAAAGATGCCTGAATGCATCAAACACCTTCCCTGTCTCTCCTGTCCGGATTAAAGCGCTAATTTACAAGGTTTCCATTTGAAAACAAAGGTCTTTTGTCATATTAAAGTAATAGGTTACATGCATGCAGGGAAAATGCAATAACCACTGTAATCAATCCAATTCAATATTAGCCTAATAACTTGTAGCATTTGTTTGACATTTCCTGAGGTCCGGCAGTCTTAAATTTGCACAAAAACAAACACATGAAATTACCAGTACCAAAATATGCACTTATACTGTGCTTTATTGTCCTTTTAACCGATGCTCAGGCACAATGGACTTATGCTAATTTAAGTAATGCCCATTATGCTCTTGCCGGCGCATCCGATTCAAACAAGGTAATTTTTGCCGGAGGTATTGGCATGATGACTTTACCTCCTCCATCCGCGGATATTTTCGATAATGCTACCGGGTCCTGGACACCTGGCACCATTTCCACCAGGCGCCATGCTCTTGCAGGTG
>JANWID010000189.1 GCA_025450095.1 Bacteroidia bacterium | reverse complement strand
CGGTGCACGATTGGTTTCCGCAGTTACTGCAATGATGAAAATAATAAATGAAATGAGAGCAGGAATATGGCCTTTAAAAATCCACCAGCCATCCTGCTGCGAAGCAATGATGTCGGAAATCTGTAAACTGCCTGTAAGAATGACAATAGAAATAATAGATAAGCCTGCTGATAATTCATAGCTCACAATCTGCGCACCACTGCGCATAGCCCCAAGCAGTGAGTATTTGTTATTGCTCGCCCATCCTGCCATCAGGATACCAATTACGGAAACAGATGATATGGCAGAAATGAACAATACTCCTATATTAATATCCCAGATCTGGAAACCCTTCGCAAACATCAGTGGTGCCATGATGACCATTGCAACAATCATAACTACGAACGGCGCAAGGTTGAAAAGAAATTTATCGGCACCGTCGGGAGTCATGCCTTCCTTCACAATCAGCTTCAACGTATCGGCAACTGTCTGGAACATACCTCCTGGTCCCACACGGTTTGGGCCTAAACGCAGTTGCATCCAGGCCGACACCCGCCGTTCCATCATGATCAGCACCAACCCAAGCAGTGAGAATAAGGAAATCACAAGTACCCCCACAATAACAAACTGCACCAGCAATGCCCACGTAGCAGGCATCTGGGAATTCAACCAGACCTGTATTGCGTTTGTTATGGATTCCAGGCTAAACATAATTCACACTCTTTATTTCTTCATTAATTACCATGCGGACAGCAGCATGCTGTCCGTACGATTAAATATTATCGATCAATATCTGGTATTACAAGATCCAGCGTACCCATAATCGCAACCATATCGCCAATCTTATGACCGCGGGTAATGTGATCGAGTACCGAAAGATTTGAAAATCCCGGTGACCGGAATTTAATCCTGTAGGGTGTGGTTCCGCCTTCACTGACCACGTACACTCCGAAATCTCCACGTGCAGTTTCAACGCGGGAATAGAATTCACCTTTTGGTAACTTCAACACTGCTTTTGTTTTTGCCTGTATTTCTCCTTCCGGAATATTATCGATCAATTGCTCTATGATTCTCATTGATTGGTGCATTTCAAGAAGTCTGACACGATAACGCGCCAGGCTGTCTCCTTCTGTTGCAAGCACTTCTTCAAACTGCACCTGGTTGTACACTTCATACGGATACAATTTCCGGAGATCGCACGAAACTCCGCTTGCACGTGCTACAGGCCCACTGCATCCGAATGAAATTGCATCTTCTTTCGACAGCGTTCCGATATTTTTCATCCGGTTAATAAAGATGATATTGCCGGAAAGCAATTCATCGTACTCATCGATTTTCGATCTGAAATGGACAATGAAATCCTTTACATTTTTGCAGAAATTGGGATGGATGTCGAACATCACACCTCCGGGAACCATATAATTCATGGTTAATCTCGCACCGCATGTTTCTTCCATGATCTCATTGATCATTTCTCTTTCGCGGAAAGCAAGAAAGAACGGAGTGAATGCGCCGATATCCATGGCCATTGCTCCCCACCAAAGCTGGTGAGATGCCAGCCTGGTAAGTTCATCCATGATCACACGAATATATTGCGCTCTCGAAGGAACTTCAATCTGCATTGCTTTTTCTACAAGCTGCGCGCAACCATGATTGTTGATATGTGAGGAAAGATAATCCATCCGGCTGGTAACATATATAAATTGCCGGTAACTCAGACTCTCGCACATTTTCTCGATCGAACGATGAATGTACCCGAGATGTGGTTCTACCTTCCGGATCGTTTCGCCATTAAGCGTAATTACCAGGTGAAGCACACCGTGAGTGGCGGGATGTTGCGGGCCAATGTTGACAACAAGATCGCCTTGTTCGGTCGTAATTGTTTCTTCAATCATTACAGCCGTATCATATTAATTGGGTCCTCATAATCCTTTCGCAACGGGAATCCCTGCCAGTCGTCGGGCAAAATCAGCTTACGCAGATCGGGATGATCCAGGAAATTCACACCGAAGAGTTCATAAACTTCACGTTCGTGAAATTCAGCAGTCCGCCATATTGCAGCAACCGAAGTAACCTGGGGATTGGAACGATCGAGTTTTATTTTTACAACTATTATATGCTTGTGTTTCGTGGAAGTGAGATGGTAAACCATGGTAAGATGAGTTTTCCAGTCGACACACGTCAGGCAAAACAAATAATCAAAATCAAAACCGTTGTTGTGCTTCAATGCATGCGAAAATTCTTTCCATGTAGCTGCATCCGTATTCATGTTCAGCCATTCACCACCTTCTTCGAAAGCAACACCTGTGTTCAGTGCCGGTAATTGAGCAACGAGTTCTTCGCGTGTCATTAAAAGGGGTTTGCCGGTTTTTCCATTTTTATTTGTTCCCGCGTCAAACCACTGCGGATTTTTTCCTGTAAAGTGATCATAGCGTGAATAAGTGCTTCCGGTCGCGGCGGGCACCCTGCGATATAAACATCTACAGGGATCACATGATCGGCACCTTTCACGACGGAATAAGTATTATAGAAAAAAGGACCACCGCTTGTTGCGCAGGCGCCCATCGCGATTACGTATTTGGGTTCGGCCATCTGATCGTATAAACGCTTCAGCACAGGTGCCATTTTATTTACAATAGTTCCTGCAATGATGATTACATCAGCCTGGCGTGGTGTGGCGCGTGCTACTTCAAAACCAAAACGCGACCAGTCGTATTTTGCTGCAGCTGTGCTCATCATTTCGATAGCGCAGCAGCTTGTTCCAAAAACCAATGGCCAGAGTGAATTACTCCTGGCCCAGTTGATCACCTGGTCCATCTTGCTCACAAGAATTCCCCCGCCCGGAGTTTGAATTACATTGCCGGGAAATGGATCCGGAGCTTTGTGTTTTACATCCATTTCAGCGCTTTTTTCTTATGAGCATACAGAAAGCCCATGAACAATATAAACAGGAAAATGATGATTTCTGCAAAGGCTACCCATCCAATCTTTTTCACTACAACTGCCCAGGGAAAAAGGAATATTAATTCCACATCAAAGATAAGGAAAATCAGGGCGAAGAGGTAGTAACCCACATTGAACTGGATCCAGCTCGGCCCTACTGTCGGAATGCCACATTCATAAGGCTCACCTTTCGCCGGATTGGTGCCGGGTTTCAGTATCAGTTTGGAAATCAGTATCGCAATCCCTGAAAAAGCGATTGCAGCAACCATTAAGGCAATAATAGAACCCGGGCCCATAAAGTGTGGATTTGGGCAAATATAATAAGTACTTTACACGTGACAAATGCGCAAATGCAAGTTTGATTTTCAATTGAAATTGCTTTCTGTAACTAATGGAAGTGTAATGGTTTAAAAAGTTATCAAAAGTTGTTGATAACATCTACATGATTATTCCATTCCGGAAATCAAAGAATCCCCCGGCATGGGATTACAGATTCATGGTCTAGATGCATGGGATGGCATGGGATTACAGATTCGTGGTCTAGATGCAAGGGATATGATTACAGATTACAGATGTATTAAAAATTGTTTGGGGCATGGGATTACAGATTCGTAGACTTTGTGTAAGGGATATGATTTCAGATTACAGATGTATTAGTTCTAATTATCTGTAATCATATCCCGGTGCTGCGTCCCTGGCATCTGTAATCCCCTGCCTGTCTCGATATCTGTAATCCCCTACCTGTTAAGTATACCTGATTAGTCGTAAACCTCGGAATGAATGGAATTCTTATCGTATCCCATCGCCTCAAGCCGTTGGCGGGTTTCTTTCAGCATTTCCGACCAGCCACAAATATAAAAGCGGGCAGGACGACGGTCATTAAATAATTCTTCATAAACGGCATGCACATATCCTTTGTGGCCTGTCCAGCCCGGATTTTCACGGGAAAGCACCGGAACAAATCTGAAACCAGGCATGCTCTTTTCCAGATCTTCAAATTCTTTCCGGTAGAGTATATCTTTTTCGAACCTGTTTCCAAAAACCAGGTAAATGTCTTTGTGTGGTACGTTCCGGTTATGCATATCCATCAGCATCGACCGTAGTGGTGCAATCCCGGTGCCTGTGCCGATAAAGCAGATATCCGTTTCAAGAGGTTCTTTCAATTCAAATTTTCCAAGAGCCTTTGAAACCTGGATTTTTGTACCCACATCAAAATTCGCCCACTCATAAGGAGTACCAAGTCCGGTTGGTTTTAAAATAATGCAGAGTTCAAAAATATTATCATCCGATGGCGCTGAAGCAATGGAATAACTGCGGTTGGTATATTTTGATTGAATCGCAAGATTGATCATGACAAACTGGCCGGGTTTAAAAGTAAATCCCATACTATCCGGCATCTTTATAAAAAACCGCCTGACCAGCTCGGTTTCATCAATGATATCGACAATGGTAGCTTCCTCGAATCTGTAAGCCATTACATCAGAAATAGGTGGCGCAAAAGTAGCAAAATAGGAGTCAATGAAGCTTTCCGCGAAGAACAAATAGCTGCTTATTCCGTTTCGGTAGGTTGTTCGGTTTTACTCTTTTGTTTGTTTTTCTCCTTCGCACGTTCACGAGTTTCTTCGCGATGTTTTATCCATTGTGCATTTTGTTCTTTTGTAAGAATTTTCCTGATCTCAGCATCGGTTTCTTTTTTCTTTTTTTCTGACAACAAACCAGCATCACGGAATTTTTCTCTCTTCAAAATCACTTCGCTTATTGAATCGGTCTGTGAGGCACTGAGGTTTAGTTTTTCGGTTAGATTTTTCGTAATCAGTTCCGAGCGTTGCATTGCGGTTTTACGACCCATTTGTTCTGCCTGCGACATTGCAGGAGTCACTGATATTAACAGGATGATAATTATATGGATTATTTTCATGTTTCTCGATTTTAAATATGACAAACTTAAAGGATTGTGGTTTAAAATGTCATGCTAAATTGTTTGGGGCATGGGATTACAGATTCACGGACCTGGTGCAAGGCATGGGATTACAGATTCATGGATTTGGTGCAAGGGATATGATTACAGATTACAGATGGCATGGGATTACAGATTCACGGACATGGTGCAAGGGATATGATTACAGATTACAGATGGCATGGGATTACTGATTCGTGGACTTGGTGTAAGGCATGGGATTACAGATTCGTGGACTTTGTGCAAGGGATATGATTACAGATTACAGATGTATTAAAAATTGTTTGGGGCGGGGGATTACAGATTCACAGACATGGTGCAAGGGATGGCATGGCATGGGATTACAGATTCGTAGACTTTGTGCAAGGGATATGATTACAGATTACGGATGTATTAACTCTAATCATCTGTAATCATATCCCTGTGCTGCGACAATGAAATCTTTAATCCCCTGCCTGTCTCAATATCTGTAATCATATCCCGGTGCTGCGACATTGACATCTGTAATCCCCTGCCAGTCTTGACATCTGTAATCCCCTGCCTGTTTTCGTGGACCTGGTGCAAGGGATGGCATGGCATGGGATTACAGATTCGTGGACTTGGTGCAAGGGATATGATTACAGATGTATTAATTCTTATCATCTGTAATCATATCCCGGTGCTGCGTCCCTGACATCTGTAATCCCCAGCCTCTACAACTTTCTCGCAACCATCAGCCCATCGCGGATAGGGAACAGCACATTTTCAACACGGGTATCAGCAAGTACCTTTTTATTGTAATGGTGAATAGCGAGTGTTTCTTCATCCATTTCCTTTTCTTTTTTCAAAACATTGCCACTCCACAAAACGTTATCGGCAATGATATATCCTCCTGTGTTTACATTATCAAAAACCAGGTCGTAGTAGTTGCTGTAATTTTCTTTATCGGCATCGATGAAAACAAGATCAAACTTTTCATTCAGACCAGGGATAATATTTAAAGCATTCCCGGTAATGATTTTTATCTGGTCTGAAAAAGGCGAAGCTTTAACATAGCGTGTCACCATATCGTGCAACTCTTCATTGATATCAATGGTAAACAGTTTTCCGCCGGGCATTAATCCTTCCGCCAGGCAAATGGCGCTATAGCCGGTGAAAGTGCCGATTTCCAGGATGCGCGACGGCCGTATCATCTTGCTGAACATAGAGAGCACTTGTCCCTGAAGGTGCCCTGAAAGCATCCGCGGCATTAATATCTTCGACCAGGTTTCGCGGTTCAACTTTTCCAGCAGCTCCGGCTCCGGTTTCGTATAGGCCTCTACGTAAGCGTTGAGCTTTTCATCTAAAAAATCCATGTTGAGTTGTTGAGTTGTCGGGTAGGAGTTTGTCGGTTACTGACATTTATAATAATCAGTTTATTAAAGTAGAGGTCATGGTGAGCGGAGCCGAACCATGACAAGGACTGCTGAACATCATTTTCCATTGGATAATCTATTCAACCCCGCTTCCGCTTTCTGATCGATGCTGTTCTGATAATCATGATTTCGCAGTGCCAGGCATTTTTTATACCATTCCATTGCTTTTTGACGATCTCCGCCAGATTCATACAATATGCCATTATTCAGTGCTGCATTGGCTGCAAAATACCAGGTTGTACGCATACCATTTTCATAAGTCTGAGTATAATACTGAATGGCTTTTTCGTGTTGTCCTTTTTTATCGAATATTCTTGCGAGTCTGTAAGTGTATTCCAGCTGATCGTGGTAGGTTGAAAAATATCCGGTTGGTTTTCCTGCAAGTTCTCCCAGCGCGTCATTATAATTACCACCATCGCAAAGTAACCTTGCACGCAGTAAATATTTATTGGGAACATCTTCTGATTGCGCTGCTTTTAAAGCCTGCTTATCTTCATCAGTAAAATCATCTCCGTATTGAATTGCCTGTTTCAGGAAATGACGGAAACCATTTATATCATTTTCCAGCAAACTGATCCATGCCAGCTTCAGGTTGGCGGATTTAATAAAGCTCCTGCCTTTAAACCCCGACAAAAACCTGTCGAAATCTTTCCTGCTTTCAAAGTTAAGGTTATTCAACTTTAAAGAACCGGTCATATAATCGAGGTAACAAATTTTCTGATAAACGGGGTTAACCGTACAACCATTAAGTGCATTCAATGCTTCGCCTGGTTTCCCGGATGCCAGCAAAGTATTAGCTTCCATGAACACCATCATGGGGTTACCGGGAGGGGAGATTTTTTTTGCTTTATCGAGGAGCGTTGTTGCGGAAGAGAAATCTTTTTCGAAATGTGTTGCAATGAATATTTTGATAAAAATGGATTCAAGTGTCAAAAACCGGTATGTTTCGTTGCTCTCTATGTTATTGACAAGGTTTGAAAGTTCTCTGCCTCCCTGTGAAATGGATCCTTTGAAGCCTGCCAGGTTCGAAAGCCATTTATAGTTTTCAGGAACAGAGCCAATTATTGAATGAAAAAATCCGAGCGATTTCTGATTGGGAATAAAACCCGGGTAACGCGTTTGGTTTTCTTCCAGGATTTTGTAGGAGCGTCGTATGTAATAGCCGGCAGAAAGAAATTCCTTCCGCTTCAACTTAACTACTGCAAGCTGGAGCAGCATTTCACCTCGGGCCATATCTTTCCACCCTGTTGCATCGTCGGACTTATCAATTACACTTAGCCTTTTATCAAGATTGTTTTTGAGCTGCAGGAAGTCCATTTCTTCTTCTGTGATAAAAGCTTTCAGAAAATCACTGTAATGTTCTATGTATGGAATTACAGGATTGGCTGGATTATTCTTTTTTTCCTGTATAAGTTGTAGATGAACACTTGAAAAATCCAGCGTCCACATAGCCTGGTAGGCATTTCTGCACGCTTCGTTCCAGTCAAAACCCGCACCCGAAATAATTCGCACGGGCAAAACGAAAATCATCAACAGCAGCAGCTTTTTCATTTACCCGGGGTTAGGCCTGGTTCTGTGGGCTTACGAATCTACAAAACAAATAAAAAAGGATCTTCAGTCAACTGAAGATCCTTTTAATAATTTGGGAATCTCTATGAATTATAATTCGATATCGTGATCTACAAGTATCCTTCCGCAATGCTCGCATACAATTACTTTTTTATGCTGGCGGATATCGAGTTGCCGCTGGGGCGGGATTTTATTGAAACAACCTCCGCAGGCATCACGCTGGATGGTAACCACAGCAAGACCGTTGCGTGCATTTTCGCGGATGCGTTCATACGCTGCATACAAACGTTCATCGATCATTTCACGGGCCTGCTCTGAAAACTTCAGTAACTGGTCTTCTTCTTTACGTGTTTCTGCAATGATATTATCGAGTTCGTCTTTCTTGGTTTTCAGATCCTCTAACCGCTCATTCAGTGTCTGGGTAGATGCATCCAGGATGATCGATTTTGCAGCGAGGTCAGCACTGTATTCTTTTATTCTTTTTTCAGAAAGCTGGATTTCCAGTTGCTGGAATTCAATCTCTTTATTGAGCGAATCAAACTCACGATTATTTTTTACATTCATCTGCTGCGATTCATATTTCTTAATAGCAGCATTGGAATCTTTGATAGCTTGCTTTTTCTGAGCAATCAGTGCCTGGATCCCATCATTTTCCTCGGTGTAATTTTTAATCCTTGTATTCAGCCCTACGATTTCATCTTCCAGGTCGTTTACTTCCATAGGAAGCTCGCCGCGTAGGATCCTGATACGATCAATTTCCGAATCAATAAGCTGTAACTGGAATAAGGCCTGGAGCTTTTCTTCTGTTGTAAATTCAGCTCTGTCTTTTGCAAAAGTTTTCAGGTTGAAACTGAAACGTCTTTCTTTAACGGGTTCAGCGGCGGCTGCTTTTTCAGCTGCTTTAATCGCGCGTGCGGAAGGCTTTTTTTCTTTGGGTTCTGATGGAACAGTGGATTTTACTTTAGGAGCTTTCTTTTCAGCAATCATGTCAACTATTTTCGAGGTATTGGTTTCGGAATCCTGAACGGCTATTTCCGCAACAAGAACCGGTTTCTTCACATTATTATTGTTCTTGTGAACCGGAGCGGCTACAGGTTTAACAACTTTTTTAACCGTTTGTTTTGGCGCGGGCTTTACCGTTTTTTTAGCGGGCGGAGCCGTTTTTGCCGTTGTCTTTGGTGCCGTTGTCTTCGGTGCCGGTTTTTTTGCCGGCTTGGCAGTCGCAGTTTTAACTGGTTTTTTGGTGGTCACTTTTGCCGGCTTCTTCGCTGAAACTTTGCTTTTTGCCACGGCCTTTTTTACTGCCATATTAAAAGTAGTTTATTGGGTTGGTGTTATGTTCCGACAAACGGAGTGCAAATGTAGTGAATTTACCTTTCAATTCGCTATAAATTAATTCTTTCGTAAACTGTTCACTTTCATAATGTCCAATATCCGCCACCAGGATTTTTTCATCGGCATCAAAAAACTGGTGATACTTAAAGTCGGCGGTTACAAATGCATCAGCACCAGCTTTTAAAGCATCGCCCAACAAAAAACTTCCCGACCCGCCGCATACCGCTACTTTGCTGACAGTCTTTGCAAAATGTGTGTATCGTATACACCCCGTCTGCATCCTGTTCTTGAGCAATTCCAGAAATTCTTTAACCGGTAAAGATTTTTCAAGCTCGCCAATCATTCCTGATCCAACTAAATTATATTGGTTATCAAGTGTATAAACATCATAGGCTATTTCCTCATAAGGATGCGCATCGCGTAATGCCTTTAAAATTTTTTGTTGATCGAAATCCCGGAAGATCACCTCGATACGGTTTTCGGGTTCATTATGCCGAACTCCTTTTTCGCCAACTACCGGATTCGAAGATTCATTTCCACGGAAAGTGCCCGTTCCGTTGGTTGAAAAACTGCATTCATCGTAGTTCCCGATTCCGCCGGCACCAGCTGAGAACAAGGCTGCTAAAACTTTTCCCGAATGATCTTCAGGACAATAAGTCACGAGCTTTTTCAGGATACCGGACTTAGGTGAAAGGATCCTGGTATTCTTAATTCCCAACCTGTTGCAAATCGCCTGGTTAACGCCTGTGCTGACATTATCGAGATTGGTGTGGATCGCATATATAGCAATATCATTCCTGATGGCTTTGATAATAGTCCGCTCCACATAATTTTTCCCGGTCAGCTTTTTCAATCCCGAAAAAACAATGGGGTGGTGGGCGATCACCAGGTTGCAGTTTGTGGCGATGGCTTCATCAATAATTGGTTCTGTGCTGTCGAGACAAATAAGCGCTCCGCGGATTTCCATTTGTGGATCACCGGTTATAAGCCCTGAATTATCATACGACTCCTGGTACGATAACGGCGCCATTGATTCAAGGATGCGGGTGATATTGCTTAATGATTCCAAAGTCAGGTGTTTTGCTGTAAAAATATGCAGTTGATGTTTAAGCTGAATGAAAATATTTATATTTATCGCATGAAGAAAAAACTTTTAACACTCTTTGTTCTGATGCTGTCAACTTATTGTATAGGATATGCACAGCTAGATTATAAATGGCATGCAGCCGTAAAAACTCCGTACGATGATTACAGCAATACCTTAGGTGTGGATAGTGTGGGTAATTTGTATTATGCGCTGGAACTCTCCGATCTGGTAGTAGATGTGGATCCGGGTCCCGGCCAGGTGCTGATTTCCCGCACCAATTCGGCCATCGCGCTGATCAAGCTGGATACAAACGGGGTGTTGCAGTTTGCGAAGAAAATAGAATGCACCGTTGCGGCAGGGAGCATACGTTTCTGGACTATTCAACCCGATCGTTATGGAAATATAAATCTGATTGGCGATTATGAAGAAACCGTTGACTTTGATCCGGGGCCCGGAGTTTATGCGCCACCTTCCGTTTCAGGTGGAAATAGTTTCCTGGCGCGGTATGATCAAAACGGTGATTTTGTATTTATGAAACCTTTCACCAGTGGTGTCGGGAACAACCTGATTATTCCATCTTATTTGGATTATGATGGTCGCGCATGCCTCGGAATGATTAGCCAGGGTAATTTGTTTTATGACGGAATTCAGTTACCCGGTAACCCGCCAACAAATTGGTATTCGGTTTTTGTGTCGCTTGATAACGCCGGAAATGTCACGAATCATTTTTATATAGATGAATTGAACCCGGTTAATATTCATTTGACTCCGGAGCGCATCATGTTTGATTCTGCATTATCAGTGGTGATCACCGGGAACACATTTATGGGATCTATTGATATGGATCCCGGACCCGGAACAGTCAATTCTCCTCCAACTTCAAATTTTCTTGCTAAATATACTCCGGATGGTACGTTGAAATTTATCAGATTTTATGAAGACAGCGTAAGAATCGGACACCTGGCCCGGTTGTCAGGTGACCGTATTCTGATTGCGCTTGCACTCAATGCAACCGTCGATATGGATCCTGGTCCGGGTGTGGAGCAGTTTACACCCTATCCTTCCACGCAATTACCTTATCAGGGACATGATGTGCTTTTCTCCCTGCTCGACAGCTCCGGAATTTTCATTTATGCGAAACAATTTGGCGGACACAAAACGGAGCAGCCTTATGATGTTACCGTTGATGAAAATGATAATTTCTACATTTCCGGTATGTTCGGAGATTCCATTCTGACAGACACCTCGATTGCGCTCCAGGGAAT
>JANWID010000188.1 GCA_025450095.1 Bacteroidia bacterium | reverse complement strand
TTTAACAGAGGATTTCAGATCGAGCTGCACCAGGTGTACCCTGCTTTGCTGCAGACGGATCATTGGCGGGATGTGATCGTAATTGATATTTCTAACCGCATGGTTATATGAAATTCCCCCGGCTTCAAAAGTTATATCGAGAAACACTGCGGTGGAATCAATGACAGCAGGAGGTGTAATGGTAAAATCCGCTTTTGATTTTTTTGATATTCCGGAAACCTTCATGCTGATGCTTGCAGGTTCAACTTTCCAGCCGCCAGGAACCTTGACTTTCAACTGCCCTGATATGGAATCTGAAATACATTCCAGGTTCACGCTGAAATTTCTTTTTTCCCCGGAAGGGAACATCAGAACATTGACGGAGGGTACAATCGAAACCGCCGGTAATAATTCAACTGGACGTATACGTTCTCCCAATACAGGATCAGTCCATTTGTGAGTTGCAGGAATCGTAAAATTCAGAACCTGGTCATTTATTTTTATTTCAACTTCAGCAACAACAGGCGGATCATTCCATGGCTTGCCGGTTAGCTTTGGATCCGGAACCTGGTAAAATCCGTTCGTGGAAGGCTTATTGAGCCAATAAGGTCCGGAATAAGATAATTTTTTGCTGAGCACTATTCCCTTCGTGAACGAGTTCATTTCATTTACAGGGAGGCCTGAATTCATAACGGAGTCCCATTGTTGCACCGTCACTTTTTGTAGTGTAACGCCAGGTAACATTCTTGCAATGGATGCAAAAGTAAATGTGAAAGAATCTCCCGGTACACCGGAAGGAGTCTTGGAATTAAGCTCCATCCATAATCCGGAACACGCCGCTACAAGCTGCTTAATTTCTTTTTCCTTTTGATTTTTCCAATAACCATCGTCCAGTGCCCTGACCAGTTTCAATATTTCAAGCAACAGCGGAACTGATTTTTCCGGATGGGTATCATCAAATTCCGCAATAGCTCTGCGAACAGATACCTGAAGTTGTGGTCCGGTTGCTTCGCGACTCCATCCGGTATTAATAGCGTCGAATAAATCTGTAGTTGCTGAATCGCCTTCAAGCAGTTTAAAAAATTCAATATTTTTTCCTCGGTTGATTGTAGCACCAAATCCCTGGCTTTTATGCATACTGCGACTCGCGGCGGCTATCTCACCATAGGATGTGCCCAGCAGCGGATTATAACCTCCCACATCCAGTTTAAGTGCCCCCGGGATGTCAGTTTGAGGTTGCCCTCGCGGAATAAATGCATTTAGAAAAATACGCCTTGCCTGCCACGTGGAAACATATTCGAGTTGTTCGGGAAAGCGTAAAGGATCTGCTGCTGCCTTATATGCTTCCAACGCCAGGATCGCCGAAGCGGTATGGTGACCATGACCGCCATCACCATTTGTTGAGAACCGGTTGATGATCACATCCGGTTGAAATTTGCGGATAGCATATACAACATCTTTAAGTATAGAATCCTTGTTCCAGATAGTGAATGTTTCTTCCGGACTTTTTGAAAAACCGAAGTCGTTGGCACGGGTAAAGTATTGTTCGGCCCGATCAATTTTACGCGCTGCCAGGAGCTCTTGCGTTCGTATCATTCCCAATTCCGCACCCTGTTCACTTCCGACCAGGTTCTGACCGCCATCACCACGTGTTATGGAAAGATATACTGTCCGAAAATTCCGTTCATTGGTCAACCATGATAGTACTCTTGTATTTTCATCATCAGGATGAGCCGCAACAAACATTACACATCCCAGCGTTCCAAGCCGGTTTAATGCCTGCCTGATTTCGCCGGAGCTCATAGCACGGGGGGCCTGGCCTAGGAGACGAGTTATTGAAAACAACAATATAATGAAACAGGTTGTGGAAATCCGGGTCATACAAATTAGTTGTGCTGCAAATGTAAGGAACGGAAATAAACAAGAATTAACGGGATTCGGCTGTAATTTGTAACATTGTTCCATTATGTAACAACCGGGATGTTAAAAAAAACCATCCGCTACCTCTTTCTCTGGTCGGGAATATTTTTTTTCCTGATGATCATCCTGGCGTGCACGCGCGTTCCATACGATATGCATCGTTGGCTGGGTATTACCGGATCCGGATTCAGGTTTGCACCCACAACCATTGTGATGTTCGGTGGTAGTGGGATGCCTTCCGAATCAAACCTGATCCGTTTGTTTTATTTCAAGGAGATTGCCTTGAATTACCCGGAATCACGCCTGATACTGGCTCATCCAAACGATACCGGTGTTATCCGGCAGATGACCGCTTTTCTGTATGCTTTTGATATTGATTCAACTCGTGTGTCGGCTCTCTATGGAGGAAGCAATACACGTGAACAGGCATTGAAGTTGATTAAAAATTTCCCTGGAATCGAAAATGAAAAAATAGTCGTGGTCACTTCTCCCGAACATATGTTCCGCACCTTAAAAACGATGCGCCGGTTGCAATTTAAGAATGTTGGAGGTTTACCTGCATTTGAGAATCCTATGTTTATCGATCTTGGATACGATCATCGTAAAATAGGAGGGAGTGTTTATGTTCCTGATGTTTCTGGTAGCCTGACGCTGCGATATAATTTCTGGAACTATCTGAAACTTGAAATTACCTGCTTACGGGAATATTGTGCTATTCTGTATTACAAACTGAATGGCTGGATGTAGCAGAGGTACGGATTACAGATTCATTGAGGAACAGCCTCGGCTGTACAGAATACAGATTTTTTGAGGAACTGCAATTCGTACCCATCTGTTCCGCGACTTCCCTTAAACAATAATGTAATTATCTAAAATATCCACCCGATCATCAAATGCTTCATTCCCTGCCAGGTTTTCACGCATACCTTCCATAACAAATTCACAACTTTTTAAAATGGTACTCCTGATCTCAGCAAATGATGCTTTGCTTTTTGCAACCGAACTTGAATTTATCTGCAGCAATTCATCACCCAAACCGGTGATATAAGCTTTGCTGGTAACATCTAAGGCTGTATAAATAAGCAGTTCATCATCAAGTGTGAGCAACAGGGTCTGACCTGGCCGGCTTTGTTTCAGTTTTTGGATGAACTCTTCCAGTTGAGCATCATCAATCAGCTTAAATTGCTTTATAGCCCTGGTGATCGGATGCTCACTATGGAACATTACAAATTTGCAGGTGCTGAAAGCAGTCAATAGCAGGTTCTGAATCATAATATTCATTTTCAGACGGTAGGTACGGTTACTATCAGCTGGTTTCATAATGCAAATCTATACAAGATTTCACCGGTGCTGAATAACCTGATTCTTCTCTAAGCCATTTCATCTTTTTAGGCTTTGACGTGATGATGTGACCTGTTGTTTTTGGTATTGAGAAATTAATTTGTTTAATTTGTTATTCTGCTTAAAACTAAAACCTATGACCAGAACAATTACACAATCAATTAAATTCATTGTATGTCTTACTGCCTTTGCCGGGATAATGAACAGTGCAAGTGCGCAGACAACAGGTGGTCCGGACCTTTTCGGATATATCTGGCGCGACAGTAACGACCCTAACGGCCAGGCATACAACTGGATCGATATCGCCAGTCTACCAGGCGCTGTACAGGTTACAGGACTTGCTGACGATAACGTTCGCGGACCTTATGCAATAGGATTCCCTTTCCGTTTCTACTGGTATGATGTAACAACATTCAGAGTGGGTTCAAATGGTTACATCTCATTCGGATTGGGAGCTGCTGCACACCCCTTCCCACTTATTCCAACACCTACCGGGATACAGAATTTTGTAGCCGGAATGATGTCGGACCTGACTTTTACCGATAATGCAGGAGTGGCTATACCCAATGCCCAATGCTGGTACTGGTCAAGTCCCAATAGCGATTCATTGATTGTTTCCTATATGGAGGTTCCTTTCTGGGATCCGATTGCACCAGGTTATATCGGAAGTAATACATTCCAGATAATCCTTAGTATGGCGGATACTTCGATTACGTTCAACTACCAGACACAAAATGGAATATATAACAACCCAACGAACTTCTGTACAATTGGAATAGAGAATATTTCAGGTAACGTTGGATTGCAGCATACCCATGATATTTTACCTCCTTCCGTTTATTCGATTAAGTTCTATTATCCGGCAAACAGCACGTACCAGGTAAATGATGCTTCAACAGTTTATATCAATAACGAAACAACCGGTGGTCTTTTCCGTTCCAAAAATGGTTCTCCCTATGTGATGTCGTCCCAGATAAAAAATACCGGGAACCAGCCACTCGCAGGATTCAACGTTCAGTCACGGGTTGTAAATTTCCTGAACCAGAACCAGGTTACTGATAATATCACTTCCAATGCGTTAAATCCAGGTGATATCCAGGATCTCAACTTTACAAATGTGTTTACTCCAACCACTGTAGGTCCATTCCGACACATCAATAATACCCAGTTGACGGGTGATGCTACTCCTAGCAATAATCAGAAAGAGCTGGAAATTCAGGTTGTTGATACTACACTGACAAGCATTCAGCTGAGCTTCGATTCAGGAATTGAAGCCGGGCTTGGCGGACTTGCATGGCAGGGCGGAGGCGGAGGTGCCGGAATTCATTTTATTCCGCCATTTTATCCATGTCGCGTTACCCAAATGAGCGCATACATTGCAGCAAATGCTAACCTGGCAGGTTTCGCAATGATGTTGCTCGATGATGACGGACCCGGTGGAACTCCTTTAACTGTGCTTGATTCGGTCTGGGTAGATCCTGCGGGTGTTATTGTGGGTAACTGGAATTTTGCCCCAATGCCGGTTCCGGTTCAGATTGATTCCGGGAGCTTTTATGTTGCCTGGGTAATGGGCGCTGATGGTATCAGCCTTGGACAAAACAAGGTTGCTCCTATTTCCAACAGAACTTATGAAGTACTTGGTCAACCATCCAACCCTGCAGCATGGGCTGATTATCGTTACCGCGAAATCGAAGACCTTATGATCAATGCCTACATTGAATCAATTCCAATTGGAGTCAGTGAGCATACTCCTGCTGATATACTTGGAAATTTCTATCCAAATCCTGCTTCAACACAAATTCATATCAATTATAATTTCCAGGGAACAGTTAAAGATCTGATCTGGAAAATTTATGACCTTGATGGAAAGTTGGTTGCAAGAGGAAATGAAGGAAGTGTTTCATCCGGAACACTTACGATTTCTGCTGAAAACATGTTAAATGGCGTTTATCTCTGTGAGATCGATAACGGCCGGGCAATATCCCATAAAAAAATAACAATTCTCCGGTAGTAAACCCGGAAATGATTGAAAGGGAGTCGGAAACGGCTCCCTTTTTTATTTTTAGACGATACATCCTTAATATTCACTTAACATTAGCTGGAATCATTTATTTTAGTTTTGCGAAGAATTTTCCCGAATCTCTATTGCCCGTATGTATAAACTGGAATCCCGTGACCTGAATCTTTATTATGGTGATTTTCACGCGCTGAAGGGAGTATCGATGGGAATGCATAAGAATACAGTCACCGCACTGATCGGTCCATCAGGATGTGGAAAATCAACTTTCCTGAGGTTATTTAACCGGATGAACGATCTGATCGACAATGTTCGGACGGAAGGATCCGTGTTGCTGGATGGAAAGGATATTTATGCACGGGAAGTAAAAGCGGATGAGCTGAGAAAAAAAGTGGGTATGGTATTTCAGAAACCTAACCCGTTCCCTAAATCAATATTCGAAAATGTAGCTTATGGTCTTCGTGTGAATGGCATTACTCACAGGACATTCATTGAAGAACGCGTGGAAAGAAGTCTGAAACAATCCGCATTATGGGAAGAAGTGAAAGATAAGCTTAAGAAATCCGCTTTTGAGCTATCAGGAGGCCAGCAACAACGTTTATGTATTGCCCGTGCCCTGGCAATTGAACCATTGGTTGTGCTTATGGATGAACCGGCATCTGCACTCGATCCCATTTCAACAGCTAAAATTGAGGAACTCATCTATGAGCTGAAATCAGAATACACTATCGTTGTAGTAACACACAATATGCAACAGGCTGGCCGTGTCAGTGATCGGACTGGATTCTTTTATCTTGGCGAGCTGGTGGAATTCGACGATACTAAAAAAATATTTACCAATCCCAAAGACCTGAGAACCCAGAATTACATTACGGGCAGGTTTGGTTGAAAAAAATAGTATGATGACACATCTGGATATCGAATTGAAAAAGCTGAAGCAAGACATGACAGAAATGTTCGGCCTTGTTTATTCGCAACTGGAAAAAGCCCGCCAGGCGCTAACCGATTTCGATAAAGACCTGGCGCGTGAAGTACGGATTACTGAAAAACGGGTTAATTCATTTGAGCTTAAGCTGGACCGGGATTGTGAGAACATTATTGCGTTATTCAACCCGGTGGCGGTGGACCTTCGATTCATTCTTGCCAATCTTAAAATTAATTCCAACCTGGAACGAATCGGTGATATTGCAGAAGGAATCGCGCAGTTCGTATTGAATATTAAAAGTTCACCGGACGCTGAATTGCTGAAATCCACCCGTGTTTTAGAAATGTTTGAAACTGCAAATGGCATTGTTTCCGATGTAATGCGTGCTTTTGAAACAGAAGACAGCTCATTGGCAAGAAATGCATTCAGCAGGGATGAATTACTTGATGAGATCAACCTGGCAGGCACAACAGCAGTTGCGGATTTTATAATAAGTCATCCCGAAAAAATCAACCAAAGCCTTTATATGATTTCCATAATCCGAAAACTGGAACGGGTAGGAGATCAATGCAAAAACATTGCAGAGGAAATAATTTTTTATATCGAAGCGAAAGTGCTCAAGCATCAAAAAAAGAAGCTTGGTGGATTATCAGAGGGTGAAAACCCTTGATACGTTGAAACCAATCCGCATACCGCTGTCCTGCCAGGTGGTTGTTGTGAAAGGTAAAAACTGGTTTTCTGTTATCCCGAAAGAGTTTGTGAGGTGCAACTGGAATACGTGCCCTCCGGTTTCAATATCAAAGCCAAGTCCGAACGAATTGTAATAATCTTCCCCAACCGTATAATCATTCAGGGTGTAGCTGTATTCTCCTGTAATGGCGAAACGTTTCGAAATTTTCATACGTGCTGCTGCCGTTATAAAGAACATGTCGTTCTGGTCAGTGAAGTCCTCAACCATATTGTACTGCACCATAACAGGAGCTATCTGTGCAGAAAACTTTGATGAAAATTTCCTTCCGATTAGTACCTGGTGGGCGAACGACATCCTGTTGGTAATCGGATCGTATTTATCGAAACCGTAGTTGTCCTTATTGGGATCCTTCAACGTGGTATAAAAAATAGAAGTGAACAGCGTTACACTCACTGGCATTCCCTTTCCTGTCGTTTGACGCAAAAGGCGGTATTTAACAAACCCATCGAATTGTTTTTGGTAAGAAGATCTTCCTACACCTACCATTAAGCGGCCGTCATAACTATATTCCAGGCCAAGACGGATGTTTGCTGGTCCATCAATTCCATAGAAATTATAAGAACCGGTATTGATTTCACCAAAGCGGTGCGATATTCTGAAATCAAGCGTACGTTTTCCGGCTACTTCGAGCGTCTGGAAATTGATCACACGCGTACCTTTGAAAGTGGCTGAGACTAATTCCGATTTTGCAGTATCAAGCTGGTTCAGCCAATCATCCTGAGCAAAAAGAAGAACAGGTGAAAGCACTATAACCGAAATGAATAAAAATAGTTTTCGTGAAAGCATTTGCTTCATAGTTATTCAGGTTTTCCATTTTGAATCCAGAGCTTGATCTGATTTATGTTGCATTCGCTCAGTTTGGGAGCAGCCTGTGGCATGGGGAATGGTCCCGTATGTTCAATAGCGGCAATCATTTCACCATCATCAGCCAAAATTGCCATGTCAAAGGTTTCCAGCACAATTCCACTTTCTGCAACGATAAAGCTATGACATCCGTTTACACAATAAGCGCTGTATATCGGACCGATATGATTGGTGTATGTTATATTAACGGTATCGCATACGTTGTTTATCCCTGCTGCGGGATGAAGCTCGGAATTGTTATCGTAGTAGCAGGCAGACAGAGTCAGCAATCCGCTGAAAAGAACTATTAATTTATTCATAATGGTTAATTATTGGGCGCTCCCTGTTCAATCCAAACAAAAATAGTTCGGATCTGGTCATCAGTTAACATACTTAAAGGTTCAGGAGGCATTATTTCATCTTCACGTCCTGTGATTATCCTGTAAAGCTTGCTTTTCCTGCCATTTCCGGCTTTCACATTAGCCATTACTTCATCATAAGTAGTCAGGCTGAATTCTTCTGTTTCAATGCCTCCATGACAACCAGGCTGGTTGCAATTGGTGGCAATAATCAGCATAACATCGTTACTGAAACTTACAGTAGGATAATTCTCCAGGTCTGGTTCGGTCATGCAACCAGGTAAACTCAAAGCTGCAATTACCACGAAAACAGCTATTGCAAATAAAGATTTCATCATAACCAGAAAATTTCGGCTAACAAATATGTGAAAAAACTTTAAGAAAAGGCATGACCATCATCAGCACCTGATTATTTCACAATTTTTTTTGTGCCTGATACTGTTTTTGGTTTTTGCACCTGGGTCTTGAAATATTTACAAAAATGAGTGATGCCGCATTCGTCGCATTTTGGTTTTCGTGCAATGCAAACGTATCGGCCATGAAGGATAAGCCAATGGTGAGCCTTATGTATAACACTTTCGGGAAGGTGTTTTACCAGTTGTTTTTCGGTTGCTAACGGCGTACGTGCATTGTTGGTAAGTCCGATACGGTTTGCAACCCTGAAAACATGGGTATCGACAGCCATTGCAGGCTTTTCGTAGATAACAGAAGCAATTACATTAGCGGTTTTTCTTCCAACACCGGGAAGTTCCATGAGTTGTTCCGTTTCAGGGGGTACCACGCCTCCGAATTTCTCAGTCAGCATCCTGGCCATACCAGCTAAATTCTTTGATTTATTATTTGGATAGCTGATGCTTTTGATGTGCGGAAAAATAGTCTCCGGTTTTGCAACTGCAAGTGTGTATGGATCGGGAAAAGCTTTTAAAAAGCCAGGCATCACCATGTTCACCCGCTTGTCGGTGCATTGTGCCGAAAGAATTACAGCTACCAGCAGTTCGTAAGGATTTCGGTATTCCAGCTCCGTTTCAGCAACCGGCATATGTGTACTGAAATACGAAACAAATGCCTCGTAACGCTCCTTAATTGATTTGATAATCATGATATTTTATGATCACTTATGATAGATTTATTATGATTTATAAGATAGTTCAACAGAACTTCTTCAATTAATCATAATTTTTTTATCATAATAGATCATAAAAATCATAAAAATCATTGATTAATTTCCAATCGCGTATTTCATGATATTCGAAAGGCAGCGTGGGGAAGGATCAACCAATGCGCGGTCGAGATAACGAAAAGCTCTCTTAATGTTTATAAATTCTATTTCAACCTCCTCATCGGTATCAATGGCGCGTTGTATCAGCACTGTTTCCGAAAGGCCGGTTTCGTTAAAGAGATAAAGAATTAATTTTTCAGTTGTAGAAGTTTTGCTCATCAGCAGCTTGTTTATGTTTATCTCATAAACGCCGCCTCTAAATGAAAAGTATGTGCAATCGAAATTATTTTACAAGCACCAGCTGTTTTTCCTTGATGAACTTTCGGAGGTTGATCAGGGCATAACGCATCCTTCCCAGGCTGGTATTGATGCTGACATTGGTACTTTCGGCAATTTCTTTAAAGCTCAGATCACCGTAATGCCTCATGATCACCACTTCGCGCTGATCGAAAGGAAGGAATTCGATGAGTTGCCGGATTTCAGTATGGATTTGATTGATAACCATCTTATCCTCAATATTATCGTCAGTTAATCTCAAGGAATCCATTACATTATAATCTTCAGTGTCCCTAACCATCGGCATGCGTTTTTGCTTCCTGAAATAGTCGATCACCAGGTTATGCCCAATACGAATCACCCATGGCAGAAATTTCCCCTCCTCATGGTAATTACCTGATCGTAAAGTGTTTATAACTTTAATGAACGTCTCCTGGAAAAGATCTTCCGCAAGTTCTTTGTCTTTTACTAATAGGAGGATGGAAGTGAAAATTTTACGCTGGTGTCTGGTAATCAGCGTTTCAAGGCACTTTTCGTCGCCCTGCAGAAATCGAGTAATTAGTTCGTTGTCACAAACATCCGTGTTTTGCATAGTCCCTCTGTTTACAGGTTAAAACTCAATAAGTGTGTTCAGAGTAGAGTATATCTATGCGTTTTCTGGATTTTGTGTGTTAGTGAAAATGGATTTTAATGATGTTTAACGATGATGCTTGTACGTTTATTGCCTCAATGGGTTAAATAAAATAAAAATTTAATTATTCAAAGATAGCCTCCAGAAAAGGAAAAAGCAAGTCGGGAAGTTCAGGAACCTCTTTTTTACAAAGGATTGACAATTAAGAAATAACCTGGTTCTACCTTCGCAGACTGAATAACCCACGCCATTTTATGAAAAAGATTTTGTTAGCTAATTTGCTGTTATTTAACATGATACTCGCTTTTGGTCATGGAGCGGATACCAATAAGGTTGCTGCCACACAGGCTCCAGGCAATGTGATGATTTATCCCCAGGAAAAACATCTTAAAAATATTAAGCAGCTGACTTTTGGCGGAGACAATGCAGAGGCCTACTTCAGCTTCGATAACAAAAAAATCACTTTCCAGGCAACCAATAAAACATGGGGCGATCAGTGCGATCAGATTTATATGGAGGAACTTGCTTCTTCTGATATGAAAAATAGCAGACCCAGAGCGATCAGTTCCGGAGATGGACGCACAACATGTTCGTATTTCATGCCTGGTGACTCTACTATCATCTATGCTTCAACCCACCTGGCTGATCACAATTGTCCTGTCGTTCCACCAAAAAGAAGTGATGGGAAATATGTCTGGTCAATTTATCCTTCCTACGACATTTTTGTGGCAAATCTCCAGGGTGAAATTATCAAACAACTAACGAACACTCCAGGTTATGATGCTGAGGCTACCGTATCTCCCAAAGGTGACAAAATCGTTTTTACCAGCATGCGTTCCGGCGACCTGGAATTATACACAATGGATATTGATGGAAGCAATGTAAAACAGATCACATTTGGTTTGGGTTACGACGGAGGTGCGTTTTTCTCACCCGATGGATCCAAATTAATTTTCAGAGCATCGCGACCACAAACTGAGGAGGATATTAAAGTTTATAAAGAACTACTGGCAGAAGGCCTGGTAATGCCTACTAACATGGAATTATATACCTGTAATGCCGATGGTTCCGAACTCCGCCAGCTTACACAACTCGGACAAGCCAACTGGGCACCGTTCTTTCATCCTTCAGGTAAAAAGGTTATTTTCTCTTCCAATCATAAAGCTACCCGCGGACTTCCTTTCAACCTGTACATGATCGATATCGATGGAAAAAACCTTGAACAAATCACTTTTGATGGTTTCTTCGATGCGTTCCCTATGTTCAGCTTTGACGGAAAGAAATTGATTTTTTCCTCGAACAGGAATAACAATGGTACGCACGATACCAATTTGTTTATCGCAGAATGGGTGGACTGAAGTCGACAGCCTGCAGTTTGCAGCCGCCAGTCAACTGTTTAAAAGGGAAATAAGTAATTAAAACTGCTGACTGCCGACTGCAGGCTGGCTACTTTTTTTTAGCCTTTTTGATACTTAACAAATTCATCGCGTTATTCCCCAACCCGGAAATATCGTTCTGAACCAGTCTTACTACCTGGTCGTAGTAAAGCACTGCGACTTGTGCATCTTTGATTATAAGGCTGTCCATTTCCTGGTATAAACGATAACGCGTACTGTCATCCACAGTTTTTACGGCTTCATTATATAGACCGTCAAAAGCTTTTGATTTGTAATGCGTATAATTTGGTCCGATGGGAGCAAAATTGGGACTATAAAAAAGCGACAGGTAATTTTCAGCATCGGGATAATCGGCAATCCATGAAGCACGGAAAAATACCAGTTTTTGCTTAGCTACCATTTCGCGATGCGCTGCACCCTGGTTAACTTCTAATTTTATTGTGATCCCTGATTCTGAAAGCTGTCCCTGAATAAATTCACACAAGTCCTGGTATTCGCGTGTTGTCGACATTACAATTTCGGGTAATCCCTTGCCTCCCGGATATCCGGCTTCAGAGAGCAGCCCAGCTGTTTTTGCGGGATTGTAATTAAAGCCCTTTACACTTACTGAATCAAACGATGGAAGTCCCGGTGGCACCATGCCATAAACTCCCGGAGTACCGATACCATTCCGCAGGTAGGTGATCATTCTTTTGCGATCGAAACCGTAATTAATTGCTTTGCGGATTGCAGGTTTCAGTAATGGATGATTTTTAAAATCAGGCAGTGTTGAATCCGTCATAAAGCCCATATACTCTGTGTTCAGGTATTTCCCGGTCTCCATGCGAAAACGATCCTTATACTTGGGACGAAGATGTCCATCACGCGTCAGCAATTCATCTTTATAGCTTGCATCGATTCCGGAAACAAAATCGAGGTTGCCTTTTACAAATTCCAGGAATGCTGCCTGCCGGTCAGTGATAAATGAAATGGAAACAGCGTCAAAGTAGGGAAGGCGGTTGTTGTTTTCGGTTTCAAAATAATTCTCATTTTTATGATAAATGAGTTGGGTTCGATCTTCCCATAAGTTGAATTGAAACGGACCTGTTCCAACCGGATGCTTCCGGAAATCTTTTCCGTACTCCGTAATTGCTTCCTGAGGAACCACAGAACAATAAGGGGAAGTGAGAATACCTAAAAAAGGAGGGAAGGGATTTTTCAAAGTAATTGTGAACGTGGAATCATCAATAGCTTTAAACATTGCTTTCTCCGAAAGGGAATCAACAGCGACATAATTGAAAACCCATGAGCCCGGTGATGCAGTTTTAGGATCCAGGATCCGGTTGAAGCTAAAGACGAAATCGGCAGCAGTCACTGCGCGTGTTTTCTTTGCGCCGAATACTTTGTCAATATGAAAGAAGACATCGTGACGAAGATGAAATGTATAAATGGTACCGTTTTCTGAAATGTGCCAGCTTTGCGCGATACAGGGAATAACTTCAAGTTGATCATTCATCTGTACCAGGCCATTAAAAAGTTGATTGCATGCCCAGATATCAGCCTGGCCCTTTGCAAATGCCGGATCAAGCGATGAAATGCCAGAAGCTTCATTATACCGAAAAACTGTCTTTCCCGAAGCATTCTTTTTTGTGTTGTTACCACATCCTGCAAGCAGAATGCTGAAAAGTAAAACGGTCAGTGCCAGTCGCATCATGCGGCGAAAATAGCCTTTTTCGGTGATCCTTTCAGACCTCATGCTGGACGTTTTTTATTACTTTTGCGCCATGAACCGGAACCGCAGTATTGCATTTCACACGCTGGGTTGCAAGCTGAATTTCGCGGAAACATCCGCCATAGGCCGGCAACTGACCGGTGCCGGTTATGTAAAGGTTGAATTTCACGATCAACCGGATGTTTTTCTGATCAACACCTGCTCCGTTACGGAAAATGCAGACCGTGAGTGCCGCTCTATAGTTTCACGGGCATTGGCCATTAACCCCGAAGCAATAATAGCTGTTACCGGTTGCTTTGCGCAATTGAAACCTGATGAAATTTCCGCCATACCGGGTGTTGATCTGGTGCTTGGCGCCAATGAAAAATTTAATGCTGCTAACTACATTGATCAGCTTTTGGTGAAAGGCAATCCGCTTGTTAAAGCCTGTGATATATCAGAAGTGCAATCTTACAACAGTTCATGGACAGCCGGTGACCGTACACGGGTATTTTTAAAAGTTCAGGATGGCTGCGATTATAGCTGCAGTTTTTGCACCATTCCGCTTGCACGTGGTTCCAGTCGTAGCAACACTCTTGAAAATGTAATTGAAGAAGCGAATCAACTCATTGCACAAGGTGCAAAGGAGCTCGTTTTAACAGGTGTTAACCTGGGTGATTTCGGAATTTATAATATACAGTCAGGAAAAAGGGAATCCAGTTTTTATGAGCTTTCAAAAGCTCTCGACACCCTGGAAGGAATCAACCGGATCCGTATTTCATCCATTGAACCCAATCTATTGGAAGATTCCATTATTGATCTTGTTGCAAAATCAAAAGTATTTGTTCCGCATTTTCATATTCCACTTCAAAGCGGTTCCGATGCAATACTGGGAAAAATGCGTCGTCGTTACCGAAGCGAATTATACCGCGAAAAAGTGTATCGCATCAAAGCAAAAATGCCACAGGCCTGTATTGGTGTTGATGTAATTACCGGTTTCCCGGGAGAAACTGAAGAAATGTTTCTCGAGACATATAATTTCCTGAAGGATCTGGATATTTCGTACCTGCATGTTTTCACATACTCTGAGCGTGATCATACCCTGGCTGCCGAAATGAGTGAAATCGTTCCTATTGTTACAAGAAAGGAACGCAATAAGAGACTTCGTATACTTTCAGAAAAAAAGTTGCATCAGTTTTATGAATCACAGCGTGGCAAAATGGAAAGCGTACTTTTCGAAGCTGATAATAAAGCCGGATGGATGCATGGCTTTACACGGAATTATGTGAAAGTGCGTGTCCCATATGACGCATCCCTTATTAACCGTGAATACGAGTGTACGCTTGAATCCATCAGTGACGACG
>JANWID010000187.1 GCA_025450095.1 Bacteroidia bacterium | reverse complement strand
GTATTTCCGCCCATAAAATATTGCCATTTTGCTGTCTGTAAATCGGGGTTCAGCGCGAAATAAGTACCATTTTTATTATTAATGTAAACAGTGCTATCGGCTCCGATTGAAATTGCGCCGGTTGTAATATTTATTACTGAAGAATCCATTACACTACCATTAGTATGATTGATCCGCCGTACCTTGCCATTATCAAAAACATATAAATGACCATCGTTTCCTACACTGATATTTCCGAACAAAGCTGCACCAGTTACTGTTGCTGGAATATAGGTCCAGTTCTGAACAAATCCGCTTCCGTTATCCGTATATGAATAGAGATTTCCACCATCGCGCCAGAAATAAATCTCACCATCCAATCCAAGTGTTACCGGATTTTCCTGATCGGGATCTCCCGGTATTGATGCCGAGTTATATTTGGTTTGCCCGGTATTAATATCGATGGCGGTAAGCAGAATGGGAATGGTTATTCCTCCTGTAATGCGATATACTGTGGTAGCTGTTGCAGCCAGCCCGACAGCCGGACCTATTGCAATTAGCTCGGAATTTGTCCAAACGGTATCTCCTGTATTCTTATTCAACCGCATGGTGAATTTCCCGCTGCCAACCGGACCGTTTACGATCAGGTCGCCATTGCAGGCGAATACACAACCAGGGTATGCACCGAAAGTTTGTGATTTGATCTGGCTGGTCCATTTGACAGAGCCGTCACCCGGATTCAGTGCGTAAATGGTATCGGTGCTGTAATCGTGTGCGTATACTCCATCTTCGTTATAGCCGATTACATAAAGTATGGATCCGGTACTGATGAATGGAGAGGTCCATTCCAACGATCCGCTTTGAAGATTCCTGCATTCAACCAATCCATGATAAGGTGAAAACTCAACCCGGGAAGTGATAAACCGGTCTCCGAAGGTATAAACCGCATTTCCAAGAGTTGTTGAATTGCTGCTGGTAACCGACCAGAAAGGCGCAATAATACTCTGCGGACCGGTGATTTTACTCAAACCATTCCGGGTGCTGTTCCCTCCGAAAGTCGACCAGTTTTGCCCGGAAGCTGCTCCTGCCAGGCATAGCATTAAAAACAGTGAATGGAATATCCGGATATTCATGATGGTTATTTGATTGGTAAAAAACATCACCAATATCTGCAATCCTGAACAGAAAAACAAACGAACTAAACTCAGTGAAACTGTGAACTACTTCTTCACCACCATTCGAAAACCATTCCCATGCACATTAATAATTTCAATGTCGGGGTCTGCCTTTAAAAGCTTGCGGATTCGGGTCAAAAAAACATCCATGCTCCTTGCAGTAAAATAATTGTCTTCCGTCCAGATTTTCTTAAGTGCCACATCGCGCGGTAAAACATCATTTACATAAGTACACAACAATTGCAGCAATTCCGATTCACGCGGAGAAAGCTTTTGTATATGATCTTTAAGTCGAAGTTCTCTCAACCTGTGATTAAACTCAAACCGGCCAATGATAAACTCATCACGCAAAGAATCTGATAAAACTGCCCCTCCGGAGCGTTTTAGAAGAACGCGCAACTTATGTAACAAAATTTCAGGATCAAAAGGTTTAACAACATAATCGTCGGCACCGATACTGTATCCTTTCAAAACATCTTCTTTCATTGTTTTGGCTGTAAGAAAAACCAGTGGAATACCAGGATTCACTTTTCGGATGTCTTCTGCAAGGCTGAATCCATCCCTTTCGGGCATCATTACATCGAGAATGCATAAATCAAATGGTTCATTGGAGAAACGACTCCAGCCTTTCTTTCCATCAGGGCAAAGGTCTACCTGGTAACCGTTCAGAGCAAGGTAATCGCGCATAACTGCTCCAAAATTTACATCATCTTCAACTAAAAGGATTTTTGGTTTCATTTATATTTCAGTTGGCAACCGGAAATCGCATTTCAAATGTACTACCCTTACCTGGTTCACTTATTACGGATATAGTACCTCCATGTGCAGTAACGATAGCTTTAGCATAACTTAAACCGAGGCCAAACCCTTTCACCGTATGAATATTTCCGGAAGTAACCCTGTAAAATTTTTCAAATACTTTTTTGCTTTGTTCAGAAGTCATTCCAATTCCATTATCCGCAACCGTTATGATCAGCATATTGCCGCAATTTTCGGAAGCGACCCTGATCATCGGTTTATCATTGCTGTATTTAACAGCATTATCTATGAGGTTAATCATAACTATAGAAATAAAATGGCGATCACCCCGGATAATATAATTTTCGGCATGGGGTTCAAATACCAGGCTACCTGATTTCTGAGCAACCTGCAACTGCATTTTTTCAACTGCTTCAGCGATCACCTCATTCATGTTAGTATCCTGAAAATTCCGGATAAAATCTCCACGGTCAAATTGCGCCATCTGAAGAATATTTTCCACATGATCATTCATCCTGGTATTCTCATCATTAATAATCTGTGTATAATGCAACACTTTATCCGGGTCATGTATGACACCCGGATTTACCATGGCTTCTGATGCCAACCTGATGGTTGCAATCGGAGTTTTAAGCTCATGTGTCATATTATTGATGAAATCATTTTTAATATCAGATAATTTTTTCTGACGGAAGATAACGTATACTGTGTATGAAAAAATCAATATGATTGCAAGTGTAAACACAGCGGAACTTAAAAGCATGATCCATATCCCGGAAATAAAATAAGAAAAAGTACCTGCAAATCCGACTTTCACCAGGTCATTTTTATTGATGATATCTTCCGGAAAAAGCGCTGCTGAAAAAGTTTTTTCAGCAACATTACCATCGGAAGGATTCCGCTGCCACACAATGCTGTCACTTGCACCGCTTTGTAGTTTTATGGAATAGGGTAATGAAACCCCATTATTTCGCAACTCAGAACCAATTACAGAATCAAGATCGGATGGAGTCACACGCTCCAGCAACATAGCAGAACGCCTGTCGTACTCTACCGCCATTCTTTCAAAAACATTGCTCAGCTGTTTTACTTTTCTATGCACTTTCTCTTGTTCCATGTGAGCTTTCTGATTTTCCATCATTATCTTAAAAGCACGTTCCTGCGATTTAAGCGCTTTTTGTTGTCTGCGGAGTGCAACTTCCTTTTCCTTCAGACTAATACTGATTTCTTTCATAGCTTCCGAATCCGGGGAGATAACATGAACCGACATTTCTTTACCCGAAACCGAATGACGTGATATTACTTTTAACTGGCGTCCGCAGGAATCAATATCAGTTACGTATGAAAATGATTGCACTTCTTCCGGAATTTCGGGAAGATCCACTTCGAACGGCTCCACCGTTACAGGAGGTTCAGGGAATTCCGGCATTTCAGGTTCCCTGAAAAACTGTTTAAGGGAATCCGCCAGGAACTCATCGTCAACATTCCTGACAATCATCTGCACCGATTCCTGAGTTTCCATTTTCCTGACAGCATTATTAAGTGCGCCAGCAACCTGGTGTGAAAATTTTTCTTCCTGTATTTTATAATCATGGCGGATCCAGTTTACCTGCATCGCCACCAGGCCAACAAGTGCTGCTCCCATCAACAGGGTCGTGAAAAGGATTTTATTCCGGGTCATGATGCAAAGTTACAGTCATTAAATTCTGAAATTCACAACATTAACATTTTATTAACTAAATTTAACAAACCTTAACCGTCACAAAATCAATATTCATACATCATGAAAAAATTTATCATACCCATGCTGTTCCTGTTAGTCCTTGTTGGCATAAATACAGGATGTAATAATGAACCCACTCCAACCAAAGAAGCAGAGAAACCCAAAGTTTCCGATATTTTCAAGTCAGATCATCCTGCTTACGATCCCAAAGTTAATCCCGATGCAGAAGTTGTTTCTATAACCTTGAAAGCTGAAGGAAGTTCCATGTCAGATATGCATTATGATCAGAAAACCCTTACTGTGAAGAGCGGCACAACGGTCAAATTAAAATTTATCAATATGATGCAGGATGCAGCGATGCCACATAACTGGGTGTTGGTTTACCATGGTACTATGGAAACAGTTGCCAAAGCGGGGGTAGATGTTGGAAAAGAAGGTTCTTACGTTCCAGCTTCAGTCGATGTATTAATTGCTACGAAACTGTTAGGTCCCAAAGAAGAAACAGAAATTACATTTGCAGCACCTCCCGCAGGTAAATACCAGTTTGTGTGTACCTACCCAGGGCATTGGTCCATTATGAACGGTGAGTTTATTGTCGAATAATCATTGAGGGTCCACATCTACCTGGATGATCAGCTGCCGGTTTTCGGAATGCGATAAAAAACGGTCGGTAACATGAGTTAGTAGCTGCTTCACTTTCAGGTTAGGAAGATTTTTCTCAACCTTGATCATCAGGTTCTGAAGATAATAATTACGTACCCTGGAAACCGGCGGCAATACAGGACCCAGGACCCTCTTACCAAAAGCAGTACGTAGTTCTCTTGCAAAATCGATCGCCAGGTGATCCAGCTTTTTTTCATCTCGCATTTTCAACCGCACTTCAATTAATCTGAAAAACGGAGGGTAATGATACTGCAGCCGCTCAGCCGATTCGTAATTGTAAAAGCCTTCATAATCATTTTTGCGAAGAAAACCGAACAGCGGGTGATTTTCCGTATAGGTTTGAACAAGGACCTGACCCTGGCGGTACTTTCTACCTGATCTCCCGGCTACCTGGGCAAGTAACTGGTAACTTCGTTCCGCTGAACGAAAATCAGGAACCTTAATCAGCGAATCGGCATTAATCACACCCACAAGACTCACCTTATCAAAGTCGAGTCCTTTAGTAACCATTTGCGTACCCACCAGGATATCGATCTCACCATTTTCAAAACTGTTGATGATTCTCTGGAAAGCAAATTTGGATGTAGTGGTATCCAGATCGAGCCGATGTACAATATGATCCGGGAAAAAAATTGAAATTTCATCCTCAATTCTTTCCGTACCCAACCCTTTCATTCGTACATCAGGATCACCGCAGGCAAGGCATTTCCCCGGAGGAAAAGTTGTGTAACCGCAATAATGGCACCTCAGGTGGTTTGATTTTTTATGATAGGTAAGCGATACATCACAATTTACGCACTTAGGAACCCAGGCACATTTCCTGCACTCTAAGACTGGTGCAAAACCCCGCCTGTTTTGGAACAGGATAACCTGTTCCTTTGCATCAAGTGCTGATTTAATAGCATCCAGCAATTGTTGTGAAAAAAAAGAACGAACCTGGTGTTTCTGGTGAGCCTCTTTTAAATCGACTATTTTTATCTGAGGAAGCTTCATACCTCCATAGCGTTCGTTCAAGGTTACCAAAGAATATTTTCCGGATGCCGCAGTGTGATATGTTTCCATACTTGGCGTTGCAGATCCCAATAATACATGACAGCCATAAAGATGACCACACATTATCGCCGTATCACGGGCATTATACCGGGGCGAAGGATCCTGCTGTTTATAGCTGCCATCATGTTCTTCATCTACCAGGATCATTCCCGGTCGTTTTAATGGGAGGAAAACAGCGGACCTGGCTCCGACAATAATCGGGTACCGGAAAATGCCATTCACTCCATCATTTAACATTTTCATATATACATCGGCCCGTTCCCTATTGCTGAAACGCGAATGAAATACAAGCAGCTGGTCTCCGAAATGTCGCTTGAGACGGCTTATGATTTGAGTTGTCAATGCGATTTCAGGTAACAGGTATAGCACCTGCTTTCCAGAACCAATCATATCGGTAATTAACCGGATGTACACTTCAGTTTTTCCGGAAGAAGTAACACCGTGCAACAGTGTTACCTTGTCCGTATGAAAACTGTCACCGATTTTTTCATAGGCAGTTTGCTGCACGTCACTCAATGCAACCTGGAAATCGGATCCCGAAGGAGGAGCAACCGATAACCCTTCTTCATCATCAAATATTTCCAAAACACCTTTACTGACCAATTGCTGAATCGCCTGCGGTCCGGAGCCGGAAACTTTCATAAACTGGGACCTGGATAAATAGTCACGGCCTTTTTCCTGTCGCATTTGGAGGAAGCTCATTAGCGCATGCAGTTGTTTTGGCGCTCTCTTTTCCAGTGCATTAAAAATCTCCTGCATAAATTTATCCTCCTCAGCGCGTGCAGAAAGTTTCAGGTAAGAAATTTTCCTGGGTCGGAAAACATCCTGCATTTCCTCGTGTGGAATCAGAATATTCCGGCTCATCAGGTTTCGCACCAACATTAAACCGTTCTTTAAGCCAATGAGCTTTGATGCATCAGCGACTGATAAATTTCCACTTTGATTCAGTTGATTCACCAGTTGCTGTTCTTCCTGGAGCAACATGGTTTCTCCTTCTGTAAACTCCGGGTTCAGGCTAACTACTGTTTCACTTTGCAACTTCATAACAGAAGGCAAAGCCGCGGTAAATATTTCTCCAAGGGTGCATAAATAATATTCCGCCATCCATTCCCATAAACGGAATTGTATTTCTGTAATCACCGGCTGTGTATCCAACAACTCAAGCAACTCCTTCGTATCATAATGCTCCGGTGCGCGGTCGTGTACAGAATAAACTACGGCAGTATACATCCTGGATTTTCCAAACTGAACAACTACCCGTTGCCCCGGCATAATTATCCCCGACATGGATTCCGGTATGGAATAAGTATAGAGCTGCGAAAGGGCCAGCGGCAAAATCACATCAGCGTATTGG
>JANWID010000186.1 GCA_025450095.1 Bacteroidia bacterium | reverse complement strand
TGATGGTCAGAATAAAATGGCAATCCTTCGCTCCGATATCGTTGATTTTAATTTGAATGGTTATTATAAACGGTCGTCAATGTTCAGCGAAGTTGAAAAATTAATTGTAACCTATATCCCCATACTTCAGGACCGTAATAAGCATGTACCTAATTTCTTTAATGCAACTTATGATCTGACTTTCAAAAATACAGCAGCAGTTACCAAAATCTTTTTCCCTGACCTTACCATCAGTCCGGGAACTGTAATAAGTGGAAATATTAACAGCTCTGAACAAAGGGTTGCAATCCTCATGACTTCAGATTCCATCCGGTATCAGGAAACAGTATTCTCCGGAGTCCGGCTCGATGCAAATACTTCAAACAATTATCTTAATATTGAAAATACTTATAAGAAGATTACTTCCAGTGACACTCTGAAAATTACCAATGTCAGAATAGAAGGGCGAACAAATAAAAATGAATCCACATATTCCATTGCACTGGCTGCTACCGATACACAAAAAACAAACCTGGTAATAAGAGGACAAACAGATTACCTGGCATCCGGCCAGATCCGCATGCGGTTTCTGCCTTCACACCTTGTCATGAATTACAAATCGTGGGAAATACACCCTGATAACAGTATTATCATCGATTCATCTGCAGTTATTATTAATAACCTCGTCATTACTACGGAGGGAGAAAAAGTCAGCCTCGATGGCGTTGCTTCAAAAAGTATAAACGACCGGCTTTTTCTTCAACTGGAAAATTTCAACACCGGAACTTTAAACCCTATACTTGCCATGTATGGAGTTGAAATGGGAGGCGTGGCAACCGGTACGGGTAGTTTCATTGCGCTTTTCGATAAGCCGGGGATTGCTTCCGATATGGAAATAAAAAACCTGAATTTATACAAGGATACTCTGGGAGATGCTAAAATAAATTTCAATTTTCTCACTGCTGATAAAATCATAACCCTCCAGGCACTCGTTGATCGCGGTGGAATTAAAAATATAGACGTTGATGGCAAATACTACATCCGGAAAGTAAATGATTCACTCGATTTCAAAGTACAGCTGCACAAAACAAATCTAAATGCATTTTCCGGTTATGCAAAAGGGCTTATTTCAGATGTCCGGGGAAAAGCTACCGGCGAACTTAAAATAACCGGGCCGGTAAAAAAAATATTGCTTACCGGGAAAGTCCGTCTTGCTCAAACCAGTTTCATCGTTGATTATCTTAATACACGCTACAGCCTGGCGGAGGAAGTGGAATTTTCTGAAAAATATTTCCGGTTTAAAAACTTTACGGTTAATGACGAAAATGGTAATAAGGCTAAAGTAGATGGATACCTGTATCATAATCACCTGAGGGATTTTATCCTGGACCTCAATATCGATGCAAAGAATTTCCAGATGCTGAATACAAGGAATGTAAACAATGAGTTGTATTACGGTACAGCATATGGAACGGGTAAAATTAAAATCATGGGACCACTGGATCTGATCTCCATGAATATCGCTGTAAAAACAGAAAAAAATACCCGGATCTTTATTCCGTTATCCAATCCTGATGAAGTTTCCCGTAGCAGCTATATTAATTTTATCAATACCGAACAAACCGTAACTGCGAAAATTGAAGATGCGGTTGACCTTACAGGCATTTCAATGAAATTTGAACTGGATGTTACACCTGACGCGGAAGTACAGCTCATCTTTGATTCAAAAATCGGCGATGTTATCAAGGGAAGAGGGAATGGTAATATCATGATGTCGATTAATACCACAGGAGATTTTAAAATGTATGGTAATTTTCAGGTGGTATCCGGTGATTATTTGTTCACACTTCAGAATCTGCTGAACAAAAAGTTTATCATCACTCCGGGCGGAACGATTCGATGGGATGGTACTCCTTATGATGCCACCATTGACCTGGAAGGTGTTTACAAACTGAAAGCAAGTCTTTATGATCTTATACAGGATACCGCTTTTACCGACAGGGTACCTGTTGAAGTACATTTGCTCCTTACAGGTAAACTTTTCAATCCGAACATTGCCTTCGATATAGAAGTTCCCGACATTGATCCCACAGCTGAAACGCTGATCAACCGGTATATTTCGACTGAGCAGGAAAAAAGTACTCAAACGATGAGCTTGCTGGTGCTCAATCGTTTTTCACCGGCAACAGGAGTTGAATCACAAGGAGTATCTTCGATGGGTGTTTCGGCAAATGCAGCCGAATTATTATCACAGCAACTGAGTGTATGGGCATCACAGATAAGCGATGTGGTTGATGTTGGAGTAAATTACAGGGCGGCGGATGCATTCAGCCAGGAAGAGCTGGAAGTAATGCTTTCAACTCAATTATTCAATGACAGGGTTACTGTTGATGGTAATGTCGGAGTAGCAGGAAGCAATAGTGAAAATACCTCTAACCTGATAGGAGATTTTAACGTGGAAGTAAAAGTAAGCAAGGATGGAAGGTTCCGGTTCAAAGCATTTAATAAGACTATTAACAGCAGCATCCTCAATAACTACAACTCTCCATACACCCAGGGTATCGGTATTTTCTACCGCGAAGAATTTGATACCCTGGGAGAACTTTTCAGACGGTATTTCAAGGGATCCGCAAAAAAAGAAGAACCTGTAGGAGCCCAATTACAGTAAATAATTCTGTAAATAACTATTCCGTCATTTTTTGAAAAAATAATTTTTCAATTTCAGGAAAAGGTTATTTTTGATGTACTAACCTCCGGGCATATGTTCAAAAGCAATCGTGCTGTTCTCTGCTCCTGCTTTTTAAAAACAATGATTTTTATCATGCTGTTCACCCCGGCAGCGAAATGCCAGGAAGTTATCCAGGGAATTGTTAAGGATGCAGGCTCAAATGAAACCCTGATTGGTGCAAATGTTATACTTAAAGGCACTGTAACAGGTGTTCAGACTGATCTCGACGGACGTTTTCGTATTTCATTAAATCAACCATTGCCGGTAGTCATTGTAATTTCATATATCGGCTTTATACAGCAGGAATATACCGTTACCAGTCAAAACCCGGTAACAATAAAACTGAAGAGCAATGAAGTTTTGCTTAAAGATGTTGAAGTTGTCGGAAGCAGAATTTCTGAAAAACAAAAAGAAGCTCCACTCACAGTGGAATCTATGGATATCATCGCAATACGCGAAACTCCTGCTGCGAATTTTTATGAGGGGCTTGGGCAATTAAAAGGAGTTGATCTCACATCGGCCAGCATCGGTTTTAAAATTATCAATACACGGGGTTTCAACAGCAGCTCGCCCGTAAGGTCTTTGCAGATCATTGACGGAGTTGATAACGCAAGTCCCGGGTTGAATTTTTCCCTTGGAAATTTCCTGGGTGCATCCGATCTCGATGTCAGCAAAGTTGATCTCGTCGTTGGAGCCAGTTCTGCATTCTATGGACCCAATGCATTTAATGGTGTAATCAGCATGACCACCCGAAGTCCATTCTATAATCCGGGTTTGGAATTCTCAATGAAAATCGGAAACCGTGGACTAACTGAGAACGCACTTCGTTTTGCAGATGTTATTTATAATAAAAAAGGTGAAGAGAAGCTGGGATCTAAAATCAATATGTACTACCTAAAGGTTAATGACTGGGAGGCTGGTAATATCCAGGCAACGCCGCAGTCACGCAGCGATATGGACAATCCCGGGGGATACGATGCTGTAAATATTTATGGTGATGAATTCCAGAACGGGTACGATCATAATAACCAGTCGGGATCATTACCAGGCCTCGGGGTTATTTCGCGACGGGGTTATTATGAAAAAGATCTGGTAGATTACAAAACAGAAAACCTGAAGCTCGGTGCTGCTATACATTACAAGTTTAACCCAAACACCGAATTGATTTTTGCATCCAACTATGGAACCGGCAGTACCATTTACCAGGGTGATAACCGATATTCTTTAAAGGATATAAAGTTTTATCAGAACCGAGTGGAGTTGCGAAATCCTGATAAATGGTTTATCCGGGCTTACAGCACGCATGAAGATGCAGGAAATTCCTACGATGCGTTCTTTACAGCATTGCTGTTACAGAATTCCGCCAAGATTAACAATGAATGGTATCTTGATTATGTAAACTACTGGAATGATAACTGTGTTGTACCTATCCGCAACCTTCCCGGTTATCCTGTTCCAGCCAATTACCCGACTTACGAGGAATACCTTGCAGCTATTAATCCCTTTCTTGAAGAAAATTACCACGACACACTTGTTTATTTCCATAACCTGGCAGGTGGTTATGCTAACGGAATCGGCAATACGCTCAATGATAATCATGCGTTTTATGAGCCGGGCAGCTATGAGTTTGATACAGCATTTGCGGCAATCACATCTAAGCTTTCGTATTCACAGGGTGGTTCACGATTCTATGATAAATCTTCCTTATATCATATACACGGTGAGTACAAATTCACGCCGCGTTGGCTTGACATTATTGTAGGAGGAAATTTCCGCTGGTATCTGCCCGAATCAAAAGGAACAATTTTCAGTGATACAGCAGGTGTTGAAATCAGGAATACCGAAGGAGGAGTATATTCCGGTGTTGAGAAACGATTGTTTGAAAACAAGCTGAAGCTGAATATCACCGCCCGCGTCGATAAAAATGAAAATTTCGACTACCTGGTTTCTCCGGCATTTTCTGCAGTATATATGCCCGACCGTGAGCAGGTGATCCGCGCTTCATTTTCATCAGCGATCCGGAATCCTACGCTTTCCGATCAATATTTGTATTACCCGGTCGGCAGGGCCCTCCTGGTCGGAAATTTAAATGGGTATAATAATCTTGTCACCGTACCGTCCCTGATAAATTTTTATGACGCCAACAAAAATTTTGATACACTTGTATTTTTTAATATAAAAGCTGTCCGGCCCGAAGAAGTAAAGACAGTTGAAATCGGTTATCGTAATACAATTACTGAAAAATTATTTTTGGATATCAGTGCTTATTACAGCTGGTACAAGAATTTTATCGGATACAGAATTGGAGCTGATGTTGACATCATCCAGGTTCCCTGCCCGTTTTGTCCGGGTGGTTATTATAGTGATATTCCAACAAGCAGCATCAAAGTGGTGCGTGTTGCAACCAATTCTGAAGAACAGGTAACTACGCGTGGTATTTCGGGTGGATTAAATTATTATGTAGGAAGGTATTTTGAATTCACCGGAAATTATTCATACAATCTTCTCGATAAAAAGGGTGTGGATGATCCACTGATCCCGGCTTATAATACTCCGGAACATAAATTCAATATAGGCTTCAACGGCCGTGACATCCGGAATTTCAGCTTTAATTTCAACTTCAAATGGGTGGATGGATTCCTGTATGAAGGATCTCCCCAATTTACCGGTGAAATTCCTTCTTATTATGTTGTGGATGCCCAGGTGAATTATAAATTTCTAAATGATAAAATTATGTTCAAACTGGGAGCTTCCAACCTGCTGAATAACGAGCATTATGAAATTTATGGCGGCCCACTTGTGGGAAGACTATACTACTTCAGCATTAATATTTCCACACCTTCCAAAAATTTAAAAAATAATTAATTAACTTTATAATACCTAAATTTACGATTATGAAAAAACTACTACTAATTGTATCCTGTTTCCTGGTGTTATTTGCACAAAGCTCAAAATTATTTGCGCAGCGGTATTTAAGCGAAGTCTTCAGCAGTGTTACCGTAACCACTAACGTTCAGTACGGTGAGAATTATTCATTTTTCCCACCCCCTGGCCCCACTTTAATCCCGCTGATGATGGATGTTTATGAACCCGCGGGAGATCTTTTAAATGACAGACCAGTTATAATCTTTATGCATACAGGAAGCTACCTTCCCAGATATATCAACCAAACCCCCACAGGCAGCAGAAACGACAGCGCCACAGTGGAGATTTGCAGCCGGCTTGCCCGCAGAGGATATGTTGTTGCCAATATTGATTACCGTGTCGGCTGGAATCCCCAGGGTTCCAACGTAGATATCCGGCGCGGGACTTTGCTGAACGCTGTTTATCGTTCAATTCAGGATGCCAAAGCATGCGTGCGTTACTTTAAGAAAGATGCCGCTACAGCTGATCAGTTTGATATTGATCAGAACAAAGTGATCCTCGGAGGTCAGGGCACGGGAGGATATATTGCATTGAATTATGCCTGCCTTGAAGACTCTGTAGAAATCACTCTTCCTAAATTCATAAGTGGTATTACAGATCCTACCTATGGTTTTGTTGCCGGACAGCCTTATGTGAACATGGGTTTAATTGGCGACTTTGACGGTTTCGGTGGAAATCCTGCAGTTAACAATTCGAATAATTCACCAGGTTATAGCAATGAAGTCCATTTCGTTTTCAACCTGGGAGGTGCACTGGGTGACAGTACCTGGCTTGAGCCCGGTGATGTACCCATGGTGGCATTGCATGTCATTGGTGATCCATTCGCTCCATACCATCAGGGTATTGTCTATGTACCAGGAAATCCTCCTCAATCGGTAGTTGATGTTGTAGGATCACATTTTATTATTGATAAAGCTAACCAATACGGTAATAATAACTGTTTTATCAACGCCGGATTTACCGATTCTTTTACCCAGGCCGCTAACGTTAATAACGACGGAATTGAAGGACTCTATGGATTTGCTACCCTTCCTCCTGTGCAGGCCGGACCATGGGAATGGTTTGACTCACTGACCGTAGTCAATGGTGCTGCAGCAGTAGGGTTGCCAGCAGGATCGGGAACTGTGATTTACCAGAATGCGTTGCTTACCAATCCTGATATGTCGAAAACAAAAGCAATGGCATATATTGATACCGTTATGGGTTACCTGAATCCGAGAATTGTATACTGCCTGAACCTGCCTACAGGAATCAGCACTATGGAAGATGCAACTAAATCAATTTCTGTTTCACCCAATCCTGTAAAAGATAATTTAATCATCGATTGTTCGGGAATAAGGAATAATATTGTTTCCATTTCCATCCTGGACATTACCGGCAAAGTGGTAACGGAAGTTGCTGTCAGTGAAGCACGGAGTTATACTATAGCAATGAATAAATTCAGTGTTGGAAGCTACCTGGTTCGTATCAGGCTTGAAAACGGAGAAGTAAACAAGAAAATAATTGTTCAGTGAACAAATAGTAGCTGCAAAAAAACCGGTTGATTAAAATCAACCGGTTTTTTTATTATTTAATATTTTCACCGGAAGCCGCCAGGCCTGCAATATATCCCGTCGTCCATGCTGCCTGGAAATTGAATCCTCCTGTAATGCCATCGATATCCAACACTTCTCCTGCAAAATAAAGTCCCGGTATAATTTTACTTTCCATCGTTTTCATATTAACTTCTTTCAGAACTACTCCACCACAGGTTACAAATTCCTCTTTAAAAGTTGTTTTCCCATTTACCTGCAGCGTGCATTCCTGGATTAACCGGATCAGCTTGTTTTGTAATTTTTTCCCGGACTCCTTCCAACGTTGACCTTCTCTTACACCGGCAAGAATGCAAAGCTGTTGCCATAAACGTGATGGTATCTGACGGAAAGGTGAAATAAAAATAATACCTGAAGGTCTTTCGCAATTTTCGGTCGTAAATTGATCTGTCAATTGGGCTTCAGTAAATTCTGGTAAAAAATTAATAGCTACTTTGAAATTGTAATTCCTTTCTTTTAACAAGCGGGCAGCCCATGCGCTCAACCGTAATACTGAAGGACCGCTTACACCCCAATGTGTAAACAGAAACGGACCGCGTTGCTCCATCCTGGTACCTTCTATTTTCACAATGCAGTCCTGAACAGAAACTCCCATTAAATCCAGGAACGGACTTTCAGGAATGTTGAAAGTAAATAATGATGGAACCGGATCTTCAATGGTATGTCCCAATTGTCTTAGCCATTCATAATTTTTTGAGGAAGGACTTCCACCGGTAGCTACAATTACCTTATCGGCTATAATTGTTTCTCCTTCGGCAGTAACCAGTTCAAATCCACCTTCAGTATACTTTATGGAATTTATATTTGTATGAAGATTGATTCTCACCCCAGAGCCGTTTGCTGAATTCATTAAGCAATCCATTATGGTTTTGGAAGAATCACTTTGCGGAAAAATCCTGCCATCAGATTCTGTTTTCAGGGCAATTCCTTTTTCCTGGAACCAATCAAAAGTATGTTGTGTTCCGAACCGGGTTAATGGCCCAAGCAATTCCCTGAATCCTCTCGGAAAACAGGATGCAATCTGCACCGGATCTGTTATTGCATTAGTAACATTGCATCGACCACCACCGGATATCTTTACCTTTGCAAGTAAGTTGCCTGTTTTTTCAAGGATAATAACATTATTCCCGTTTCGTGCAGCATGAATTGCGGCAAAAAATCCGGCTGCTCCACCTCCCAATATGATAATTTTCAATTTGCAGGGATTGCTTATTTCCTTGGGTGAAATTGCATAATAGCGGAACGCAGGTATTCCCGGTCGAGGTGCGTATAGATTTCAGTAGTAGTAATGCTTTCATGACCTAGCATTTCCTGAACTGCTCTCAGATCGGCGCCCCCTTCAATCAGGTGAGTTGCAAAAGAATGTCGGAACGTATGTGGGCTGATATTTTTTTTAATTCCTGCCGACTTAACGAGATCCTTAATAATCATGAAAATCATTTCACGGGAAAGACGGCTGCCTCTCCTGTTGAGAAACAGAAAATCTTCATTTCCTGCCTTTACCTGAATGTGATTCCGGTAAGCTTCTTCATAAATCCGGATTTGTTTCAATGCCACGCTTCCCACAGGCACCAATCGTTCCTTATTCCCTTTCCCGGTAATTTTTAATAATCCCAGTTCAGGGTGCAAATTTGATCTTTTCAATCCGGTCAGCTCAGAAACCCGCAAACCGCTGCTGTATAAAGTTTCCAGCATGGCTTTATTGCGCTCCCCTTCCGGTTTACTAAGATCAATGGCAGCGATTATGGAATTTATTTCTTCAACCGAGAGAAAATCCGGTAGCTTTCGTCCCAGTTTCGGTCCTTCCATCAGGACAGTAGGATCATCATTGACTATATTTTCCAGCAACAGGTATTTGTAAAAGGATTTAATCCCTGAAAGAACTCGCGACTGTGAACGTGCACTCATTCCCAGCTCATTCACCCATTTTATAAATCCTTGCAAATGTTCTGCTTTGATTTTATCAGGTCCTTCACTGAAATTGATATGGAGAATATACTGATGCAGTTTCTCTACATCGTGTTCATACGCTTCAACTGAATTTCCCGATAACGAACGTTCCAGCTGCAGGTAAGATCGGAATCCTTTAATATATGCCTTCCAGCTCATGCTTCAAAAATAAGTCAACCTTCGCGAATCTGTACAGGTTGGTAATCCAAATTTTCTAAATTTGCCAGGTTTCCATATAACTTCATGCTGATCACTATAATTAACGGACCCAACCTGAACCTTTTGGGAAAAAGGGAAACAGAAATTTACGGTAACACGGATTTCGATACTTACTTTCAAAAATTACAGGCTGCCTATCCTTCCATTACTTTCCGTTATTTTCAAAGCAATGTGGAAGGTGAACTGATCAATCACATACATGAATCCGGATTTCAGGGTGATGGAATCGTTCTTAACGCTGGTGGGTATACGCATACGTCGGTTGCAATTGCTGATGCAGTTGCCGCGGTAAAGGTTCCTGTGGTGGAAGTGCACATTTCAAATATTCTTGCACGTGAGGATGAACGGAAGACGACATTACTGTCGAAGCACTGCAAAGGCATCATATCCGGTTTCGGAATGAAAAGCTATGAACTGGCCGTTATCTGGCTTGCCAACAAATTACAGGTGAATTTATAATGTAACGGTGAGGCAGGTGATTACAGATTCCTGGTATCGGCGAGAGTGGATACGATTACAGATTTCTGATCACGACGGAATCGGATATGTTAATTGAGAATTTTTCTGTTAACAATCTGTAATCACATTCCTTCTGTTCCTCAAGGCATCTCTAATCCCCTGCCCGGAATTTAATTCAGCATTACTGGCATCACCAGCATCAGCACATTTTCTTCACCTGAACCGTTTTCTGTAGAGGGAGTAAGGATACCTGCACGATTAGGAAGTGAAAGTTCCATCTGAACCTGTTCGGTACCGAGATTGTTCAGCATATCACTCAGAAAACGTGCATTAAAAGCGATTTCCATATCCTGGCCGTTGTAATCGCAAGCCAGTCTTTCATTAGCTTCATTGCTGAAATCAATATCCTCAGCGGAAATTACCATTTCTGAACCTGCCAGCTTCAGCTTTACCTGGTGAGTAGTTTTATTTGAAAATATGGAAACACGGCGGATTGAATTGAGGAAAGAATCTCTTGAAATCACAAGCTTGTTAGGATTATCAGCAGGAATTACGGCTTCATAATTCGGGTATCTTCCATCAATCAAACGACAAATAAGACTGTAATTATCAAAAGTGAAAAATGCATTAGCATCATTATAATCGATTTTAACTTTTGATTTCATTCCTATAAGCGCACTTTTCAAAAGTCCCAATGGCTTTCTCGGTACAATGAAGGATGCGGTTTTTGCGGATCGCACGTCGGAACGACGGTATCGTACCAGACGATGTGCATCAGTTGCTACAAAAGTTGTATTGTCCTTATTCAATTGAAAGTATACACCTGACATTACCGGGCGTAATTCATCGGTACCGGTAGCAAAAACAGTTTTATTAATTGCTTCCAGGAGCACTTCAGCTGGCAGTTCAATGGAATTAGGTTGTTCAATGGATGGAATTTTCGGGAATTCAGCTCCATCATGACCGGCAAGCTTGAACTTTCCGTTTTCCGAACTAAGTTCCATCATAAAAGTTTTTTCATTGATTGAAAATGTTAACGGCTGTTCTGCAAAGGTTTTTAAAGTATCGAGAAGGATCCGCGCCGGAACAGCAACAATTCCTTTTTCCTTCGATGTCACCTCCATCGAAGTGGTCATAGTGCTTTCCAGGTCTGATGCCGAAACTTTAAGTGTTCCGTTGTCGATTTCAAATAAAAAGTTCTCCAGGATCGGAAGCGGACTGTTTGTATTCAGTGCTCCGCTAACTGATTGAACGTGACGAAGTAAGAGCGAAGAGGAAACAATAAACTTCATTATAAATG
>JANWID010000185.1 GCA_025450095.1 Bacteroidia bacterium | reverse complement strand
GTTTTTTCTTTTAATCCTCTCTGGAGTCCTTCAATGTGTTTCAAATGATGGCAATCGGTTCCGAGCATACTTACCAGCCCTGCATCCACGAGCTTTTCTGCAGTTTTTTTAGCATCGTACCCATAATATCCGCTCAATGAATTGGTATTTACCTGTAGGATCACTCCCTGGTCAAAGAATTTCTGGTATTGCTGGAAATTGGAATACCAGAATGGATACCGTTCCGGGTGAGCCATCACCGGCTTATATCCTAATACCATCATACGGAAAATGATTTGTTCGATATTATCCGGACAGTTAATATACGATATTTCAAACAGCAGGTAATTGTCACCAAATGTGAGCAGTTTATCATTCTCCATTTTCTTGACAAATCCGTCATCGATATAATATTCCGCGGCAGCTTCAATTTCTATTTCGATACCTGCATTTTCGAGAGCCAGTTTTACTTCTGCAAGGCCGGATAAAATATTTTCTGGCGTATTCCTGAAATAGTCACTCATGATATGCGGAGTGGTAATCAGTTTTTTGAAACCCAGTTTTTGCAATTCGAGGATCAGCATCAGGGAATCTTCAATCGATTTTGCCCCATCATCGATTCCGGGAATCAGGTGAGAATGCATATCTGCACCCAGGTCGCCATAACCTGAAAGTGCCTCTTCCTTTTTCCTGAATATGTTGAATAATGACAAGTGCATTTTTTCAGGAGCATAATTAAAGTCCGCCGTGAGTTTTCCGGAACCAGTCGAAAGTAATGGTAAGGCCGTCTTTCAGTTTTTCGCGTGGCTCATAACCAAGGAAATTCCGTGCCTGGGAGATATCAGCTAAAGAATGTTTGATGTCGCCAGGTCGTTCCGGCCGGTGTTGTGGTTGAACATCTTTACCTGCAATTTCTGCAAGCAACGAAAATAATTTTTTTACTGAAATATTTTCCCCCACGGCTACATTATAAACTTTTCCGAATGCGTCATTATTCGCGGTAAAAAATGCCCGGATATTGGCCTGAACTGCGTTAGTTACAAATGTAAAATCACGTGTTTGTTCTCCATCACCATTCAGGAAGGCCGTTTTATTATTAATCAGGGCATCCATGAACAACGGTATTGCTGCTGCGTAGGGACCGTTTGGATCCTGACGTGGACCAAATACATTGAAATATCGTAACCCGATCAGTTTCATTCCATAATTCAAAGCAAATACACCTGCGTATAATTCGTTGGTATATTTGGAAACCGCGTAGGGAGAAAGTGATTTCCCGATATGAGATTCTCGTTTCGGAGATTCCGTGATATCGCCATATACTGACGATGAGCTCGCATAAACAAACCGCTCCACTCCCGCATCTCGTGCAGCAACCAACACGTTTAGAAAACCAGTGGCATTAGCTGCATGTGTTGCCAGCGGATGCGCAATAGATCTGGGTACCGAGCCCAGCGCAGCCTGGTGTGATACCAGGTTGATTCCTTCACATGCACGCTCACAAACTTTTGGGTTGGTAATATCACCTTCCATAAATTCAAACGCCGGATGACCTGAATAGGAAGCAATATTCTTCATGAACCCATTCGAGAGATTATCGAGCACGCGTACTTTTTTCGCACCGTTCCGCACAAGATAGTCCACCAGGTTGGATCCAATAAATCCAGCACCACCGGTAACCAGTATCGATTTCTCGCGCAATGATTCGTTATGAAAAGCCGGGGCGTTATCTGATTTCATACAATAATTTTAATTAAATAAAAATTCCATCTTAACGATCATGGTATTGTTCACGGTAATATTTCAAATATTCACCCGATGTTATACTGTCAATCCATTCGGAATTGGAAAGATACCAGTCGACTGTTTTCCCGAGTCCATCTTCAAACTTAACAGATGGCTGCCACCCGATTTCTGATTTCAGTTTGGAAGAGTCAATTGCATATCGCAAATCATGTCCTGCACGGTCGCGGACAAATGTTATAAGCTTTGATGAAGTTCCGGCAGGTCTGCCAAGCTTATTGTCCATGATGCTGCACAGTAAATTCACAAGATCAATATTCTTCCATTCGTTATTACCACCAATATTATACGTTTCTCCACTTCTGCCTTTATGGAAAATTTCATCAATAGCCGCAGCATGATCCTCCACCCATAGCCAGTCACGTACATTCTCCCCTTTACCATAAACCGGCAGCGGTTTATTATTCCTGATGTTGTTAATCATTAGCGGGATCAGCTTTTCAGGAAACTGGAATGACCCGTAATTATTAGAGCAATTAGAAATAACCACTGGCAATCCGTATGTATGAAAATAAGCCCTCACCAGGTGATCGGATGCGGCTTTTGATGACGAATACGGACTCCTTGGATCATATGGGGTAGATTCTGTAAAGTATCCACTGGTTCCGAGGGAGCCATAAACTTCGTCAGTTGACACATGGTCAAATCTTGTTCCTTCTTTCAGCCTGCCATCCTGAATCCATAACTTTCGTGCTGCATTCAGCAATCCTGCAGTACCCAGCACATTTGTTTTAACAAAAATCAACGGATCGGAAATACTCCTGTCGACATGAGATTCGGCTGCGAGGTGAATGACCACATCAAATTCATGCATGCTGAATAATTCCTGCATTCTTTCCTGGGAGGTAATATCTTCTCTCAGAAAATGATAATTAGAATGATTTTCAATATCACGGATGTTCAGAAGATTGCCGGCATACGTAAGTGAATCCAGATTGTACACCTGGTAATCGGGATATCGTGTAACGAATCTCCTGACAACATGTGAGCCTATGAAGCCTGCACCACCGGTGATTAAAATTTTCTTCTTCATTGAAAAGTTCAGCTTCTGATATTTGATTTCATTTTTTCCTGAAGCACTTTCTCCCAAGCCCATGCACTGGCGACCATTACATCAAGACTCCGCTCTGCTTTCCATTCCAGTTCCTTATTCGCAAGTGTAGTGTCGGCCCAGACTTTTTCAACATCTCCCGGGCGTCGTGGTGCAATTGTATAATCCAGGCGAATTCCGTTAACACTTTCAAAGCTCCTGATAATTTCAAGAACCGAAATTCCTTTACCGGTACCCAGGTTATAAACTCCGAACGCCTGCTTATAATCATCGTTGAACATTTTTTTGATGGCAACAACATGCGCATGTGCAACGTCGACAACATGAATATAATCACGGATACAGGTACCGTCCGGTGTATTGTAATCATTTCCGAAAACCCTGAAAGGCTGGGTTTTTCCAATTGCCGACCGGGTAATTACGGGCATCAGATTCGATGGTGCCTGGAATGGATACTCACCGATAAGAGCTGACTCATGAGCACCAACCGGGTTAAAGTAACGCAGTGATATTGTCCTGAGTGGAGTTACTTTGGAAAGATCCGATAAAATATCTTCGGAAACTTTCTTTGTATTTCCATAAGGTGATTCTGCTTTTTTAAGCGGAGCGCTTTCACTTACGGGCAAACTATCAGGCTGGCCATATACAGTACATGACGATGAGAAAACAATATTATTGCATGCAAATTCAATTGCCGCGCCGGCAACATTCATCAATGCATCGAGGTTGTTCTTATAATAGACAAGAGGTTTTTCAACGGATTCTCCTACAAGTTTTTTTGCAGCGAAATGAACGATGGCATGAGGCCGGATATCATTAAACAGATCAAGCGTTGCCTGTGTATCGCACAAATCAATAACACGAACCTCCGGTTTACGTCCCGCAATAGCGGCGATCCCGTCAATTACTTCTTCATGGGCATTTGAAAAGTCGTCGGCAATCACCACATCAAAATCGGCTGCCATCAGCTCCACAACGGTGTGTGAACCAATGAAACCGGCGCCTCCTGTGACTAAAATAACTTTTCGTTTCATGAATTATACTTACAATTTATAAAAATTTTCTCATAGGCTCCAGTACCTGAGCTTATTAATTTTACCTCTTAATATTCCTTTCAGATCCACAATTACAGCATCCGGAGAACAAATGGAGATAAGATATGATTCATCAATATCAAGATATTCACTGTGATTGACAGCAATCACAACGGCATCGTACCCGGTTCCGGCCTTTTCAATCAGCTCGAATCCATATTCATGAAGTAGTGCTTCAGATGATGCGTGCGGATCCACAACTTCGGTTTTCACACCATATGATTTAAACTCACTGATCACATCAGCAACTTTTGAATTCCGGATATCTTCGACATCTTCTTTGAATGTGGCTCCCATAACAAGTACCCGTGAGCGGTTGATATCCTTGCCCATAGCAATGAGTTTTTTTACAGTTTGTTTGGCTACATAAAAGCCCATTGAATCGTTAACATAGCGACCAGAATTAATTACCTGTGCATGATATCCGAGTTCCTGTGCTTTGTACGTAAGATAATAAGGATCCACACCAATACAATGACCTCCTACCAATCCCGGTTTGAAATTTAAAAAGTTCCATTTAGTCCCGGAAGCTTCCAGTACTTCATAGGTGTTAATTCCCATTTTATTAAAGATGATGGAAAGCTCGTTCATAAGAGCTATGTTCACATCACGCTGTGTATTTTCAATAATCTTTGCTGCTTCGGCAACTTTAATTGATGATGCCCGGTGCACACCGGCTTCGACTACAATTTCATAAATTTTTGCAACCTGGTCGAGCGCTTCTTCATCACAACCGGAAACTACTTTCACGATTTTCGACAATGTATGTTCTCTGTCGCCCGGGTTAATTCTCTCTGGTGAATAACCTGTTTTGAAATCTTCCGGGAATTTAAAACCGGAATATTCTTCCAGCACAGGAATGCAGTCCTCTTCGGTACAACCGGGATACACTGTAGATTCATATACAACGTAATCTCCTTTTTTCAGCACTTGTCCAATTGTTTTGGAAGCCGCCAGAATCGGTTTGAGATCCGGCAGATTGTGTTCATCGATCGGAGTAGGCACTGCTACGATAAAAAAGGAAGCATTCCGTAATTCTTCAAGACTGCTTGTAAAAATAATATCACGGTTTTTAAATTCTTCAGGCCCCAGCTCGCCGCTCGGATCCTTATGTTGCTTCATCATTTCGACTCTCTCATTGTTAATGTCAAAACCGATAACCGAAACTTTTCTTGCAAATGCCAATGCGATTGGCAGACCGACATATCCCAGTCCGATCACCGCTATTTTCTTTTTCTTGCTGATAATATCTTCGTACATGTATCGTCTTACTATTTATTTAGTTTTTTAAAGCGTAAATTCTCTCAATAATCTCGACCACTTTCAATCCCTCCATAGCATTGGTGGTAATAGATGTTCTTCCTTTTAATGTGTCAATTACATTTTCAATTATAAAATGATGATTGGCTGCTGATCCTTTATAAACACCATAATCATTCGCCGGACTGACATCTTCCAGGTGCGGCATGGTGTAATTCATAATATGACAATACTCCACATCATTCATATATTGCCCCCCGATTTTGACACTGCCGTTCTTACCAATAACCGTCATGGAACTTTCCATGTTTTTATCGTAAATGGCGGTAGAATAACTTATATTACCCATACCACCATTAATGAATCTGAAATTTACCAGGCCGGAGTCTTCAAATGCAGTGCTGTGTTCGTGAGTGAAATCACCGAACTTCGCCTGTATATCGGTAATATCACCAAACACCCAATACATGATATCGATAAAATGTGAAAACTGGGTAAACAATGTACCTCCATCCAGGTCCGCAGTTCCTTTCCAGTTCCCCTTGCGGTAGTACCTGTCATCGCGGTTCCAGAAGCAGGTTAGATTAACAAGAAATATTTCACCGAGTATTTTTTCATCAATGATTTGTTTCAACCATTTGCTCGGGGGCGAATAGCGGTTCTGCATAACGCAGAAAACATTTTTGTGAACCTGCAGGGCGCGAAAGATTATTTTTTCACAATCCGCTTTTGAAAGCGCCATTGGTTTTTCACAAACAATATGCTTCTGATGTCCAAGTGCAATCAGGGCGTGTTCGGCATGCAAACCGTTTGGAGAACAAATACAAACCACATCGAAATCAAGGCCTGATGAAAACATAGCCTGTACCGAAGTGAAATACGGAATATTCAGGGAGGTGACTCCCGCTTCCTGCTCGGTCAGGATATCGCACATAGCAACCAGTTCTCCTTCCGGGTTACGACGGATCATTTCCGCGTGACGTTTCCCGATATGACCGCTGCCAATAATTGCAAATTTTACAGGTCCTGACATCATAAATAATTAATCAATTTTTGTGACCCTGTTGTTTTCAAGTTTGTATCGCATATTACTCTCCGGACATATTGCAATCCCTGAAGCATCAAACTTCAGCTTGTGTCCGAATTCACTCATCCATCCTGTTTGCCGCGATGGATTTCCCATTACAAGTGCGTAGTCAGGTACATCCTTGGTAACTACAGCACCCGCACCAATAAATGCATACGCACCAATTGTATGCCCACAAACAATGGTAGCATTGGCACCAATAGATGCTCCCTTTTTAACAAGAGTTTTCTGATACTGATCGCGACGTATAACCGCACTCCGCGGATTGATTACATTGGTAAAAACCATGCTTGGACCCAGGAACACATCATCGTCGCAATGCACGCCAGTGTATATGGAGACATTATTCTGCACTTTAACATTGTTTCCCAATTTCACTCCGGGTGATATGACAACATTTTGTCCTATGTTACAATTTTCACCGATCACACAATCGGGCATAATATGTGAAAAATGCCAGATTTTAGTGCCTTTTCCTATTGTGCAGCCGGGATCAATAAATGCAGACTGGTGCGCGAAATAATCCATAAACAGTACGTTCAAAATTCAACTGAAACGATGCGCGGTTTTATATAATTCTTCCTTGGGAAGGTTCCGGAAATAGTCGTATGTTTTTTTAAGTCCTTCCGAACGATTTACTCTGGGTTCCCAATTCAGAATCTTACGTGCTTTTGTAATGTCGGGTTGACGTTGTTTAGGATCGTCCTGCGGCAGAGGCTTCATGATGAGTTTAACAGATGAACCAGTGAGTTTAAGAATTTCCTCAGCGAATTCACGAATGGTGATTTCCGAAGGATTTCCGATGTTAACCGGGTTAGCATAATCACTCAGCAATAAGCGATAAATTCCTTCAACCAGGTCATCCACATAACAAAAGGAACGGGTCTGACTTCCGTCACCAAAAATGGTCAGATCTTCACCACGCAACGCCTGTCCGATAAAGGCAGGCAAAACGCGGCCATCATTCAGTCGCATCCTGGGGCCGTATGTATTAAATATTCTTACAATCCGGGTTTCAACACCATGATATGTATGATAAGCCATAGTGATGGCTTCCTGGAATCGTTTTGCTTCATCATATACTCCACGTGGTCCGACCGGATTTACATTTCCCCAATATTCTTCCGTTTGCGGGTGAACTGTAGGATCACCATATACTTCCGAAGTTGAAGCCACCAGGATGCGGGATTTTTTTACGCGGGCGAGACCCAACAGATTGTGAGTTCCAAGTGAACCAACTTTAAGTGTTTGTATCGGGATTTTAAGATAATCGATGGGGCTGGCCGGTGATGCAAAATGCAGGATGTAATCAAGCTCACCCGGAACAAAAACAAATTTTGAAACATCGTGATGATAGAATTCAAATTCCGCAAGTTTAAAAAGGTGGTTGATATTATTCAGGTCACCTGTTATCAGGTTATCCATCCCCACTACCCTGTAGCCTTCTTTTATAAAACGGTCGCAAAGATGGGAGCCCAGAAATCCTGCGGCACCAGTGATCAATATTCGTTTATTTGTTGCTGACATAATTCCGTTATTTTGAAACAACCTTTCTTCCGATGCTGTTGTAATAAAATCCCAGCTCTTTCATTTTCTCCGGATCATAAAGATTCCGGCCGTCGAAGATTACTCTTGATTTCATCTTTTTTGCGAGCAAATCAAATTCAGGTGTTCTGAAAACTGACCATTCTGTGGCAATCAGCAGTGCGTCGGCACCATCAACCGCTGCATAAGGATCAGCTGCATATTGAATTTTATCACCTAACTGTTTCTGCACATTATTGGTAGCTTCCGGATCAAACGCTGAGATCTGAACTCCTTCTTTCAACAATAATTCAATAATGAATAATGCCGGTGCTTCGCGGATATCATCGGTATCCGGTTTGAACGCAAGGCCCCAAATGGCAATTTTTTTCCCTTTCAGATTGTCTCCAAAATAATCTTTTATTTTCTGCACAATGCTGGTACGCTGACGATCATTTACATCCATCACCGAAGTAAGCACTTTGAAATCGTAATTAAATTCACTTGCAGTTCTTGAAAGCGCCTGAACATCTTTTGGAAAACAACTTCCTCCATAACCGATTCCGGCGAATAAAAATCTTTTACCGATCCTGTTATCAGAACCAATTCCCATGCGGATCATATCTACGTTAGCACCTACCTTTTCGCACAGATTAGCGATTTCATTCATAAAAGTAATCTTGGTGGCAAGAAACGCATTTGCGGCGTACTTGGTAAGTTCCGATGACCGGGTGTCCATAAAATAAATCGGATTTCCCTGGCGTACAAATGGAGCATAGAGATCCGACATGATCTTGTTCGCTTTTTCCGAATCGGAACCAATTACAACCCGATCGGGTTTCATAAAATCATCCACTGCGAATCCTTCACGGAGAAATTCGGGATTGGAAACCACATCAAAGGGCACCTTGCAGTTTTTGAAAATTGCATCCCTGACTTTTTCAGCGGTACCAACGGGTACTGTGCTTTTGTTTACGATAACAGTGTATTCATTTAAGATATTACCAAGCTGTTTTGCAACACCAAGCACATAGCTCAGATCTGCTGATCCGTCTTCACCCGGAGGAGTTGGTAATGCAAGGAAAATAACTTTTGAATCTTTTATTGCAGATTCGAGGTCTGTTGTAAAATTCAACCTTCCCTGCTTCAGATTCCGTTCGAACAATACATCGAGATGGGGTTCATAAATAGGAATCTTCCCGCTAATCATTAAATCCACTTTGGCTTTGTCGATATCGACACAAACAACATGATTTCCCATTTCAGCAAAGCATGTCCCGGTAACAAGACCAACATAACCAGTACCAACTACTGCAATATTCATAGATCAGTTTAATTAATTGAAAAACTGTTATTGATTTATAAATTCAAGTACGCATCCTGTAATCCGTTCCAGGTCTTCTTCCTTCAGTTCGGTATGCATCGGCAAAGACAACACTTTTTTGCAAAGTTCTTCCGTGACGGGAAAATCACCTTCTTTATAACGGGGATCCGTATATGCTTTTTGAAAATGTAAAGGCACCGGGTAGTATATCATGGCAGGAATACCTTTCGTGGCAAGATGTTCCTTCAACTTATCCCGATCAATACCCTCCAGTAACAGGGTGTACTGGTGAAACACGTGAGTTGAATTCGAAGCTCTGACTGGTATCCTGACTCGGGAATTACCGGCAAAGGCCTTATCATAATATGAAGCCGCGCGGTTGCGGGCAGCAGCATATTCATCAAGGTGGCGCAATTTAATACGCAGTATTGCTGCCTGTATACTATCAAGTCTTGAATTCACTCCAACCTCATCATGGTAATATAATGTTCGCTGACCATGATTAGCAATCATGCGCATCCTGGTTGCCACATTCTCATCATTAGTGAAAATAGCTCCTCCGTCACCGAAGCAACCCAGGTTTTTGGAAGGGAAAAAGGAAGTGCATCCAATATCTGCGATAGTTCCGGCTTTATGAACAGAATTGTCAGGCATAGTATAATCTGCACCAATAGCCTGGGCTGTATCTTCAATGACAAATAAATTATGCCTTTTCGCGATTTCCATAATCGCGTCCATTGGTGCACACTGGCCAAAAAGATGTACCGGAACGATTGCTTTTGTTTTAGGATTAATAGCTTTTTGAATCGCTGCAGGATCAATGGTGAATGTTTCCGGATCTACATCTACAAGTACAGGTTTCAATTTTAATAGTGCTATTACTTCCGCAGTAGCTACATATGTAAAACTGGCAGTGATCACTTCATCACCGGGCTGAAGACCCAGGCCCATCATGGCAATCTGCAACGCATCGGTACCATTGGCACAGGGAATAACATGTTTTACTCCCAGGTATTTCTCAAGCTCTGCCTGGAAGCTCTTTACTTCAGGACCGTTTATATAGGCTGAAGAAGCGATCACATTCAGTACAGCCTGATCAATTTCAGGTTTAATTTTTTCGTACTGGCTGATCAGGTCAACCATCGCTAATGGTCTCATTTTTTTATGAATAGGTCGGCAAAGATACGGATAAACCATCATGATTTTAGTAATTGAGAAGGCTTAAAAGCTAACCGATAAACTGTTGTAAAATTGATTTTTTATCTTTTGTATAATTTTGATTTTAAGATACTTATACTGTACATTTTCCAAAACTCATGAAATGACTATCTTGTAGGCCTTTATCAATTTGTGAAGATGAGAATTCCGTTTATTACGTTATTGATTTTAATTATTACTGTGTCCCAATCGAAGTCACAGAGTGGGGTTCGTGATTCCGTTATCAGGTTCCCGATGATCAGCGTGGGATATGGAGTATTTGCTCCCGGAGGTGATTTTGCAGAACGGTTTGGAACTACATCGATCCTGGGAATTGAAGCCCTTTATAAAAACACTAAAAACTGGGTTTTTGGTTTTTCGGGAGGTGCATTGTTTGGTAGCGATGTAACTCAGGAGAACCTGCTACAGGGGATTGCAGGTGATAATGGACAGATAATAGGTCTGGATGGATTGTATGCTGAGGTCAGGGTTTTTGAACGCGGATATCACATAGCTGCTACATTCGGGAAAATCATTCATTTTAAAAAACCCAATCCCAACTCCGGAATCATGATTACTGGGGGACCTGGATTTCTACAGCATAAGATCAGGATCGAGAATGTCGGGAATACGGTACCTCAACTACAGGATGAATACCTGAAAGGATATGATTATCTGACTAACGGAATGGAGTTGCGTGAATTCATCGGATATGCTTACTTCAGCAATCACCAAATGTTAAATTTCATGTTTGGGTTTGAATTCATTCAGGGTTTCACTGCCAATCGTCGCGACTATAATTTTGACAACCCGGGGCTGGACGATAAAAACCGCATTGACTTGCTTTATGGAGTCAAACTCGGGTGGATACTTCCTTTATATAAGAAGAAGCCGGCAGAGTATTATTTATACTAATAAATGGAGATACTCTATTTTATAGTTATAAAGCTTTACGGACTGACCATCCTCCTGTTTGCGATTTTTAATCCCAAAGCACGAAAGTGGGTAAAAGGAAGAAACAACTGGCGACACGTTTTACGACAAACGCTGCAAACAGGTCAAAAGCGGATCTAATTGCAGTCATCTTCAGTAGGTGAAGTTGACGAGGGAAAACCCGGTCGCGAAGCTGTGAGAC
>JANWID010000184.1 GCA_025450095.1 Bacteroidia bacterium | reverse complement strand
CAGGACGTAAATAGGACTAGTCTAACCCCTCTTTGTTTATGTCAGAACATTCTGAAGGTGCTAAACTGGTCATAGCCTATCCGGAACTAACTCCCATTGATGATAACAAGATTCAAAATTACCGGAACACACACGACGAATTGTTTTTTAAGGTAGTCGATCCGCACTTTACGTTTGTATTTGCCGTATTTGACGTTCCTGACAGTGAATTTATTTCAGAGGTGAAAACGATTACAAAGGATACCCGGAAAATTCCTTTTGTGATGCGTTGCGCTACTATCAATAAAGATGAATTCAGAAAAGTGTACCATACCTTCCTGGTACCGGACGAAGGGCATAGCCACATCCTGAAACTCCATAACAAACTCTATAGCGGAAAATTCAAATATCACCTGCGACTTGATATTGATTATATCCCCCATATTGGTATCGGAAATTCAATTGACAAACATTTTTGTAAGAAAATGGCTGACGAATGGAATGAACGGGACTTTACAATTCCCGGAATAATTTCGAAGCTGACGATTATTAACTATGCAAACAACATAGTTACAAAACTGGATGAAATCAATCTTCTTTGAACTTGCTCAGGACAAGCATCAGCACCCTTCGACAACTTTTTCGATAACCAGAAATTCTTCCAACTTGTTGTATTAATTTCTAGCATTGAACAAATGCAAACATTGCTCAGGGCAAGCATCAGCACCCTTCGACAACTTTTTCGATAACAAAAATATTTTCCACTGGTTATAATTATTTCCAGCATTAAACAAATGCAAACCATTGCTCAGGGCAAGCATCAGCATTTCAGCACATCAACACATCAGCACATCAACACATCAGCACATCAACACATCAGCACATCAGCTCATCAACACATCAGCACATCAACTTTTATCCTTACTCTCTTTCTTCTCTGAACTAAAAAGTCTTTTTAAGATTCCCGGTTCGTTTTTTTTCTCCTGTTCCAACGATTTAATATTTACCTGGTACTCGATTGCAGGATACAGAGCCTTGATAAAAGCATTACGGAGCAATTCGGCAATAGCAGTAAGCACTCCAACCTGGGTTTCTTCAAAATTTCCTTCTAAGGGAATTTTTGTCGCTACCTGGTCTTTCTTCGGATTTTCCACTACCACCCCAACCAATCCCACCAAGCCTTCCCAAATTGTTCTCAGGAATTCATCTTCGCGGTCTTCGGGCCCTACAACATCCAGGTCCTTGATAAGTGGTTTGACATACCCGACGAACTTGCCTTCCTTGGCGGCTAGTTCCGTATACATATTGAATTCGCCCTGGTTAACATCGAATCGTGCATATGCCTGGAAAAAATCGTTCAGCGGTGTGAGGAGCATTTTCTCGACTTTAACATTCATATCGAAGAGGGGGAGGTCGGACAATGCATCCAGTTTCATATCTAGCTCTAAATATCCCTCGTATACATTTGCAGTCGCAATAACCTTGGAAGGCAACATTGCAGAGTCTACAACATTCGAAAGATTAGAAGCAATTATGTGGGCTCTATGCAGGGCAATATCCACTTTGGGATTCGAGGTGAGATCTTTGTAAGCGAGTTTGCCATTCTTGATTTCAAACCTGTTAATCTTTAATGGCATTAATGCTTTGAGCACTTTTCTGAAATCATTCGTATCTTTTTGCACCTGGCTAAGCTCGGTTTTGTCCTTTGTAAAAAGCAGGATTGGATCAATAAATTCTAATTCGCCTACAATCCGTCCGTGAAATAATGAATTCCATTCTATGGAGAGATCTACTGTTTTCGCTGCCATAAAAGGGGTTTGTGCATTGTTTACACTATCGAGCTTGTTGATATAGATGCTGTCCAGCACATATGCTCCCCGGTAAAGTGAAATATCGATATCCCGGATTTTTCCAAAATACCCATCCATAGCAGCCAACTCCTTGTTAGCGAAATGCAATACGATGTATGGCAGAAACAGGCGTATTACTATCAAAACTGATAAAACAATCAGCAGGATTTTATATTTTTTCTTCATGGTCAGAATGAATAACAATCGTTGCTGGTTGCATGGAGTAAGGTGGCAGAAAATAGAGCCACCTTACTTTGATCACCTGAAAGTTGCCGGTTATTAAATTAGCCGGATTCAAAACTTCACAGATAGACCTGCATAACCTGAATATGTTTTCAGGTTAGCGCGATCCAGGATGTAGAAGTCATTGGTAGTGGTATTCTCATTGCCTTCACTGATATCTACAATTCCATAAACACCTCTGAAGCCAACATTCAAATGCACCAATCGCTCTTCACCAAATCCAAAATCAAGACCAGCTCCGTATGCTATTCCTATATCAGTTGGTTTTACTTTAACTGATGCATGAACGGTATCAACACCTTCTGATCCTCTGCCTTCCAGGCTTGATCCGGTATTAATTCCAAACTGCGGTCCTACCATAACATTAAAGCTTACGGGCTTGTCATAACATGTGTGAAGACCTAACAGGATCGGAAAGTTCACATAATTCAGATTCAGTTCTTGTTTGGTATCATTAACCACGATCTGCTGAGCTAATGATGAGTAGAGCGCTTCTACCCGCATTTCAACATGTGAATTGAAAAAATACCCAATATAACCGCCACCGCCGTAACCGACAACATAGTCGGTAGTAACTGTACCATTACTGCTTGAAATATTTACATCAGTAAATGTGGCCTGTGCCACTCCGCCTATGTGAAATCCTTTCCAGTCCGACGATGAACCTTCATCCTGGTTGTCTTTCTGTGGTGCTTCAGTGGTTTGTTCTGTAGTTGTGGTCGTGGTAGTAGTGGTTTTTGTCTGTGGTTCCTGTCCATATGAAGCAGCTGTCCAAAACATAATGGAGGTGAGCGCTATGTGAAATTGAGAGTTCATGTCCTTAATTTTTTGTGATTTGTATAATTTCCAATGCAAAATCCGGGACAATTAACTATTAATGAATTCGCTCTTAGTTAAACTATCGGAAAATCAATTCACTACCGTAGACAATGAAAATTCAGAAATTAATTTTGCATGGTTTTTTTACTGTGGAAATCGGGCAATTTAATCCACAAATTGGTATGAATACAACAGGTTATGGCTTAACGAAAAGCAGAAGGACAGATTAAAAAGTACTGAAAACTTTTAACTTAAAAAAAAATGCAGCCTTCTTGCTAAATGTACGGACAGCATGCTGCTGTCCGTACATTTATACTATGCATGCTGCTGTCCGTACACTTAGTGTGCATGCTGCTGTCCGTACACTTAGTGTGCATACTGCTGTCCGTAAATTTTAATATATCAGTTAAAATTAAACTTAAGAGTGAAACACGTTCCTTTTCCTACGGTGCTGTTTACATCAATAGATCCGTTATGCGAACGGATGATGTTGTGGGTTGTACTTAATCCGAGTCCTGTGCCCTGTGGCTTATTGCTGAAAAACGGATCAAAAATTCGGTCAATGGCATCCGATGGAATACCAGAACCGTTATCACAAATTTCAACAATACACAAATCGCCATCTTCCCATGTGCTCACCGAAAGTTTGCCATTATCGTCCTCAATAGCTTCTATCGCATTCACCAGTACATTGAGTATGGCTATTTTCACCTGTTCTTTATCAATAGAAATATCACACAGCCCATCATTGAATTTGGTGATCACTTTTACACGCTTCAACATAACCCTGTCCTTGATCAGTTCGAGCGCTTCCTGAACAACCTTATTGATGGAAACTTTGCTCATGGAAAGCTGTGCTGGCTTTGAATAATTCAGTAATTCAGTAATCAGGGCACTGATCCGGTCCAGGTTTCTACGTATGATGTCGAAATAGGTAGAGATATCAACTTGTCCGTCCACTTCTGCTTCTATTTGTTCGAGTGACAGGTTAATATTGGTAAGAGGATTTCTTATTTCATGGCCCATCATCCGTACTACGCGACCTGTAACTGCCAGTTTTTCAGCCGTGGCAAGGTCATGTTCGATTTTGCGTCGTTTCGTAATATCATGAATAACACCTTGAACGATAGTATTGCCTTCCGTATCATGTTGAAGAATTGTGGATACCAGGCATATCCTTTTCTGACCACCTTTTGAAATGAATATTCGCTCATCATCTATCAGCTCTGTTTGCGTGTTTAAAAGCTGATCGTAGTATTCCTGGTCTTCCTTTCGTTCTAACAGGTTTTGAACACGCATTCCAATTAATTCGTCGCGGGTATACCCCAGTATTTTAAGGCTTGAATTGTTTGTGTCGAGAAAATTTCCCTGTGTATCAGAAATGAATAATAGATCTTTCGATTTTTCAAAAATGCTCCGGTATTTTGCCTCGCTGTTGGCTAGTTGTTTCCCTGCTAAGAACCGATCCAGTGCGTAACGCATGGCACGTTCCATTTTTTCCGCATCTAGCTCGCCTTTTACCAGGTAATCGGCAGCGCCCTGTGCCATGGCTAATTTATCTACCTGTTGGTCACCTTTTCCAGTGATCATGATCACCGGGTTTTTCACCCGGGCCATTTTCGATTCAATCAAAAAGTCGATACCTGTTTTGGCACCTAATAGATAATCGACAAAATAAATATCATGAAGACCCTTTAAATAGCTTTCCATCCCTTTTTGAAAAGTTGGAGCCCAATCAATAGCAATATTCTTCAGCTTGATCTCCTCAATGATCATCTTCGTGATGAAATAATCATCCTCATCATCATCAACAATCATCACTTTCAGGATGGGACGGTTCATATTTTCTTTTCGTTAACTCGCATTTCTTTCTTTTCTTTTATTGCTTTTCTTTCTTCCTTGCTTTTCTTGCTCTTATTTAATGGCTTTCCTTTCTTTTCTTGCCCTTCTTTCTTTTCTTTCTTTCCTTGCCCTTTTTACTTTTCTTTAATGGCTTTCCTTTCTTTTCTTGCCTTTCTTTTCTTTAATGGCTTTTCTTTCTTTTCTGGCTTTTTTTTACGCAACTTTAGTTTTCGCCTCCGATTTTTCATTCACTTCCACTTCTTCCCTGGCAATAAATATGGCGTAATCATTTGGTTCTATAGGAACACCAAAACGTTCGGCATAAAGTTGAGTGAATTCGGCACCGTAGAACAGGATAATAGATGAGTAGTACACCCATACCAGGATTACCACAATGGATCCGGCTGCTCCGTATGTTGTTGCAATATCGGAGTTTCCAAGGTAAACTCCAATCAATACTTTTCCTAATAAAAACATGAGCATGGTGAATACTGCTCCTGGAATTACGCTATCCCATTTGATTTTTGCATCGGGTAAAACTTTAAAGATGGTTGCAAACAGAATGGTGATCACAACCATCATCAGTAAAATATTGAAAACATAAAATGCATAAAATGCGATGTCGGGAAACATCCGCTGCAATTGCATGTTGAACACATCCAGGAGGGCGTTCAGTACCAGTGATACCAACAGCAAAAATCCAATCGACAAGACCATGGAGAACGAAATAAGCCGGTTGATAATTAGCTTAATCAAGCCTTTTTTAGGCTTTGCTTTAAGTCCCCAGATTACATTGATTGAATCCTGGATTTCGACAAATACTCCTGCTGCTCCCAATATCAATGCTGCGATGCTGATGCCAGTGGCCCACCACGAATTCTGATCAATAACAGTATTTCGGATGGCCACCTGGATCTGCGCTGCGGCTTCAGGGCCAACAAATCCCGAGATCTGGGCATATATATGACCTTCGATGGCTTGCTCACCAAAGAAAAATCCAGTAATAGATATAATGATGATGAGCAGGGGAGGAATGGAAAAGATGGTGTAATAAGCCAGGGCCGCACTCAGTTTGATGCCTTTATCATCAAGAAATTCTGAAAACGAATCCCTGGTTAGGTTCCACAATTTTCGAGGAGATATTTTTTTAAAGAATTTCATACGTGCGAGAAGTTTCAAAAACTGATCCATTCTGGAACCCGTAAACATGCATTACTTTATGGTCTTATTGAGCAAATTGTTCTACATTACGGGGATATGTTTTCATGAAACATACTTTGTACCCCACACTGGAGATGAGGAACGATTTTGGTATTAGTGATGAACATATCAGAATTATAATCATAATCATAATAATTAAAACAAAACAATCATGGGAAATTTGCTTTATTTAATCGCCGTTATTCTCATCATAGCATGGGCTAT
>JANWID010000183.1 GCA_025450095.1 Bacteroidia bacterium | reverse complement strand
GTTAAGAGTAAGTTAAACTAGGTACTGATTACAGATTCATTAAATGCCGCCCGGGATTTGCAATCCCGGGCGAAAAAATAAGAGGATCTGTGATCCGATTTTTACATAATTTGACAGTATAGAGTTCAGGGATAAAATATCCCCGAATTTCTTAGCCCGGGATTGCAAATCCCGGGCAGCAATGCAGCAACGTTGCCCTCACGACAGGCAATTGAAAAAACAAAATCTAATCGCGGGAATTTACCGAATGCAAAGGAGCAAAGCGACGCAACCCGGGGTAAAAAATACAACGAAATCCGCCCGCACGACAAACAAATAAAAAAAACGAAATCTAATCGCGGGCGAAAATTTCAGAATGCAAATTGTGATTCAGTTCAACTCTTAATTTTAAGAGCGACATTTTTTCGCAAATGTTCTTCATAAAGCAGGTGAATAATTCCATCCGATAAACCTACCTGCGGAACCATGATCTTTTCTATTTCGGCGGCTTTTATAATAGCCAGGAAAATACGGAAAGCGGGAATGATCACATCGGCACGGTCGGGGTTTAGTTTCAGATCACGCATACGTTGCTCGTAGGAGAATGTGCTGACATAATCATAACACTCTTTGAGCTTTGTGAACGACATAAACTGGTTTTCCTTCCGGTTCGCGATCTTAAAAATCTTATTGATGTTTCCACCCGAACCAATCGCAACAATCGGTTTATATCCCTCTGCCAGGCTTCTCACCTGGTCTTTAAACTCACGCCACTGATCTTTCGGGATCTTATCGTGCAGCATCCGGATGGTTCCGATGTTATAGGAACCAGAGGAAATCAATTTCCCTTTTGAAAACAATGTGAGTTCGGTACTTCCCCCACCCACATCGATATACAAATAGTTGTATTCGCTTTCGAGGTGTTCGGCTATATGATTCGAATAAATAATTTCTGCTTCCAGTCCGCCTCCAATAATTTCAATAGTTATTCCCGCTTCCTTTTTCACTCTTTCAATCACTTCGCGACGGTTGGAAGCTTCCCGCATGGCTGCCGTAGCACAAACCCTGTAACTGATGGCGTCGAATCCTTCCATAAGCAAACGAAAAGCCTGCATAACCTTAATAAGCCGTTTGATTGTTTTTTCGCTGATATAACCCAGAAGAAAGGAGTCTTCCCCCAGCCGGAGCGGGAAACGCATCAGTTCGGCTTTTTTGAAAAGTGGTTCTTCAAGACTATCGCCCTCATAAACATTGCATAAAAGCAGCCGGATCGCATTGGATCCTATGTCAACTGAGGCGAAGCGAAGTATCTGTTCGTTATTCAATGCAGGGACAGTCCTAATTACCGTCTAAAAATACTCAATCATTTTAATTTATCCCGGAGTATTTTATAAAATTCTTCCTGCGTCCGGTGACGGAAACGGGCCGTCGATTTGCGGTATTGGTTTACCTGGCTCTTATCAATAATGCGCGCCTTGCAGTTATCGCGGAACTGCACCGCCATGAACTCCCGGAGTTCCCTCTGCAGACGGGTATCATAAATAGGAACTGCTACTTCCGAACGATGGTCGAGATTCCGGCTCATCCAGTCGGCTGAGGCAATGAAGAATTTCTCCTCACCACCGTTGCAGAAAATATATATGCGGCTATGCTCGAGAAATTTGTCTACAATACTGATCACTTCAATATTTTCGCTCATGCCTTTAATTCCGGGAACCAGGGAACAAATGCCGCGGACTATCAACTTGATGCGGACTCCTTCGTTACTGGCCTGGTAAAGCCTGGCGATTAATTCCGTGTCAACAAGACTGTTTAGCTTAAGCCACATGTAAGCTTCCTTACCCTCCCGCGCGTTGGAAATTTCCTTATTGATGAGCTGGTTATAACGTTTGCGCATATCCCATGGTGCAACAACAATATGCTTGTAATGTCCGATTTTGTAGTTGTTGGTATAAAATCCAAATAATTTCTCGACTTCACCGGTGATTCGTTCATCGGCAGTGAGCAGACTTATATCGGAATAAACCAGGGCAGTAGCTTCGTTAAAATTCCCTGTACCAACATGAGCATATTGTGTTATCTTCCCTGATTCCCTTCGGGATATGAGGAAAAGTTTGGAATGCACTTTCAACCCGGGTACTCCATAAATCACGGTAGCGCCTTCATCCGCAAGTTGTGTAGCCCAGTAAATGTTTGCTTCCTCATCAAACCGTGCCTGCAGTTCCATAACCACAGTTACAGCTTTGCCGTTTTTCAACGCGTTAATGAGCGCGTTTACCATTATTGAATTTACAGCAAGGCGATACAATGTGATCTTAATGCTTTCCACTTTTGGATCAATGGAAGCTTCACGCAACAAATTCAGAATATAATGATAGGAATGATAAGGAAAGAAGAGAAGTATATCGCGTTCTTTGATCACCGGGAAAATGGTCTGATGATCCAGCAAAGCATAATGCTGCAACGGTACAAGTTTTTTATAACGCAATCCCGGAGAGCCGACATCGGGAAATTTTATGAAGTCGCGGAAGTTATGCACTTTGCCGCCTGGGAAAAGGCTATCCAACTTCCGGAATTTCATTCTTGATGCAAGCATCTCAAGCATGTCTTTCGCAATATCACCGTCATATGCCAACCCTACCGGTAATCCCTTCTTGCGATCCTTAAGGGAACGTGAAATTTTTTCAATTAAGCTTTTTGAAAGATCATTGTCGAGATCCAGTTCTGCATCACGGGTAATTTTGATTACATACGATTCAATGCGATCGTAATCGAAAATGGAAAAGATATCATCAAGGTTATAGCGGATTACATCATCCAGTAGGATAATGTGTTTTTTGTCGCGAATCCCGGGTAGAATGAAAAATCGTGGCAGAATTTTTCTCGGAATTTCTACCAATGCATATCGTATTTTTTTTTCTTTTCCGTCTTTGAGAAATTTGATGATCAGGTAAATTGACTTATCCTTAAGGTACGGAAACTTCGGAGTATTATCCAGTATAATCGGGAAAAGAAAACGTTGTACTTCTGTCTTAAAATAATTCCGAACCACTTTTCCCTGTTCGGGTGAAAGCTGCTTTTCATTAATAATAAAAATATTGTTCTGAGCCAGCTTGGCAACAAGAGCCGAATAAATTTTTTCGAACTGATCCTGCTGTCTCAGGATTTCCTTCTGGATTTTTTCGAGCAGCTCGTTAGGTTCTTCCCATTGCAGGATATCGAGCTTTTTATTGAAACGGGTCAGGCGACGTACAGTGGCTACCCGGACACGGAAAAATTCGTCACGGTTATTTGAATAGATGCCCAGAAAACGTAAGCGTTCGAGCAGCGGAACAGTAGGATCCGCAGCTTCCTGTAACACCCTTTCATTAAACGACAGCCAGCTTAATTCGCGGTTGATCAGCAAAGGATGTTTTTTATCCATAAATCAGATTTTCTTCATATCACCGGTCTTTTTTTTTACAGCGACTTTTTTCGCTGTCTTAACCGGGCTTGCAGCAACTTTGATAGTCGCTTTTGCTGCCGGCTTTTTAGCGACCGGCGTTTGTATTCGCTTTGCAAATTTCTTTGCGATAGTTTTTGCTCCTTCTTTGATTTGCTTCGTAATTTCTTTAGCAGCTTTTTTATTTCGCGCAATCAAGGCAGCAGTGATGACCGAATTCAGCTCAGCCTCAACTGCTTTACGTAAGGTTTTGTTCATAACGGATGATGTTGGGAATATTTGACAGTGACCTGTAAATATTGTTAATTTAACAATCAGGCGATCCGTGTCTCACAAATTTAATATTAAATTAACACATATACCAGCCCTTTCAGGGATATAGGAATATTTTTTTTTCGGCATTGAGATAACTGCTATGACGCCACTTTTCTACCTCAAAATCAAAGCGTACCACACCGGCTGTGGGCAGATGCGTAAGAGATCCATCCATTTTATGTGCGAAATCAGTAAATGTAGGATTATGGCCTACCAGCATAACAGAATGATACCGGTCGTCAAGCGCTGCCACGACCTCAAACAGGTCATTCACATCAATTTCGTACAGGCGCTCCGTTGTTTTCATTTGTTCGTCGCCCACTTTCAGAACACGTTGAAACACCAGTGCGGTGGCAATAGCCCGGGTTGCAGTGCTGCTGATTATAAGCTGAGGAATTTCTTTTTGATTGAACATCTGGGTCGCCATTTCATACGATTCCAGAATTCCGGCATCGTGCAGCGATCGATCGATGTCGGAAATCCCTGGACCGGGCTTAATGGCTTTTGCATGACGGACGAGGTATAAGGTCCGCATATCGGGTTTTAATGTCATTGGCTTTTCTTTAATGTGAATGTAAAGCGGGTTCCGATTCCGGGTGTGCTATCAACAGTAATTTTTTGTCCATGGGCTTCGATAATGTGTTTAACAATCGCAAGTCCTAGTCCCGTTCCACCCTGTTCCCGTGAACGGCTTTTGTCGACGCGGTAAAATCGTTCAAACAAACGACCCAGGTGATGACGATCAACACCGATACCGTCGTCTTCCACATCCACCGTAATGAACTCACCCTGGTCTTCGATTTTTACTTTTGTTTGTCCTCCCTTTTTACCGTATTTGATGGAATTAACCAACAGGTTCGTGAGCACCTGGCGGATACGTTCTTTATCGGCATAAACGTAATGCTGTTCAACGTGGGGTGTGACAGAAGAAAGTGTAATATTTGATTCACGGGCGCGAAGCTCGAGAGATTCGATCACTTCGCGGATGAGCTCATTGCAATCGAAGGTGCGACTTTCAAGAATGAGTCCTCCTCCTTCAAGTCTGGAAATCGATTCCAGGTCGTCAACAATTGAAATCAGTCTGTCAATACTCTTTGATGCTTTTTGTAAATACAGCTGGTTGATCTCCTGATCTTCAATTCCGCCATCCAGTAATGTATGAACATATCCCTGTATAGTGAAGATGGGTGTTTTAAGTTCGTGAGAAACATTACCCAGGAATTCCTTTCGATAAGTTTCCAGCTCTTTCAGGTGAACGATCTCTTCTTTATCGATACTGTCAAGTTCGTTCATCATTCGCATGATTTCATTTTGCAAATGCTCATCCGGCACCTTGCGGGCAATATTACTTCCAGCACCGGTAATACGATTTGAAATAGTATTATGCAAAACGCGCAGCTTCCCGTGATAATATTTCATAATCATGGATCGGGCTGCAATAAAAACAGATGCAAAAACAATTATGAAAATTATACCGATCCATAGCCACCGGGAATCACCCGGTATCAGCAGGCCTGTAAGGAAAGCACTCAGAATAGCAGGTAACATGGCAGCCTGAAGGGCAAAACGACCGGATTTCAACATCAGGGATAAAGAAAATTTTCAATGGCTTTCAAAGTTAACCAAAAATTTTTGTCGGTTAATCCGGGTCAGGTGTCGAATTTGTACCCTACCCCTTTGATAGTCTTGATGGAATCGTCACCCAGCTTCTCACGAATCTTGCGGATGTGAACGTCAATGGTACGATCGCCGACAATGATATCATCACCCCAAACACGGGTCATGATCTCTTCCCTGCCAAAGACTTTTCCCGGTTTTGAAATGAGCAAACTAAGGAGTTCAAATTCCTTACGGGGAAAAACCAACAACTGCTTGTTATAAGTGACAGTATATTTTTCACGATCAATTTCCAGATCACCGATGCGAACCAGTTCTTCGGATGATGCGCCGTTCGAACGACGAAGCAGTGCCTTAATGCGACTTAAAAGCACGCGTGGCTTGATCGGTTTACTGATGTAATCGTCGGCCCCAACATCAAATCCTGCTATCTGTGAATAATCTTCATTGCGTGCGGTGAGAAAAGCAATCATGGTGTTATGAAGGTCCTGGTTGCTGCGGATCATCCTGCAGGCTTCGATGCCATCCATAACTGGCATCATGATATCGAGAATGATAAGATTCGGTTTGATCTCGGTAGCCTTTTCAATGGCTTCCTGTCCGTTCCGGGCAAGATAGGTCTGGTAACCTTCTTTTTTCAGGTTATACTCCATGAACTCGAGGATATCGGGCTCATCGTCTACCAGCAGTATTTTGGTGTGTTCGGGACTCATGTTACTTTTAAAAATTCCCTGCAAAGGTATCCCGGGACAAGAGGTTGAAGGTTAATTTAATGTTAAAAAAATGTAACGAATGTACGAATGCACTACGTGCTACGAATCTACGAATTTACGAATGGATTATCCCTAAATAAGTCAATTCGTAAATTCATAGATTCGTAAGGCGAAGCCTATTCGTACATTCGTTACATTGGGCTACCGGGTCTTTGGATCGGGTTTGCGGATTTTTTTCTTTCGTTTTTCCGGGTCGGAATGGAAAAAATAACGGACGTCGAATGTGAGGTAATTTCCATTCAGCTCCATCTTACCTTCGGGATAAGGCACTTCGCGATTCTGGTATTGAACGAAAGAGGTATATGTGAATTTAAAAGGCCGGTGATAGGAAGCGCCGAGGTAAATGTAACCCGATTTTTCAGTGCGGTATTCCCATCCAAGGTTTGCAAGAAGTGACGATGAAAACCATGAGTTTCGCACCGAGCTATGGACGAAATAGGTTCCTGAAGTTGCTATATCAGACGGATAAAAATCGAGTGATAATCCCATAGCCACATCCATGAAAATTTCATCCGATAGCTGGATAAATACCAGTCCCTGCACCGGGATCTCATATCCAACAGTACCGAAATCCGAATCAATATGAACTGCGCTATCGGGATCGTCAATGCTCAGATCATAATTACGTCTCACGAAATTAATACCTGTTTCCATCGAAATTGTATTGGTAAAACCCCGGCGGATTACAGCACCCAGGCAATATCCCGAGCCCGGAGTAATTTTGAAGTTGACATCATCTGCAGTTGATTCCTCCGGTCCGGTGTTGAAAAATTGACTGGAAAAAATAGGTTTGAACTGGATCCCTACAGTCACAACTTTTTCCTGCGATCGTACATCCTGCCAAAGGAAACTTAATAACAGTAACATCAAAAATGACCGGTACCACTTTCCATGCAGACAGCCATCGTGGACCTGCTCCGGTAAAAGATTCATGGCGCAAAAATACGGTTTAGATAGATACTACGTTAATTGAATTAATATATTGTTTATCAAATATATACTACATTTAATTGAGGATAAGTGAGCAGGATGGTGATTTCGGAAGTAACTGAATTTTAACTAAATTTGAGAAGCCCGGGGTAATAATTAAATGACTGATATCATTTTCCTTTCCGGATGGAGTACATATTTTTAACTGAAAATTTGAGCCAAAGTGTATGATCACCGATCTGAATCACGCCATTGCTATTGTTACCATTCGTGTTGTTGCCGGTATTTTATTTTTCTTCCAGGGTTACGATAAGGTATTTAAAATCGGCACCAGCCAGGTACAACAGGCGATGCGCATGCAACTGGGAGGAAAAGCATTTCCGGAAGGATTGCTTTCACTGATCGTAATTCTTACTTCGTATATCGAACTATTGTGTGGATTTCTTCTTATTCTCGGACTCTTTAAATTTTATTCCATTTATCTCCTTTGTCTGAGCCTGATTTTGGTTGTAACCGGATTCAGCTATGCTAAACCCATGTGGGAAAACAATCACCTGTTTGTACGGTTGATATTATTGGTAACATTGTTAATGACACCGGGTGAATGGGACCGATTCTCACTGGATTTTATCTTTTTATTATCGAAGTTGAACAATTAAATTCCTTATTATGAAAAATATTTTTGTCGCCACTGATTTCTCTGAAGTTTCGGATAACGCGTTACGTTATGCTGCTGATATGGCAGTTTATTATGAAGCCTCATTACATCTTATTCATGTTTATGAAAGCCCGTTGTTTTATACTGCTGAAATGCCATATTCCGCAATAGAAACTGCTGAAAAAATGGCAAAAGAAGATGCAGAACAAAAAATTAAAGCGCTTGTAGATTCACTGTCGATATCATATCCGTTGGTAAATGTTTCTTCAACTATAAAACGCGGAATATCTGCCGAAGCAATAACTGAAACTGCGGATAGCAATCATGCCGATGTGCTGGTTGCAGGAGCAACAGGCGCTGGTGTTGTGGAACGTACACTGATCGGTACCACTACCACACAGCTCATCAACAAGTCGAAGTGTATGGTTCTGATCGTTCCCGGAAATGCCCGGTTTAAAGGAATCAATACTCTTGTTTATGCAACTGACCTTAACGTGAAAAATCTTCAGTCAGCGAATTTGTTATTACCGCTGGCGAAACACATGAATGCTGAGCTGGTTTTCCTTTTCGTAGATAATAAAATTCATTCCGACAGCGAAAAGATCTCGGATGAGATGGCAGATAAGATAAAGAGTAACGTTAAGTATCCAAAGATATCCGGCTACGTATGCACCGATCCAGATGTAATGAATGGCATTTCGCTTTTCCTTCATAAGATGAAAGCCGATATGGTTGCAATGGTCACGCATCACCGCTCTTTCCCGCGTATGTTATGGGATCATAGCCTAACCAAAAAGTTTTCGTATCATCCGGATGTACCTTTGTTGGTTATACATGATGCCGTGTAGGGTACGGATTACAGATTCTTTATTAACGCGGAATTGGATGTACAGTTTACAGATGTCGTGGATAATATTCAACGAAAAGTAAAATATTAAATTTGTTTCCGCATTATGCGATCCCTCGCTTCGCCCATGAAGCATGCGCTGGCGCTTAGCTTCAGGGCTCCGCTCGGGATGACGATGCATTGTAGTGAGAAGTGCGGGCGGGGGAGGCGGCAACATCAACACCAGGGAAATGATTTACATTATCCGCCTCCCCCGCCCGCTTTTAACACACTCGAGGTTGTCATCCCGAGCGAAGTCCTGAAGTGACCGCAGGTCAACTTCAGGACGTAGCGAGGGATCGCATCATATTAGTACAATGAAAAAATCCTTAATCCGTACATCCGATTCCGTGTTAATAAAAGAATCCCCGCCTGCCGTCGGGCAGGTGTAATCCGTACCCATTGAAAGTCTCAATTCCCGAAAAGGATCGTAAAAAAATAACCGCTATCCGGTTTTCACTTATTATCAGCGTTATGTTGCTGGTAATAAAATTTGTTGCCTGGTATCTCACGCATTCCAACGCCATTCTCACGGATGCATTGGAATCGATTGTAAATGTTGTTGCCGGATCATTTGCACTTTTCAGCATTTATTATGCATCGCAGCCTCGTGATGAAAATCACCCCTATGGACATGGGAAAATGGAATTTCTTTCCGCAGGTTTCGAAGGCGGACTCATTTTCATAGCGGGTATCACCATCATTGTCAATTCTGTTTATGCATTTTTTCAACCGATAAAAATTCACGCTCTTGATATTGGAGCGTGGATGTCGGCAGTAGCGGGAGCCGTGAATTTTATTACAGGGAAAATTCTTATTTCCAAAGGCAAAAAAGCAAGCTCCCTGCTGATGATTGCCAATGGTAAGCACCTCGTTTCGGATACAATCAGCAGTGTGGGACTGGTAGCGGGACTTGTATTAATGTATTTCACCGGGCTATACTGGATCGACCAGGTGATGGCGCTTGTATTTGGATCCATTATTTTGATCACCGGTTTTGGTTTGCTGAAAAAATCGGTGAACAGCCTGCTTGATGAAGCCGATTACGAGAAGCTCCAGTTGGTGATCACTGAATTACAAAAGCACCGTAAGGATAAATGGATCGACATTCATAACCTGCGTGTGATCAAATACGGTGCAAACCTGCATGTTGATTGTCACATTACTTTGCCCTGGTACGATACACTGGAAAGTGCGCACGAAGAAATCGCATCTGTTGAACGGCTGATGCGTGAAAACCTGGGTAACGATGTTGAGTTTTTCATACATGCCGATCCGTGTGTTATGCCGGTTTCATGTTCAATTTGTCAACTAAAAACATGCAATTACCGGAAAGCGGAATTCAAAAAGAAAATTGACTGGGAGCTTTCGAATTTACTGCCGAATAGAAAACATGGCTTTTAAATTCATTCCTGAGAAGCAACTTTAAGCTGTTGCAACAAAACATTTTCAGGCACCACACCCGATTGTCTCCACACTTGCTTCCCGTTTTTGAAAATAATAAAAGTTGGTACTCCGCGGATGTCATAATTCAAAGCCGCCTGTTGGTTCTTATCAATATCAACTTTAATGATCCGTGCTTCATCACCGGTAATTTCTGCTACTTTTTTAATAACCGGCTCCATGACCTTACACGGCCCGCACCAGGTGGCGTAGAAATCGACGAGTACGGGTGTTGATGAATTTATTAAATCGTTAAAGCGGCTCATTCCGGGTTTCTTATTTTAATAGGTAACATTCAAATAACTGTGGGCATTCGATTCCTCATTAAGCGATCCCTCGCTATGCTCGGGATGACGATCTATTATGGGTAAATGCGGGCGGGGGATGCGGCAACATTTTCATTAATGGATTATTCATTTCATCCGCATCCCCCGCCCGCTATTATACATTTCATCTGTCATTCCGAGCGTAGCGAGGGATCGCATCATATTAAACCGGTAGTGTGTAACTGGCAGTTGGCAGTCAATAGTCAGCTGACGACAATCATTGGTCAATACTTTAAGTCATGGTGAGCGGAGCCGAACCATGACTTAAACAATACATCAATCATAATCAATATCCGACAAATCAGGTTGATCAGCCGCATTCATTTTCTCCATTCCCAATGCATTCTGACTTTGAAGTGTGAGACTATCGGTGACTGTTGTTACCAGCCAAACATTTCCCGATTGGCGGAATACCTGTACATTCAAACCGTAATCATCGTGCATTCGTTTTTCAAATTCTGCGACCGTTGTCAAAGGTGAAAATTCAAATTCACCGGATTTTTTTTTACCGGTAAGTTCCATTAATGGAATATTCTCTTTTATGAGTTCCTTCTTTTGAGAAGGTTCATTTTCTTCGTGCGAATTTTTGAAAAATTCAATTTTAAGAAATGGGAAATAACTGTGGAACTGAGTATTCAATTCAGCAGTTGTGATATCGGGTTGCAGATTGAGTTTCATGATGATCATTTATTACTTATAAAACGTGGCGGGTAATGGTAAAGTTAATGAATGTGAGGGTGGATGCCAATGATCTAAGTCAGAATAATAATTCTTATTAATGTATTCATTTTAAATGCATTATACTATTTAGACCCGGTCGTGAACTTTTTGGGTGTCCATCGATAATTAACATTAATTTAACATGGCGTTAAAATTGGACCAATGTGGTTCTTAGACTTTTGTACACCAGAAATTATTAATGTTTTCTTCACAAAAAGATAATTAAAAAACTATAAAAATGAAATTCAACCACATTATTGTTGCAAGCTCCATAGTAGTTTTAGCTGCCTGCGGAGGTAAGACTGAAAATAATTCCCAGGAAAATAATAACATGGGAAAGCTGGAAGGAGAAGTTAAAATTGATGGCTCGAGCACTGTTTACCCAATTTCGGAAGCTGTTGCAGAAGAATTCCGCAATGTACAGCCCGATGTAAAAGTGACTGTCGGTTTATCAGGAACCGGTGGTGGATTCAAGAAATTCAGTCGTGGAGAAACCGACATCAACGATGCATCACGTTCTGTTAAAGAAGAAGAAAAGAAAGCGTGTGAACTTAATAATATTCACTCACTGGAGTTGGAAATCGCTTATGACGGACTTTCGGTGGTTGTAAATCCACAAAACACGTGGGTAACTGATATTACTGTCGCGGAACTAAAAATGATGTGGGAACCTGCTGCACAAAATAAGATCACCAAATGGAGCCAGGTTCGTAAAGGCTGGCCTGATGAGGAATTTCACCTCTATGGTGCAGGAACCGAGTCCGGAACTTATGATTATTTTACAGAAGCCATCGTAGGTGAAAGCCATAAGAGTCGGGGTGATTATACTGCCAGTGAAGATGACAACGTGCTGGTGCAGGGTGTATCATCCGATAAAAACGCGCTGGGATTTTTTGGCTTTGCATACTATGAAGAAAACCTCGACAAGCTGAAACTGGTAGCTGTTAATGATGGTAATGAAAGTAATGGTGCCGGCGCCATCCTGCCATCCGTCGAAACTGTGAAGAATAAATCCTATGCTCCGCTTTCACGACCACTTTTTATTTATGTGAATTCATCATCCATAAAACGGCCGGAAGTTGCAACTTTCGTTGAATTTTATCTCGAAAATGCGGGTACACTAACCCGTGAAGTAGGATTTATTCCGATGTCGGATGAAGAATATAACGTCCAGAAGAAAAAGCTTCAGGATTTTGTAAGTACACATAAAGAACAAGAGTAAGTAATTTATTCCCGAAGCACTCTATAACCTGGAATGCTTCGGGATCTATACATTTTGATTATCGAATATTTAGCTTTTCAGCACAACCTATGACCAGGCGAAATAAAGAAAAAATAATAGAATATGCTTTGGCGTGTTGTGCCCTGCTGACAGTACTTACTACAGCGGGGATTCTTTTTGTGTTGTTGTCGGAAACATTTAATTTCTTTAAAGTAGTTTCCATTGTTGAATTTTTTACCGATTCGCAATGGACTCCCCTGTTTGCAGAAAAACATTTTGGAATTTTACCATTGTTATCCGGAACGCTACTAACCTCACTGATCGCAATCCTGGTTGCGCTACCGACCGGCCTGACCATCGCTCTTTTCCTGAACGAATATTCAACCGTTCAGTTCAAAAACATAATAAAACCAATTCTTGAAATACTGGCGTCAGTACCTACGGTGGTGTATGGATTTTTTGCTCTTACGGTAGTCACACCATTTCTACAAACGCTAATTCCGGGAATGTCAGGTTTTAATTCACTATCCGCAGGATTTGTGATGGGAATCATGATCATCCCTTATGTTTCTTCTCTCAGTGACGATGCCATAGCCGCGGTGCCGCGATACATCCGCGAAGGTTCGCTGGCGTTGGGTGCGAATCGTTTCCAGACTGCATTCCGTGTAATTGTCCCTTCCGCTTCTTCTGGAATAATTGTATCAGCAATTCTCGCCATCTCAAGAGCTATTGGTGAAACCATGATAGTTGCAATTGCGGCAGGACAGCAACCACGGCTTACCTTCAATCCTACGGTTCCAATCGAAACCATCACTACGTATATCGTTAAAGTTAGTCTTGGAGATGTAGCGCACGACTCTTTGGAATACCGCACCATTTTCGCAGCGGGAATTACATTATTCGCGTTTACATTTTTACTAAATAATCTTAGTTACTGGTTAAATAAAAAGTTTGAGAAAAAATATGTCTAAGCATTTCGCACGCATAGCAAGGATAAAGGATGAGGCCTTTAAATACTTTGGCGTATTCAGCACGTTCTTCGGACTGCTCATGCTGGCTATTTTTATTTCAAGCATTCTCAAGGACGGAATGTCACGGATCAGCTGGGAATTCATCACCAATTATCCGTCGCGTATTCCAGGAAAAGCCGGAATACTTTCTGCGTTGGCAGGAACATTATGGATCATTGTAGTCACGGCTCTTGTTGCAATTCCGATAGGCATTGGAGCAGCCATCTACCTTGAAGAATTTGCACGTAAATCGCGCCTGGGAAAAATTATTGAAATAAATATTACCAACCTGGCTGGTGTACCTTCGGTTATTTATGGATTGCTGGGTCTTGAAATTTTCGGTCGCATTTTTCACCTGGGTGGTAGTATCCTTACGGGAAGCTTTACACTTGCACTTTTGATATTGCCGATTATTATTGTGGCAACGCGGGAAGCCATAAAGGCAGTTCCGAGCTCATTACGCGAAGCGTCGTATGCATTAGGTTCCTCGAAGTGGCAGACGATAAAGATGACTGTTATCCCTTCCGCCAGCAGCGGCATCATCACTGGGATCATTATCGCGTTATCGAGAGCCATTGGTGAAGCAGCACCGCTGATCGTTGTGGGTGCATTGGCTTATGTGCCGTTTGTACCCATTTCGCCGATGTCGGAATTTACAGTCCTACCCATTCAGATTTTCAACTGGGCTTCGCGTCCGCAGGAAGCATTTTTGGTAAATGCATCTGCCGGGATTATTATTTTACTCTCAATAACTTTTTTGCTGAATGCAGTCGCGGTTTATATGAGGATAAAACGGAAAGTGAGGTATTGAAAATCTCAGTTGGCAGTCATCAGCCGGCAGTTGGCAGTTGGCAATCAGCAGTCGGTAGCCGTTAGTTGACTCGCTTGCGAACGCGTGCCACGTAGTTTTCAATAAGAAATACTTCGTGGCCGCGATGTCATCCCGACCGCCGTTGTGCGCGTCGGGAAGGCAGATAAAATGGAAAGAAAATAGTAGGGACAGCATGCTGCTGTTCGAACGAAATAATAAAATAATTTTATTTCTCAAGCTTATACCCCACTCCCCTGATCGTCGTTATAAAATGATCATTCAGCTTACGACGTAACATCCGGATATGCACATCCAGCGAACGGGAGTCCTTCTGGCGAAACTCCTTGCCCCAGATCTGAATCAGGATCTCAACACGTTTAAAAACTTTACGTGGATTTGATGCAAGGAGCAACAATAACTCAAATTCCTTTTTGGGAAAAGTAATTTTGCTTCCATGGAGATAAACAATATAGGCTTCTTTATCAATGATCAGTTCATTTGACGAGACTCCATTACCAGGATGCCCGTTTGTCCGGAACGGTTCACTGTTTTCTTCCAGGATAAGTATTTTGCCGGGTTCCATAGTATTTGCGAATTTCAAAAATACCCCTGCATCTTTAAGCCCGGGTTTATTTAATGTTAACTTCTGGTTAATTTGCATGTTAGTTCGATATTCCGGAAGGTTTAATATTTGCTGGAGTTTCTTCATGGCGATTTCAAGCCTAATTTTGATTAATATGAAAGGGACACTTCACACCAAACTCCAACCCCTCCCAATTCTGTTTCTTATCCTCTTTATCAGCATCTATGGCTGCAGCTATTCATCCAAAAAGGTTGGGAGGCTTTACGACAGAGCCAGGGCGCAGACGTACGATGTTATCATTGTGCCGGGAGTACCATTGGAGAATGGTAAATGGAGCCAGGTAATGAAAGCAAGAGTGCTTTGGAGCAAGCACCTGTACGACCGGGGAATTGCCAAAAATGTGATGTATTCGGGGAATGCTGTCTACACTCCGTACATTGAAGCGGAAGTAATGGCACTGTACGGTGAAGCACTCGGGATTCCCAGGGAACATATTTTCACGGAACCTTTGGCGGAACACAGCACAGAAAACATTTATTATTCTTATAAAAAAGCACAGCAGTCAGGGTTGAAAAAAGTTGCTTTGGCTTCCGATCCTTTTCAGACCAAAATGCTCAAGCGATTTACCATGCGGCATGTGAGCCGTGATGTAGATATGATCCCGATGGTTTATGATACCGTTTATGCACTTGACCAGTCTACCATTGATCCGGTCATCGACTTCCAAAAAGCGCATGTTGATAGCTTTGTTC
>JANWID010000182.1 GCA_025450095.1 Bacteroidia bacterium | reverse complement strand
TACAAGCTCACTACATCCACATCCCAAAGCGGATTTCCGGAAGTATCAATTTTTAAAACATACGCGTGGTAATTGGGAGCCGGAAAGATGAGCTTATCGCCAGATAAAACAAAATCACCGCTGCCTGTTCTGCGTATTGCCATCGAAACATCATTGTAAACCGAACCGTAATTATTTTCCCATATCACATCACAGTTCAAATCAAGGCGGGCAACGTAAATGTCATTCCCTGTTCCTGTACTTGCTGTGGCATAGCCGTTACACATGAATCCGTAATTCAAATCGGGTTCAATCCAGTTGAAAGATTCGCTGGTTGTGTTACCACCGTAATTTTTCTGAAACAAAAGATTTCCCAGTGTATCAATATGCAGGATCAGCGCATCAGTATTCGAATTCTGATCAGTGCACTGACCGGCAATATAAAATGTATTGTTATAAAAGATCATTTTGTTGCTGAACAAGCCTCTGAGAGAATCGTGATAGGCTTGCTGCCAGGTGATATTTCCGTTCATGTCAAGCTTTGTAAGCGTAACATCAGTTGTGCCGATTGAATTATAATTATACCCGGCAAAAAAAATCGAACCACTACTTAACTGAATTACCGAAATCCCATATTCGGATTTTAATGAATCGCCAAAAGATTTCTGGAAAGGTACAGGCTGGGCGGTATGCTGTAAAACATTAAAAAAAAACAATAATAAAATAATCCATTTATTCATGAATTGTTTTTTATTTTTTTTATCAGCTGCAAAATACAAACAAGGTGGCTGAACAAAACCAAAGGTACCACAAAGCAAGGCAGCCAGATAAAAGGAAAATAAGCAATGGCTACATTGGGTTGGTCAAATGCGAATTGTTGAAAAGCAAAAGGTGCTGACAACACAGCGTTAATTACAATATTCAAAAGTAGCGCAAGACAAACAAAATTCCAGATGAGAATTATTTTTGACTTCAGAAAATTTTTGTAATACCCGAACCAGGCAATAAACGGAGCTGATAAGCACGCTAAAATATCAAAATTTCTTCCTTCAAATGTCATCAACTGCGGTATTTGCTTGTCAAGAAATAATCCAAACAAAATAATCTCAACCGGAATTCGCACCACGTGCAGCCACGTTAACATTTTCATTGATAAATTCTCAAAAGCTTTTTTTCTGAAGATTAATAACAGAATAATTAAAAATAAAGGGAGCAAAACGGCAAATGAAAGCCGTGGAGGAATGCCTGTAAAATTGAGGTAGTATCCTTTCCATGAAATAATACCCTGCAACGCGAGCCATGCAAGAACCACTGTTAAAACTACCAGCTTAAAACGAAATGAAAACTGCGTTTGTGAAAATGACTTTATTAAAAAGAAAAGTGCCAGCGCTACCACCCAGATAAATCCAATGGCGAGATCAGGTTCATAAAGGTCACTGAACATTTAATAAACAGTTTGCGATTTAAGCCGAAGATATTTCCCCGGGAAAGTTAAAAATACAACAAACTAACTTTGAAATCTGAATCTTTAATACCAATTATTTTATTCGCTGAAAACAATTTTTCGGGTTATAACCGAAGAGTCGCTTTGAACTTTAAGGAAAAATAAACCGCTTGATGGAGGAGTGTTTACAATAAAACTATATTTCCCGGAATTGAATTTTTGGTCTGCTATTGTTTGCAATTCTTTGCCCAGCATATCATATAATTTAATGTTTAGCCATTTAGGGTTGTCAATTGTGAACGACACCATTGTATTGCTAACAGCAGGGTTAGGAGTTACTTCAAGACTTATGCCATCCATATCATTTTCATTAATTCCCACAATGCCATTCAAAAACAAATCATCAACGTAAATATTGTTACCGGTATTTTGAGTATATTCAAACTTAAACCGAACATTGGGCTGGTTATTATAGGTTGCCGAAGCCATCGAAACGGTTTCAAGTCTCCATTGAGACGAAGATGATGGAATAAAATTAGTGCTGATTAAACCGGCTGTTGACAATGCAGTGCCTGTTTTTACATATCTTAATGCCCAGGTATTGCCACAATCTTTTGATGCAAATACTCTTAATTTATCGGTAGTGGAAGTGCTGCGGTGAGCAAATGCAAGTCGGAATGTCAAACTTCCATTAGTAATGTTTGAAAAATCATAGCTTGGCGTTATAAATTCATCCACATTTCCATTGCCATTACCCGCATAATTATATAAACGCACAGATTGTGTTCCGGTATAAGCTGCAGTTGATGTCAAATCCCATGCATTAGTACCTGTTGTATTAGTAATGAACCATTCATTATTTGAAGGCGGAAACGAAGTAAATGATTCAAAACTTTCGGAATAAGGTATTGCATAGTTTGCTGCAGCAGGAGATACAATAACGATGCCTGTGCGAGTAAGTGTATTACTTCCGGCAGCATTCGAAACAGTTAATGTTACATCATATACTCCCGGATTGTTGTAGGTTATTACCGGGTTTTGAGCAGATGAAGAGAATGGTGTTCCTCCTGTAAAAGTCCAATTCCATCCAGTGGGATCATTATTCCATGAAGCATCAATAAATGAAATGGCATCTCCCGTACAGATCATATATGTTTTGTTTGAAAAGTCGGCAATCGGTGTGCAGGGTGGCGGAACAAAACCATTATTGGTTCCTGTAGCCACCAGGTTAGGTATCTGCCATAAATTATTCCGGTTGCCTGTCGGAGAATTCAAGGCAGCATGCATCCGTGACTTTTGTCCATTAGTGAACATCTTATGGCAGCCTGCATAGTCCATGTAGTTTTGAACATTATCAAGAAAGCTGCAGGTTGATTGGGAAGTATTGCAACTGAAATTTGCAACTCCAACAGTAGTTGGAGTATCATTAACCTGGTCACTAAGATTACAGTTTGAAGGAAGACCTGGAGTGTTTGAGTTTCCCCAGGTGTGCATCAGGTTTAAGTAATGACCTACTTCATGTGTCAATGAACGTGAACTGTAATTGGAACCGTTTGCAGTACCTATTCCTCCAACATAGTCGTGCAGAATTTCAACACCATCATTACCGGCTGTAACACCCGGGTAATAAGCATAACCTGCTGCACCGCTGGCTATGGAACCCACTACATAAATATTGAAATACTTGTTGGCGGGCCAGTACCCAAGAGGTTTCACATTATCACCTGCTGAATAAGTTAACTCGGTATAATGACGGGTAATACCATCGGTACAGTTTCCTGAAGGGTCAATCTGGGCGAGCCTGAACTCAACCTGGCAATCAGCAAATATTGATTGAAAAGCAGGGATCACATCACCGGTGTCATCATTAAGTTTTTGAAAGCTCATATTAAGAATATTCACTGCGTCCAGAATTTGTGCTTTCGAAATATTCTCAGCTCCATAAATGTGCATCACATGAAACACGAGTGGAACTGTATAAATCGGAAGTCCCGATTCGGTTTCAGGTATTACTGAAGATTGTGAGTAAGAGCGTGTAAACTCTTCGAGTTGATTCCGTAATGCCTGGTAAGATGGATCCCTCAGCATTTCTTTTTCAACCATTTCGGTTGTTCCGCACACTTTAGGAAGGTTATCCTGAGCTATTGCATAACTCCAAAAACCATTAAGTAAAATAAAAGACCACAATAATTTTTTTTTCATTCCCTATTTATGTTTATTTAATAAATGTAACCCTGATTATTTACTGCAACACTAATTTTTTAACGGTTGAAAAGTTACCTACCGTAAGGCGAACAAAATAAACTCCGTTTTGCAGGTTATCTGTTACATCATAAACATAAGTATCGGGGAGAAGATTTTTTTCATTCATTTGCTGAACAACTCTTCCCGTAATATCATGTATGGAAATGGAAACATCATTAACAGTTTCGAGCGTAAATGTAATTTGGGCTTTAACAATTGCAGGATTTGGAATGATATTGAAATTAAAATTATCAGCTATGTTTTCATTCACTCCCACTATTCCATCAAGATTAATATCATCTAAGTAAATATTGTTACCTGTGTCCTGGATATACTCAAATTTAAAACGAACATTTGGCCGCGTAGAAACCGAAGTGCTCGAAAGATTTACAGTATCTGCATCCCATTGTGAAGCATTAGGAATAAATACCGAAGAAAGTAACCCTGCAGTTGACAATGCTGTACCCGATTTTGTATAACGCAACGACCAAAGCTGTCCGCATGATGTGGAGGAATATACTTTTAGCTGATCGGTTGTAGCCGAAGAACGGTGCGCAAATGCTCTCCAGAAAATCATTTTGGTTTGAGTAACGTACGAAAGATTAAAACTGGTAGTGATAAATGCATCAATGCCATTTACGTTGCCGGAATAATTATAAATACGCACACTGTTTGATCCGGTATGGGCTGCTGTAGTTGTCTGTTCCCAGGTATTTGTATTCGGATTTTCGTTATTTACAAACCAGTCATTAGGAATTGATCCGCCTTCAAATCCTTCATTAAAAGGATAAGAAAATATTGCTGCACCTGTTGAACTTACAATGATCATCCCGGTCGCTGTTTTAGCATCAGTACCTGCCGAATTGGTAACTGTTAAAGTTACATCCCAAATGCCGGGAGTGTTATATTGTATTGAAGGATTCTGCGAGGTTGAATTACCAGGTGTTCCTCCCGGAAACTGCCAATCCCAGGTTACCGGGTCTCCGTTCCACGAACCGTCAACAAAACTCAGTGTAGTTCCCTGGCAAATCATTTTGGTTTCCGAATTAAAATCGGCAATAGGAGTGCAAATAACAGGCGGTGTACCGTCTGTTCCGGTTGCAATTAAATTAGCCGTAGTCCATAAATTATTTCGCCCGCTTACAGGAGAACTTAATGCGGCATTCATACGAATACTTTGTCCATTAGAAAACATGTTTTCGCAATTCCCAAGTGTGTAATCCATATAGTCGGTAAACATAGCTCCGTTAGGCGCATTGCCGCAAGCTGCATCAATTTTTGGAAAATTGGGGCAAGTGGAGAAGTTCACATTTTGAACCGGGGTATCGGCAACTAAATCACTTCCACAGGTAGCATCACCCCAAATATGGCGCAGGTTAAACCAGTGCCCTGCTTCGTGTGTCGCTGTGCGACCGTTGAAACCACTGCCGACAGCTGTTCCTATAGATCCCACATAGTCAGATTTTAAAACTATACCGTCTGTAAGCGAGCCGCCACCTGGAAACTGTGCATAACCGAGTATTATTCCCGGGGTACCGCTCGTGTTTTCAATAGTCTTTACTACCCATATATTAAGGTATTTGTTGCTGGGCCAGTATATTAATGCTTTTACATTATCGCGGGCATTATTTGTCAGATGCGAAAAGGTACGGGTGATTCCGTCAGTACAATTTCCAACAGGATCAAGTTGCGCTAAACGGAATTCAATATTTGCATCGGCAGCCAGTGGTTTAAAAGGTACAGGAGTGTCAACAGTGTCGGCATTGAGTCTTCTGTAGTCAGCATTCATTATGTCAAGCTGGTTGAGCAGTTGCGCTTTGGAAATATTTTCAGTTCCTCCTTCATGAATGTCATGAAAAACCACAGGACTAGTTTTTACAACACCTGTGATCTTCTGTTGCTGATTATAATTCACATATTGTTC
>JANWID010000181.1 GCA_025450095.1 Bacteroidia bacterium | reverse complement strand
CTGTTTGGTATTTTAACCTGGCACCTGCGAACGATCCGGGTTATTTTCCAGGACCAGGTGAATTGAATGGGCAAACAATTGATTTTACCTTCGACAACACACTTAGTGAAAATGCGAGAGATGCGGAACGTGCTTATCGTGCATTAAGATCAGGCATTATCAGCAGTAAAATGGAAAATGGTTTCAGTTGGTGGGGAAAGAGTCAATTTTCGTCGGAAGATGAATACCGTTTTGCTAGAAAATATTTTCACCCTTCAAGGGTATTTACAGCATTAATGTGGCGCTTGCTTACTTTTCATAACCCATTCCGTGAAATCAAAGCATTTATTAAGTCAGCGAATGTTGATCGAAAAGCTATTAATTACAGCTATCACAATCACGATGCTTTCCAGGCTTTTCAAAGTAACTTGTTAAAAAATGCGCCCCCTGTAACCGTTGTGATACCAACACTGAACCGTTATGATCACCTGGAAAATGTTTTACACGATTTTGAAAAGCAGGATTACAAAAATTTTGAAATCATTGTAATTGACCAGTCAGATGCATTCAACCCGGACTTTTATAAAAAGTTTAATTTAAAATTGAGGGTGATTCATCAGTTGGAAAAAGCATTGTGGATGGCCCGGAACCAGGCAATCAGGGAATCAAAATCGGAGTTTATTGCTTTGTCGGAGGATGACGTCAGAATCCCGGTTGACTGGATATCGAATCACATGAAATGCATCGATTACTTTAATTCTGATATTTCTGCAGGAGTATTTTTTCCCTCCGGATCAGGTATTCCTCCCGAAAAGAAGATATTTCGCTGGGCAGAACAATTTGCTACCGGTAATGCGTGTTTGAAGAAGGACGTGTTCAGGTCAATAGGTTTGTTTGACAGGCAATTTGAAAAACAAAGAATGGGAGATGGAGAATTTGGATTGCGGGCTTACCTTGCAGGATTCAAGTCTGTATCAAATCCATTCAGCTGGTGTGAAGATGTAAAAGCCACTAGTGGCGGGTTGCGTCATTCCGGAGCCTGGGACGCCTTCCGGCCAAAAAGTATTTGGTCGCCACGTCCGCTACCGGCAGTTCTTTATTTCTACCGTAAATATTTTGGCAGAAAGGCAGCATTGCTGACACTCATATATAATATCCCGCCATCGGTTGTGCCGTACCGCTATAAAAGAAACAAACCTTTATTGGTAGGCGGCTCTCTCTTAGCACTTGTCATCTCTCCTCTGATATTCATCCAGGTAATGAGGTCATGGAATATTGCTTCTTCAATGTTGAAAAACCCCAGAATCGAATTTTTAAATGACTGATTTCTTTAAATCAAGAATGAGAAAGTCTGGCATGCTCTATAAAGTGGGGGATGAAATCCAGGACGATTCGAAAAATATCGTCATTATATCAAGCGAATTCCCTCCCGGGCCAGGTGGAATAGGTAAGCATGCTTATGATCTGGCACGAGCACTTGCGTGGAAAGATTACGACATCACCGTTTTCACTTCCCAGGATTACAGCCAGGAAAATGAAATTAATCAATTTAGAAAATCATTGCCAGCGAACATAAAACTTGTTCGGCTCATCAGAAGTGGCTGGATGACTTATCTTCACAGGTGGACCCTCATTCGACAATTTTTGAATGATAACCCTGTTGAATTATTGATAGTTTCCGGAAGATTTCCTTTATGGATGGGATACCTTGCGAAAAAGAAATTTGGTAAATCGTTTCCGGTTCATGCCTTTATCCATGGGTCAGAACTTAGCAGGAAAAATGAAATTCATCGGATTTTCACCACCAGGGCACTTGCCACTGTCGATTGTATCTGGGCCGTTTCAAATTATACCAGGAAATTATTATACCAGGTTACAAAACGAGAGGACATAAGAGTATTGCCAAACGGATTGTGGTTTAGTGATTGGCCTTCCGAAAAGCAACACTTACACCATGTAGAGCTTGAAGGCGAACCTTCATTATTAACGGTTGGCCGGATATCACCACGAAAAGGTCAGCACCTTTTGGTAAAGGCCTTACCAGTACTGAGATCGATTTATCCTGACGTTCATTATCATCTTGTCGGAATTCCAACCGGGCAGGAAATACTGAAAGGACTGGTAAATAATTTACAAGTTTCCAATGCAATAACTTTTCATGGGAAGGTTGCGAAGATGATTGACCTTGCAGCATATTATATGCATGCCAGTGTGTTTGTGATGTTAAGTGAAACACAGGCGGATGGCGACACGGAAGGATTTGGTATTGCAATTCTGGAAGCAAATTATTTTGGAAAACCTGCCATAGGCGCCAAGGATTGTGGAATTGAAGATGCAATCATGGATGGATACAACGGCAGGTTGGTGGATGGTAGTAATCCAATTGAAATAGCAGAAGCACTCAAAGATATTATGGATAATTATTCGGCCTATTCGGCACGAGCACGAAAATGGGCCTTGCGTCACGATTGGAAATTATTAATTGAACATTTTAGCAAAGTAGAGGATGTTCCGGTATTAACAAATATTAAATACGAAGTCTGATGAAGCTTGCCATTATTTCACATACTGCACATTATGCTGACGAAAATGGAATCATCAAAGGTTGGGGACCCACTATTCGTGAAATAAATTACCTGGCTCCAAAATTTGACGAAATAATTCATCTTGCTTTCCTGCACACCGGAAAAACACCTGCAAGTTCATTGCCATACACGGCATCAAACATAAGGTTTGTAGCGTTACCACCTTCCGGGGGAAAAGGTTTCGGGGACAAGTTATCTGTGGCAACTTCAATACCTGAAATAATCAGGCAAACAAAAATGATAATGCCGGAAGTAGGAGCCATTCAAATAAGGGTTCCCACAGGGATAGCTAACTTTTTGCTACCCTGGTTATCTTTCCGCAAAGTAAGACCCATCATTTGGGTGAAGTATGCCGGTAACTGGAAGCAATCCAATGCACCTGCAGGATATAGATTTCAACGCTGGTGGCTGCAACAGAATTTTCTGAAAAGTAAAGTAACAATCAACGGAAAATGGAATGATCAGCCGGGCCATTGCATAACTTTTGAAAATCCCTGCCTGGATGAAGATGAAAGAACGACAGGTAAGAAGGTTATTGAATCCAAAACTTATTCGGGTCCTTATACAGCAGTGTTTATTGGTCGACTTGAAGAAGAAAAAGGTGTGAAGAGAATCCTGGATGCCTTACAGGCATTCCACAAGAAAAATATCACGACTATTCATTTTATTGGTGATGGAAAAGACTTGAATCTATTCAGATCAATTGCTGCCAGTCAAAATCTGGTTAAATGTGTTTTTCACGGAAGTGTTTCCAGGAATGAAGTATCCGATTATCTTGCGCAAAGTCATTTTCTGTTGCTCCCTTCAACGGCATCGGAAGGTTTTCCTAAAGTGATTGCCGAAGGAGGAAATTATGGCGCCATTCCGTTGGTTTCTGCAATAAGCAGTATAAGTCAGTATATCAATGATACAAACGGATTTGTATGGGATTTCCAAAGCTCCTTTACGGAATATATTGATTCACTTGAAATCAATGAAATGGATCTGAAAACCAAAAGTCAACGGATATTTGAAGTTTCAGGTGCATTTACATTTTCAAATTACTACAGGAACTTAAAGCAACATATTTTGAATGATCATTAACCTGTTAAAATATAAAAACAGGTTTGGTTGGACACTTTTTCACGTGGCCCTTGGACTAGCAACCACGCTCACTAATGTTCTTGTGATATCATGGTTCTATTTTATCCTTATAGGAACTCTTTATTTAATGGCATTTGGAACAGTGAACAGGCCACTGGTTATCGCTGCAACCTTATCGTATCTTGGCGCTTTTGAATTATTGGCCCGCATGACTAAATGTTCCCCAATAATTCCATGGGAAGCGGGTAAATATCTGTTTACATTATTGTCAGTAACTGGAATTTACTTCTCTACTGAAAAGGCCCGATACAATTCAATAGGCTTCTGGATAATTTTATTGGCATTACCAGCGATTTTTATTGATATCAGCGGTCGTGTTTCTTTCCTTGAGGTTATATTTAACGTAATGGGAATCGTGAACATCGGACTCGGTCTGATTTTTTTTAGTTCACTTAAAATCCGCAAGAACCGTTTTTTCGATTTACTGCGGTTGATTGCATTTCCATGCATTACCATTTTAACTTACACCATTATCAAGACTCCTGACCTGAAAGAAATTACTTTTTCACTGGGAGCACAGGTAGTTACTTCCGGGGAATTTGGATCCAACCAGGTATCAACAGTATTGGGGCTTGGATTCCTGCTCATGTCGCTTTCATGGATCATGGATTGGAGAATAACAGGGAACAGGATGATCGATGGGATTTTGGCTTGTGTATTCCTTATCCAGGGACTTTTTACTTTTTCAAGAGGTGGAATGGTCAGCTCTGCCGCCTCACTGTTGATTTTTTCATATATGCTATTCATCAAAGGAGGATTCAAAGCACGTATTCCGGTTGCTGTTAAAAGATATGCCTTACCGGTATTCATTATTTTTGTAGCTGCTATTTTTTATGCCAACGACCTTACTCAGGGAAAACTATTTCTCAGGTACCAGGGTGAAACAGAGGGAACTTTATTGGGAACCAAAGAAAAAAACCTGAACACATTCACAACAAACCGAAATCTGATTCTCATGGAGGATTTGACGTTGTGGACTGAATACCCGATTTTAGGAGTGGGAGCAGGTGCATCAAAATATGAAAGATCGGAAGGAAGAGGCATTGCAGCTCACATTGAATTTTCAAGATTGCTTGCCGAGCATGGGATTCCAGGAGTGATAATTATTTTACTTATCATAACTGTTGCATATAGATTGAAATCGGAAAAGGATCCAACCTTAAGGGCTATTAAAGCAGGGCTTTTTTTCCTGGCCATATTTACGACTTTTCACAGCGCAACCCGGACATTTATAACACCGCTTTTGATTTCACTCAGTGTAATCAATATTTTACCAAAAGAAAAGGTTGATGGTATTATACCTGGGAAATAAACTCTCAAAACATGGCTTTACACCAACTTCGGTTGAAACACTGGGGCCTCGTTTGGAGGAATTGAAGTTCCGGATTGAAACCCGGAGTTCCTACAGGAATGAATTGCTTCGATTGGCTGATATGTTATGGGCCATCATTAAATACCGCCAGGAAAAACCGGTAGTGTTATTAGATACCTACAGCACGAATGCATTTTGGTTCGCATATGCAGCTGCGGTAGTCAGTGATATCTGTAATTTAAATTTTATTCCAATTCTTCGTGGCGGTAATCTACCCGAAAGAGTCGATCGTTCACCAGGCGCAAAATCAAAATTATTCGGGAAATCGTTTGCAAACATTGCTGTTTCGGGATACCTCCAGGATGAATTTACAAAGAGAAACCTTAAAGTTGAAACCATTCACAATTTTATCGACTTAAAATACTATCCCTTCAAACAACGGAGCCATATACGTCCCCGGATTTTGTGGGTCCGCGCTTTTCATAAAATTTATAATCCAACACTGGCATTGGAAATATTCAAAAAAATAAAAAGTAAATATCCGGATGCAACTTTATGTATGGTTGGGCCCGACAAAGATGGCAGCATGATATCATGTAAGAATCTGGCCAGGGAAATGGGGTTGGAGGTGATCTTCACCGGCAGGCTTGAAAAGGAAAACTGGATTGCACTCTCAAAAGAGTATGATATTTTTTTGAACACAACAAATTACGATAATGCACCGGTGAGTGTTATGGAAGCCATGGCATTGGGAATGTGCGTGGTTACTACGAATGCAGGTGGTGTGCCTTACCTGTTTAACGAGGGCAAAGAAGGATTGATGATCAACAAAAAT
>JANWID010000180.1 GCA_025450095.1 Bacteroidia bacterium | reverse complement strand
AGAAATTTATCCTGAAAGACCCGCTTGGATTAAATTTTATTGGATATAAAAAATTAAATAATTTCCAGCTTGATGAACAAATCGAGTTATATGATGGTCATTACCTCACAAAAAATCATCGCAATCTTTTAATTGTCATAAATCCGGCCAACCCTTCCTCAGAAACGAACATAAATTCTGATTTTTTTGCCGGCATTGATACACTCATAGCAGAGCGTTCTGCAACTAGTTCGAATTCTGAAGTCATTTATTTTGGAGCACCTGTAGTTGCAGCTGGTAATGCAAAACAAATACGTGCCGACTCTAAACTCACGGTAAGCATTACAGTAATTTTACTTTTAATAATTGTGATGGTGTTTTTCAGGAATGCGAAAGCACCCCTGTTAATCATTACACCCGTAATATTTGGGGGGTTGTTTGCACTCACTACAGTTTACTTTATACAGGGATATATTTCAGTAATTGCCGTTGGTGCAGGTTCACTGGTCCTGGGTATTGCTGTAAATTATTCGATGCATTTTTTGACACATCATCGCTATCATCCCGACATTGCTGCGACAATACGGGAACTGGCATTTCCCATGACTGTGGGTAGTCTCACCACCATAGGCGGATTTTTATGTCTCCGATTTGTGAATGCACCAGTTTTACAGGACCTGGGATTATTCGCAGCCTTAAGTCTGGCAGGAGCTGCCCTTGCATCATTAATTTTTCTGCCCCATTTTGTTTCTACACGAAACATTGCTGGTCCTTCTGCTACAGCTACATTCCTTTCTGGCTTTGCAGATCGGTTGCCTTCCTCTAAATACCTTGTAATTTTCATAATACTGCTCACACCTGTGTTTTTATATTTTGCAAAAGATGTGGAGTTTGAATCCGACATGTATAAAATCAATTATATGTCGTCGGAAGTTAAGGCAGCTGAAGAAAAAATGAACCGGATTACTTCCTTTCATCAAAAATCAATTTTTGTTTTTACCAGTGGCAGAGACCTTCAGTCGGCACTTTTGGAAAATGAAAAAATAACACCTGTTTTACAGGAACTTAAACACAACGGTGCGATAATTTCCTACACCAGTGTATCATCAGTTTTACCGTCAGCCGGCGAACAGCAGCGAAGAATCGAAAGATGGAACCGCTATTGGAATGACAACAAAAGGAACATCGTTTATAATAACCTGGCAAATGCAGGAATAAAATTCAACTTTAAGGAAACCGCCTTTCAACCCTTCTTAGATCAAACATCGAAAGACTATAACCAACTGCCTCCTGCAGAAGAAACAACATTGAGAAAGGTCCTGGTGAATAATTTTATTGAAGAGTCGAATGAAAAAGTATCACTCATTGGAATGATCAAAACAGACCCGGGCAAAAATGACCAGGTTTATAAGGCTCTTGAAAAATTTGAGGCAACTAGTGCATTCGATAGAAAATTTATCACCGACAGGCTCCTGGCTATTGTGAATGAAGATTTCAATTTCATTACAATCTGGACTTCTTTACTGGTATTTACCGCACTGTTATTAATTTATGGGCGTATTGAACTCGCCCTTATCACTTTTATTCCAATGCTTGTATCCTGGATCTGGATATTGGGGATAATGGCACTGGCAGACATTAAATTCAATATCGTTAACATTGTTTTATCAACGTTCATTTTCGCTTTGGGTGACGACTTCTGTATTTTCACTACCGATGGGCTTCAGCAGGAATATTCAAGAAAAATTAAAATTATTAAATCCCTGAAAGTTTCCATTGCGCTTTCCGCAATAACCACCATCATTGGAATGGGCGTATTAATACTGGCGAAACACCCGGCATTGAGTTCAATTGCTTTAGTTTCGATAATTGGAATTTTGAGTGTCTGGATTATTTCTCAAACTCTGCAACCTGTGTTGTTCCGTTTTTTGATTACAAACCCCACTTCACAAAAACATGAGCCTTACACTTTCTTCAACATCCTGAAATCCATTTTCGCTTTCAGTTATTTCATATTCGGTTCCCTGTTAATTTCTGCAATTGGCATTGTACTCATCAAACTAATCCCTGGCAATTCATCCCGAAGGAAATACATATATCATGTTATCCTCAGCAAATTTGCCGGCTCCATGATTAATATCATGAGCAATGTAAGGAAACGGACCATCAACGAAACCGGAGAAAAGTTTAACAAACCGGCTGTTATTATCGTGAACCATTCTTCATTCCTCGATATATTATTATTGGTGATGATGCATCCGAAGCTGATACTGCTCACAAATAAATGGGTGTGGAATTCACCGGTATTCGGATTAGCTGTCAGGCTGGCGGAATATTACCCGGTTGCTGATGGAGCAGAAAACTCGTTACCTCAATTGTCGGATAAAGTTAAGGAAGGTTATTCCATTGTTGTTTTTCCGGAAGGCACACGATCAATTGATGGAACAATCGGGAGATTTCACAAAGGAGCGTTTTTCCTGGCTGAAAATCTCAAGATCGATATACTTCCGATCGTAATACATGGTGTATCTCAAACAATGGCAAAAGGATTTTTTTACCTTAAGGATGGAAGGGTGACCATAAATATCCTGCCACGAATTGTACCCAACGATACCAGGTTTGGAGTAACCTACCAGGAGCGATCCAAAAATTTGCGACGTTATTTTACCGAAGAATTAAAGCAACTGGATGAAAAATACGGTTCGCCTCAATTTTATAAAACACGCCTCATCAGTAATTTTATTTACAAGGGACCTGTATTGGAATGGTACATGAAAGTGAAATTGAAACTTGAAAATAATTATAATTTTTTCAACGATTTGCTTCCCCGTAAGGGAAATATACTCGACATTGGTTGTGGGTATGGATTTTTAGCATACATGTTACACTATACCTCATCGGCCCGGAATATTTTTGGGATCGATTATGATGAAGATAAAATAAGTATTGCTCAAAATGGATACAGCAGGAAACCAACACTTGATTTTATTTATGCAGATGCACTTGGCTACGATTTTCCAAACCAGGACGCAATAATATTGAGTGATGTATTACATTATCTTCCAGAGTCGGACCAGGTATTGTTACTTGAAAAGTGCATCAATCGTATCAATGATGATGGAATGATTGTTATCAGGGATGGGGTCAGGGAATATGAAAAACGTCATGTGGGAACCCGCATATCTGAATTATTTTCCACCCGGATATTGGGATTCAATAAAACCGGTAAACACGGACTGACCTATATCTCTTCTCAACTTATTGAAAATGTGGCACATCGACACAATCTTTCCATCTCTGTTACCGATACCTCAAAGTTGACTTCAAATATTATTTTTGTACTTAAAAAGCACGGATAGTGGAGCAGGCAAAGTCAGTAGTTATTATTGGGAGTGGAATCGGAGGACTGGTTTGCGGCGCCATTTTAGCCCAGGAAGGATATAAAGTAACCGTGCTGGAAATGAATCGCCAGATTGGTGGTAATCTCCAGACATTTGTGCGCGATCGTCATATTTTTGATTCCGGAGTGCATTATGTTGGCGGCCTTGATAAAGGTCAGAACCTTTACAAAATTTTTAAGTTTCTTGGAATAATCGATCTTCTCAAAATGGAGAAGCTCGATGAAAATGCTTTTGACAAGATTGCCTTTGAAAGCGATGGCCGTGAATATTCATTTGCGCAAGGGTATGATAAGTTCATCGAAGGGCTTACAAAGGATTTTCCCGGTGAAGAGGAAGCCATCCTGAAGTATTGTGACACCATCCGGATGATATGTTCCCGTTTTCCCTTATACAACCTGCGTGAAGGTGATTACCTCGATAAATCGGAATTCCTCACTTTTGATGTAAAGCAATTTATCGATTCCCTCACTTCCAATCAACGTTTGAGACATGTACTGGGTGGAAATAATCTGCTTTATGCCGGCATTGCCGATAAGACACCATTTTATGTTCATGCACTTGTGCTCAACAGTTATATTGAAAGTTCGTATCGTTTTGTAACCGGCGGCTCGCAAATAGCTAAACAGCTTTGCAGGAAAATACTGAAAAACGGAGGCTCGGTAATAAACAGGACGGAGATTCTCAAACTGGGAGTTGAAAATGGAAAAGTTGCATATGCGGAAGCAAAAAATGGAACCCGGTTTCATGCCGATTATTTTATTTCAAATATCCATCCGGCAAAAACCTTACAGATAACTGAATCTCACATCATAAAGCATGCTTATCGTCATCGCATAGGAAGTCTTGAAAATTCAGCTTCGGCATCCATGCTGAATATTACATTAAAACCAGATGCACTTAAATATGAGAAAACAAATTATTATTGTTTCATAGATGAAGATGTCTGGGAAGCAATGAATTATAATGAAAGCAACTGGCCAAAAGCTTATGCCCTGTTTTTTTCAGCTATAGGACCAGGAAAAGAATATGCTGAGGGTATAACGCTCATGGCATATATGCATTATAGTGAAGTTGAGCAATGGTCAGGAGTACACAATACTGTTGGGCGCCCTGCACCAAGAGGTGAAAGTTATGACGAGTTCAAAAAACGAAAAGCGGAAAAATTGCTGGATGCCGCTGAAAAAAAATTCCCGGGACTCCGGAGTGCCATAAAAAATTATTACACCTCCACTCCACTCACTTTCCGTGATTATATGGGTACTGATGACGGATCCATTTATGGAATCGCAAAAGATTATAAGGATCCGTTAAAAACTTTTATTTCACCAAGAACCAAAATTGAAAACCTGTTACTGACTGGTCAAAATATCAACCTGCATGGGATATTAGGTGTTTCAATCAGTTCAGTAGTTACATGCTCCGTTTTATTGGGCATGTCGGAATTAATTAAGAAAATCGACCAGGCACAGGATGCGTAAGTTGTTCAGGATATTTGCCTACATCATAGCATTCCTTGTTTTACTCACCGGGGGAATGTTCCTGTACCTGTACGCAGTGGCACGGGTTACACCACCTGTTCCAAATAATACATCAAGCCTTTCGTTAAAAAGACAACAGATCGGCGCAAATGCATACACCATTGGCCATAACTGGATTCGTAAAAGCTCCAGCGGATTGTGGGAAATGTACGTGGAAGGTGAGCCGTTTGAAAGAGGTGTGATAAACGGATTGCTCGCAAAAGAACTGATACATGAACAGGAAGAAGCCTTCAGTGACCAGATTTCTAAAATTGTGCCGTCTTCATTTTACAGAAGTTTCCTGAAGTATTTTATTGGTTGGTTCAACAGGGACCTGGAAAAAAATATTCCTGAAGAATACAAACTCGAAATTTTCGGAGTGTCGAATTCCGCTTCTCATGAGTTTGATTACATCGGATCACCCTATCAGCGCTTGATGAATTATCATGCAGCCCAGGATATTGGTCACGCCCTGCAAAACCAGGCGTTGGT
>JANWID010000179.1 GCA_025450095.1 Bacteroidia bacterium | reverse complement strand
ATCATTTTCAAAAGTATGATCCTGTTCCGCTCTTTACTTTCGCGGTTAACACCAGTTTGAATGTATCTGTGAAACTGAATAAAATCCTTAAGAAATACCCAATAGGCCGTCAGGATCCCATAAAGTGGAAAAGCATACAGGAATTGATACTTATGATATTTCTTTACTTCTGTATGAGGGGATAATCTCAGAACGAGTTTATCGGCAATATCATCATCATGATGGATCACATTGGTATAGGTATGATGCAAAACGTTGTGTTGCAAATTCCAGTTAAACACCGAACCTCCAAGCAAATTAAGAGAGGTGTGTCCCATCCACGAATTTATTTTCCCGCTAGGCGAATAGGATCCGTGATTGGCATCATGCATCACGCTCATTCCAATTCCGGCAAGCGCAAATCCCATTATCGTCCATAATATGAGACTAAGCGCCATTGACATCGGCACAAACAGAATGAAAATGAATGGAACAATATAAGCACTCAGTAAAATAATGGTCTTGCTGACCATCTGTGCATTATAATGCTTCGAGATGTTGGTTGTTTTAAAATGATCATCAACCCGTTTTCTCAGGGTGGCAAAAAATAAGGCCCTGTCTTTATCCTTTGGAATAAAACGAATTTGATTCATGGTAATTTAATTAATACTATTTTTTTGAAATACAAATGTAGTTAAATGCTCATTAATAAACAATTACGGAGGAACATCCTCTATATAGAGTTCAACAGCATTAACTTATATGGAAGGGAACGATCCCTGAAATGTACTCAGGGAATTTTAAAGTATCCTGACTGCCGGGAAGCTGAGGGCTAGTTCAGTAACTGTAAGTAAACGATCGACGATAGATGAATTCTCCCTCAAGTGTCATTGTTATCTTACAGTATTATACTCTTTACATAACAACGCGGTAAGCGTTTTGTTATGGTAGTTATCAACAAACACAAAACACTGTTTTGACCGGATCATGACCGCGGTTCCGCCATGTTTATTAAAATAATTTTTACAGTAAAACAATATTTGTTGAATTACAGAGTCATATAAGCTGTAATAGTTGGTTATTTTTATTTATTAAAACTCTTTTTCATGAATCATTTTACACGTTTTGTTATTGCAGTTATTTTGATGTTTTTAATAGGAAAGCCTGTCAGAGGGCAGATGAAGTGTTCTAACTATTCTTATTATTACACTACCGGAAATGCAGTGTATTATAATACTCCTGCGGGCATGGACAGTGTCGTCATATCAATGTTTCCCTGGGATACTCTGACCATAACCGGATACGTGAGTAATTGTGCTACAAACATAGGCACTCTTTTGAAAGACGGTGTTTTTTATGCCAGCGCTCCTGCTACGTGTATTTTTCCCATTACTTCTCCGGGAACATATCATTTTTGGGGGGAGTATCCGGAATACAAAACATACAAAGTTTATTTCATCCAACCCACAGGCCTTGCCGAGGAAGAATCACAACAGATTAGTATATTTCCAAATCCCGCACATGATGCAATTACCATCTCAGGGGATACTAAATCTTATGAAATTTACCTTGCGGATATCACACAACGAATTATTCAGCAAATCCCTGACAGCAGTTTCCCGGAGCTGGATATTTCAGGTTTAAATTCCGGCATTTACTATTTGATTTTTCAATCCGGATCTGAAAGATTTGCAAGAAAGTTCGTCCGGTTGTGAGTCTAACGGGAAACTATTGATGTGTGTAAAGTAAAAATCAGAATCAATCTGTCATCTGCCTCCTGACAGACCACTTCCTTAATATCTGATTACTTTAATATTCCGGTTAGAAACTTCACCACTCATGTTGATGAAATAAACTCCTGAAGTCATTCCATCTGGGAATGTAATATTTTCGAAATGTTCTGCAGCGGAGCGGAACTGATCATCGATTAAAGTCTTAACCAGTTTTCCATTAATATCAAACAGACGTATCGTTATGTTTTCAGGCTCATCAAGCGCGTACGACAAAGTTGCCTGATTTCCTACGGGATTGGGAAATATGAAAACATCTTGGTTCATCGAACTGAAATCAATCAATCCGGTCGGGAGTGTAACCAGGTACCGTGCAATTGCGAAGTCAATGGATGTTCCTCCTACTGCAACAATTTTTCCATCGGTCTGGATGGCTACTCCCTTCGCTTTGTCACCATTAGTTCCGAAATCGGTAGTTACGGATCCATTGGTACCGAAAGTTGTATCTGCTAATCCATCAATATTGTAACGGACGATGCAGAACTCATGATTTGACCCGATCCACGCTTCACCGGCTACTACAATTTTTCCATCTGTTTGCAAAGCGATGGCGTTGCCCTCTGCATGTGTTGAAACGGAAGTCAGAACTTTTCCTGTAGTGTTGAATGTAGTATCAGGAGTTCCATCATCAAGAAAACGGGCAAGCGCTATTTGATACGGAGAGCCGGAATAACCGCATTGAATGATTTTTCCATCAGGCTGAATGGTGAGCGCATTGGCCCATTCGTCGGGTCTCCCGAAATCCGTTATTGCCATTCCACCCGTACCGAAAGTCGGGTCAATTGCGCCAAGGGTATCGAGGCGAATCATTCCAAAATCATATACCGGATCCTGTCCAGTAGATCCACCTACAATTATTTTTCCGTCAGTTTGTATTTCCATAGCGAATGGAAAATCATAAGAGTTATTGAAATCAAACATTACAATTCCACCGGTGCCAAAAGTAGCATCAAGTGTACCATTCGTATTGTAACGGGTGATTGCAAAATCGCGACTGAAACTGGAATTAGTGCTGATACCTGAAGCTACGATCTTGCCGTCAGCCTGCAATTTAATGGAGTTAATCCCTCCATCAGCAACACCAACGCTATTCTGAACTTTTCCTCCAACGCCAAATGTGATATCCAGGGTACCGTCGCTGTTATAGCGGATAAGCGAGTTGTCCTGGTGGCCAGCTGAAAATTTCGTACCGGCAGCTACAATTTTACCATCGGGTTGTACCAGAACAGTTGCAGCATAATCGTATCCGGTTGCAAAATCGGTGATTACTTTGCCAGTCCCTCCGAAGGAAGTGTCCAGTGTGCCATCCTCATTATGTCGTGTCAGCGCATAGGCATAGCTGTTATTAGCGGGAGTATATCCCACTGTAATAATTTTACCATCGGGCTGTATAACAACCGCGGTTCCGCCATCAGCGACATTATTAAAATCAGTAGTTACCTTACCACTTCCGTAAAAGGAAAGGTCAAGACTTCCGAACTGCGCGTTAACCTGTTTTACCAGGGATGTTGCTACAATCACTAAAATAAAATACTTTAATTTCATTGTTACAGGGTATAATTGTTTCATATGTACGAATGTACGAATGAATACGAATCTACGAATAACCCTACACTCGTAGGGCGAAGCCAATTCCAGCCTTCGGTTGGCAGGCGTACATTCGTAATTCGTAGATTCGTACGGCGAAGCCGATTCGTATATTCGTTACATACGCGAAGGTACCCCAGTGAAACCTTTCATTTTGTAGAAAATCATCTACTTCTTTAAGCCGGATTTGAATACTTCATTAGTTATTGTAAAAGGATTTTCATCAAATAACATGTGGTAACCGTTATAACTGATGCATAATATTTGGATGGTTTGATATAAGCTTTACATTTGTTAAAATTCTTATTTAACCTTTATTTATAAAGTATTTCCAGTTATTGATTTTCTAAAATTGTGCCGCCCGGGATTTGCAATCCCGGGCTAAAAAATCAGAGGATCTTTGATCCGATAACCAATTCAGTGGATATCAAAAAATAATATCACCGATATATGATTTGTTCTAAACACCCCTTACTCAATTACAGCCTCAAAACAGCAATTTGCTTTTTAATCATTTTATTTTCTTTCATATTGATTCCAATTTCTGGTAAAACCCAGATCATCACCCAACCATATAATCCGGTTATGGTGAAAGAAATATTACCCGGACCATCCCACGGTTGTTATCCTTCATCGGATCCGCTTCAAGCATACAAAAACGGAGTATTTTTTTCTGGGAATGACAGTATTCACGGGGATGAACCCTGGTTTTCGGATGGTACAAATGCAGGAACGGTCATGCTGATGGATATTAATCCTGGTACCGCCAGCTCGTATCCACATTTCATGGGGATAGTAAATAACAAATTATTATTTGCAGCAAGCAATCCACTTTATGGATATGAATTATGGGCGACAGATGGCACCTCTGCCGGAACAAGCCTCTTATTCCAGGTTGCCCCGGGAGCAAATTCCGGTGAAGGGGTGAACACTGAATTAGATACCATGAACAATGTGCTCTACTTTTGGGGCACTACAACAGCAACGGGAAAAGAACTGTATCGAAGCGATGGTACTGCAGCCGGAACATATTTCCTGGGTGATCTCAACCCGGGTGTTGAAGGCGCCGGCGATGTGCAGAGTTCGTATTTCTGGTATCAAAAATCCGGAGGAAAATTATTCTGTAATGCAAATGGGTATCTTCCATGTGGAGGTCTTGAACTCATGGCTACTGATGGCACGATCTCTGGCACGCATTTAATTGATATAAATAATACATTCAACAATTCATGTGGCAGCAACCCTTACGTTATTACTGAAATAAACGGTGAAGTATTTATTGAGGCATTTACAGATATAAACGGATATGAACTCTGGAAGAGCGATGGCACAGCATCGGGCACCGTGCTTTATCATGAGTTTACGCCTGGTACCTCGCCTATTAGTCCGCTTTGTACGGAAATTATTCCGGAGATGTCAATGGGAAGTATAAGAGGGATTTTCCGTCGTGCCGTAATCGGAAATAACTATGAATTCTACAGGTTAGATGGAACTCCATCTGGGATCACACTTTTGAAAACATTTCGTTTTCAAGGTAGCCAACTAGAGGCTATAAAATTCAACAACATGATTTATTTTGATCCTATTGACTCTGCAATTGCATTTGGAAGAGAACTTTGGAAAACGGATTTAACAGCTGCCGGAACTGTGATGGTAAAGGATATATATCCGGGAGCAGGTAGTTCCGGACCTGTTTTCAGAGGGATTGTCAATAACATCATATTAATAGAAGCCGACCACCCAACATACGGCAGGGAATTGTGGCGTAGTAACGGGACCAGTTTAAACACGACGTTGGTAAAGGATATCAAACCCAATGTGTCACCTTACCTGATGGTGGATGACGGAATTATGTACGGTACTAATAAATACATATTCACGGTTGATTACAACAACCTGGATCCGTGGATAACGGATGGAACTACAAACGGAACATTTGCATTGAAAAATACCACACACGTATTCGATGCTTATAATTATTATAATACTGAAGGGAAAGTTTTTTTTATCGGCAATCAGAGTAATACCAGTGATGAGGAAGTCTATGTTACAGATGGTACGGTGTCAGGCACCAAACTGGTTAAGGATGTAAATGTACCGGCACCTAATATGGATCATATAACTGAAGGGTTTGTTAGGTCAGGAAATACCCTGTTCTATAATTTTAAAACAGTGGCGTCAGGATCGGAGCTTTGGAAAATTCAATTTTCAATCCCGCCGCGAAATCCAACACATCATATCCGCATTGGAAATAACGAAACAGAAGCGTCAATGACAAATCTTAACGTTTACCCAAATCCATCGACGGACTTGTTCACAATTGAACTCGGGGAAACGGGAAAGGACGAAATGTTAGTAGAAGTATCGGATATCTCAGGTAAAATTATCCTGAAGAAACTTATGATGTCAAATCCATTTAATGATACTGTAGAATTAAATCTTTCTGGTTATGAAAGCGGGATGTACTTTGTACAACTGACAGCACCCGGATACAGTAAAAACTGCAGACTGGTGAAAGAGTAAATGGCGTAGGAATTTTCTTTAATAAAACAAAAAATAAAAAAGCCACTGTAGACAGTGGCTTTTTTATTGTACTTTGAAATCTCTGATTAATATTTAATCACTTTGATGTTTCTGGATGTAACGCCATCATTAATGTTGAAGAAATAAACCCCGGAAGCTCCCTCATGCAAATCAAGCTGATAAGATGTGTTTCCATTTTCGAAAATATTTGAGCCACGTAAAACTATTTTCCCCATTATATCAGTTACAGAAATATTCAAAGGAGATGAAACAGCGGAAGAGGTTGAAATATTAAATATCCCATCTATGCTGGGATTGGGATTTACAGTAACAGCATATGGCGCAGAATTTTCGTTTATGCCAAGGGGGTTATAATAATAACCGTTTGAATAATTTCCCTGCCCGCTGGGTTCAACAACCAAAACCTGGTAGGTTCCGGGTTGAGTTGGAGTATAGGTATTTAAGGTTGCCCCGGAAACAGCAAACCGGTTGAGGAACCATTGATATATAAAATTGGGTTGCAGAGGAGTTTCGAGAATTCCGTTGTTATTGGCAACGGGCGGAGCTGGAATAGCAGGTAATACTGTGATGGCGAAAACTCTTGCATTGGTTGCGTTTGCGGGACAATAATTATCCGATGCTTTTGCAATAAAATAATACGTATTGGTAAACTGTACACACGAAAAGCTATATCCCAGGTGAGCGGGTGTGGTAGTCCAGTTAAATATTTGTGCCAATCCAACAGGTGAGGAAACCGGCGGCTGATTATCGAGTGTTGCGCAGGGTGGTATTAAGCATCCGGTTGAAGGATTGGTGAAATTATCTCCATACTGCTGACCGAAAGCGTCGAGGGTTACTATTTGAGTAGCGCCATTTAAAAATATATCAAAATCGGATGAAACAATTGAAAAATTAAGTGTGTCTCCTGCAATCACAGTATCAGCATATGAAGTTTGTATACCGGTATTTGTATCGATAAAAGGCGGAGTTATATTGGGTGGCTGATCAGGATTTCCACCCATTACAGTACCACAGTTATTCGAAATCAACACATTGATTTCACGTCGGACTTCTGCTGTTTTGACTCCACATTTATAAGAACTCACCTTAATAACGAGAACAAAATAACCAGATGTCCCCGTTGCATACATAAGCTCCCCTGTTTGGGAATTTAAAGTACAAACACCTGGAAGAGGATTCTGAACAGAATAGCCGGGAGCAAATGGGATAACTACGCCATATTCATCAAGAGGATCAGCAAACTCATAAGTTAGTGAATCAAATTCAGGGTCAAGAGAAAGATGCTGGTAATTTACCTGAAGTCCACTGCACAAAATAAAACTTGGACGCTCTGCAAATGAAGGTGAAGAGTCGAAACAAGGGCCGGCGTTTTGACCGTTGAACGGATACATGGTTGCTTTTACCTGGAATCCAAGGGCACCTCCATTTGTAATATTTGTAATAGCATTGCTTCTGCAACATTCTCCCCAGGTAAAATCCCAACCAGTTGATGGCGGAATTCCCGAAAGCTGTACGGGTTGAGTTTCATAAACAAATTCTTCAATAATTCCGAAAATCGGATTCCCGCTGTTTCCCTGCGCACAATATGGACAACTGGTTGTTCCATCAGCAAAAAATCCATCCGGACTGATATCAGTCTGAGAAACCAGGCCAGCGGGTATAGTTGGAACTCCAGGAACCGTGGTTGTAATATTTATTTGTGCCGGTCCGGGAATACCATTACAATCCCGATAAAATTTCACCTGGAAAATGTATGAACCGGTCCCATCACATCGCCAGGTCATTTCACCCCCGGTGCCATGTGATGCGGAGGAAATATTCCAGGCAAAACAGAAAAGTGATACAAGGAATACAAAAGATTTAAGTGTTTTCATGCTATAGGAAATTAAGATTGAAACAAAGGTATGGTTTGTATGGGAGAATGCGGGGTAGAATTTGTTTGATTTCAAAGGATTATACCTCTTGTCAGCTATTTTTCGAGATTTTGTCTTAACTATAACTTTAGTTTCTATAGAAGACCGTTTATCACCATGAAGTACCGTATACCTGCTAGTATCGGTATGCTTTTGGGCAAAAAGTATATTATTACGTATCTTATAATCAATGCGTTAATTAATTATTGACAGGTGTTGAGAAATAAATATCAATACATTATCTTTGCAGTCCCGAAATAAAAACCATTCGTGTAGTTATTTTGGATCGTTCTCCACATTTTGACCTCACACGTGTTTTAGTCCTGATTTACTTCAGGATGGCATAAGCTTAAGGAAAGGATCTTTCCCTGAAAATTCAGGATAGATCAGATAGTTTTTCCCTTTAGGGATTGAAAAAATATTCCTCCTTAGCTCAGCTGGTTAGAGCACATGACTGTTAATCATGGGGTCCCTGGTTCGAGCCCAGGAGGGGGAGCTACAGGGCGGTGCAATTGCACCGCCCTTTTTTTAAATTTTTCTAACATGTTTTTCGTTTACATCCTTTATTCAAGAAAGTTGAACAAATATTATGTAGGCTCTACAGATGATGTTGATAAGCGTTTGAAACAGCACAATTCAATACATTATGAGAATGCATTTACTTACCGGGGAATTCCTTGGGAACTATTTCATACCATTCCGGATCTTGAAAGTCGACAGGCGTATAATATAGAAGAACACATTAAAAATATGAAATCGAAAATCTATATTAAAAACCTAAAACAATTTCCAGAAATGAATGAAAAATTAAAAGAGAAATATAAATAATAATCCCAAGTTCGACCCCGATAGCTATCGGGGCAGGAGGGGGAGCGGTGAAGCAGAGCCCTGAAGTATGCGCTTGCGCTTAACTTCAGGGCACGCTTCACCGTCCTGCAGTGTGTTTTGAAATTGCGTTTAGCAATTTTAAAACTCTACTGCAGGACGGTATGATGTGAAGCAGGAAGTTCATTTGAACTTCCTGCTTTTTTTGTACTTTCGATTTTTAACTCTTTAAATCCACTTTTCAATGGAACATCCTAAACATACCACGTACGTTTTATACAGTTTAAAAGATCAACAATTTTACATTGGCTCATCTTCTGATTTTGATCGAAGGAGTATTGAACACGAACAAGGAAGATCAAAAAGTACAGCACCGCGTCGACCGTTTGTACCTTTGCTTTGCGAATATTTTTTTTCTAAAAAAGACTCATTACGAAGAGAGGAATACTTCAAAACTTCAGCATTTAAAAGAACACTGCGGTTGATGTTACAAGAAAGTTTGAATGAAATAAAAAATTTAAAGATGAATTAATATCGATTTGCTTTTGATGCAACTCGTATTGTTCAATTAATACAGTGAATATGACCAGTTCATCCTTAAACCGGGTTAATACTTTTTGATCTTCGGGAGCCAAAAGGCGATGCATTTGCATCGCCTTTTTTATTTCGCAAGAGGTTTAGAATCATCAATCATACAAAACCTGGCAATTCGTGCAAATAAAACTCCGGCGATTTTTTAAGCCGGTATACTTTCTAACAATCGGGTGATTACACCGCAAACACCACTTTTTGGTATGCGCAAGCCAGTGTTTTTTTAATTCATGATTTCTTTTCCAGTCCAGGAACTGAAAACTGTAATGTTGAGCTTCTTCTATTAACTTTTTTAATTTCGGAGCGGGTAGTTTTTTAATTAATGATTCAGGATGTACTTTAATGCGGTACAAAACTTCGTTTTTAATTATGTTACCTACACCTGCAAAAATTTCCTGTTCTAAAAGCGCGTCACAAACAAGTGTTTCAGGTTGTTGTTTTAGTTTGGTTCTTGCATTTTTCGGATTCCAGTTCTCATTCATTACATCTGCACTCCAGTCATAATGAGTGTTTATATCGCCTTCCAGGTATTTAATTGAACAGGAATAGAAATTTATCTCACCCTTTTTGAATGTCAGATTCAGGCGAATTAGTCTGTCTGGTTTTTTATCATTGACCAGATAACTTCCAAACATTAAAAAGTGAATACGCAAAGTAAAACCCTTGAAACAAATCAGAAAATGTTTTCCCCAGCTTTTAATGGCAATTATTTTCTGGTTGAGTAATCGCTGTTGGTCAATCTTGCTGTTACCGCTGACAGCAATTATTTTTTTAGCCGTGAACTGTACGGTTTCTTCCTTTAAAAGGACTATGGATGGGCCTTCAGGCATCTCATTAGGCTAATTATTGCTATTTAATTTGATCCTTATGGAGATGACTGACCTTTCCAGCCTAACCTTTTTTGAAAATTGTTGCTCCCAGAATTAGAGAAGCAATAACAAGAACTAAAAAAACAAAGAAAATAATTTTAGCGATTGATGCTGCACCGGCAGCTATACCGCTAAAACCAAAGATTGCCGCAATGATTGCGATAATGAAGAAGATGGCTGTCCATTTTAACATTGTGAAGAGTTTTTAAATTTGTTAATAGTTATATAGACTTTATTGAAGTTGAATATAAAGCAAAATAAAAACCATAATATATTGGAAGTGAAAAGCACATGAATGAAAGAAACCCTGAGTAACCTTTTACTCAATGTGAGTATTTAATTCTATTCTTAATAATAGGATGCTTAATTAAGAAACCGGGGGGAAAAACATTAGGTTCACCTCGGGTGCTTATGTTCTTTAATTCACTCTACTTTTTCTTCACCTCTCTTCGCAAGCTTTACGATGTCTCCTGTTGTAAATAAAACCGATTTGAGTACAGTCCGCCATTCGGGTTTTTTACGCAGCAGGAATTCAAGGTCCATACCGAAGTGTTTGAATTCTTCCTGTTGTGCATTTTTCATGATGGCTTTTGCCTGCCTGTCTTTTTCAACTGCCATCCTTTGTTCGTACCAATCTATTGCTTCTGCTTCTTCAATTAAAGATAAAATCATGCGGGCAAAGGTTCTTGTTTTCTCAGGCAATTCTTGAGGCGGTTCGTGGTATTGGTCGAAGGACATTGTATATTTTTTAGGAAGTATTAATTTTTATTGATGAAAGATGAATTAGAAATTAGAATGTTACTCTAATTCTTAAATTTTTTGCAAGCAAAAGTTCAAGACTTGTGCCATTATATTTACAATATAAAATCCCATTGTTATTTCTCACAGGCAGGGCTAAAGCCCAGTACCATATTCAGTTCATTAACCCCGGCCTGAAGGCCAGGGTTAATGCATGATGTTGTAGACCTGGTCACAATAATTATTCTTTGCAAGACTTCAATGATCACTTCCTTAACCCCGGACTTCAGGTCGGGTTAGTATGCCGAAAGTTGATCCGGCTTTAGCCACGCCTGCCGCGACGAGGAAGTGCGTCCCGAAATGACTCTGCGTCATACTAAGTTCTCGATCTTCTTCCTCAACAACATTTTTTCAGCACCAGATTTCGTCAACGCAATAGATTTTTCAAAATGCTTTCTGGCAACTGTTGTGTTGATCTTCGAATAAATATCACCCATCAGGCTGTGAAAAATATAATGACGCTCCCATTCGGGCAACCACTCTGAATTTTGAATTTCTTTCAGAGTTTCCGAACCACCTTTAATTTTGTAAATCACGGAGAGTCGGTTCAGCATGATCGTAGCAGTGGGATGGATCTGTGCGAGCAGGTCGTAGTAAGACAAAATTTTCGGCCAGTTGGTTTGCTCAAACGATTGGGCGGAGCAGTGTTCAAATGCAATGGCTGCTTCCAGGTGATATGTGGTGATGACTGTTCCGGAGGCAGCTTTATTCATATACTCGTTTCCAGTTAGTATCATTTGACTATTCCAAAGACTCCGGTCCTGGTTCGACAGCAAAATAATTTCTCCTTCCGGCGAAAGCCTGCTGCCGGTACGGGCGGCATGAAAATACATCAGTGCCATGGCTGCATAAGTTTCGGGTAACTGTGTTTGTTGGTGTGAGCAGAGCAATTCACACAGATACATGGCCTGTTCTAGCAGGTCGTTGCGAATCGGCGATTCTGATTGCGTTGAATTATATCCTTCGTTGAAAATTAAATATACCGAATGCAGCACAGCACCGGTTTTATTTTTCAGATGATCAGCATCCGGAAATTCAGGACGTATCTTTTTCTCCCTGAAAAATTCGCGGGTACGGTAGAGCCGTTTTGAAATGGTATCTTCTGTAGTGACGAATGCTCTTGCTATCTCGGCCGTGGTGAATCCGCAAAGTGTTTTTAATATTAGTGTGATTTGGTTTTCTACTGCTATATCTTCGTGACAACATGCAAACATCATCCGCAGCTGGTCGTCGGCAATGGCATCTTCATTCCAATAATTGTTCATTACCGAGGTGAGTGTATATTCCGATTGCAGTAATTTCCGTTCAGGATCGCTGAAATCAACAGCAACCGAAAATTTATTTTTCCTGATAATATCAATGGCTTTATTTTTTGCGGAGCGAAACAACCATGCGGACGGATTGTCGGGTACGCCACGGATGCGCCAGGTTTGCATGGCCGCAATAAAAGTTTCCTGCACCACATCTTCGGCAAGCTCCAGGTTTTGCGTGCCGAAAATCCGTGTTAAAACAGAAACCATCTTTCCCGACTCGCGCCGGAAAAGATGGTCTGATAATTTCTGAATGTTTTCCAATTACATATTCATTTCCCCAAGCTCACGCACTTCAACAGAACCGTCGCTGAACTCGAGTATCGGGCATCCTTTGGAAATTTCCACGGCTTCGGAATAATCACCCGCTTTACAAAGCAGGTATCCTCCTACCATTTCCTTGCCTTCCATAAACGGGCCGTCGGTTACTACTTTTTTCGTACCCTGCACCCTGCGTCCGGATTGCTGTAATGGCTGCGCACCGACAAACTGTCCTTTCTCACTGAGTCCACCCATCCATTGCGCCCATTTTTGCATATGTGCTTGCCATTTTTCCGGCGACTGCTGCAGCGACTGTCCATCGCCGCCCCTGAATAAAAAGAGAAACTCTTTCATTTGATTTTTTTTAGAGGGTTTAATTATTTATTGTGCATATGCTACTTCGCTGAGGAAAGTTGCCGAATCCGGATTGTGGTCGATAGGCATAACGCTACGTACTTCCACTGTTCCACCATATGTCAGCGCGGGACATGATTTCGCCAGCTCCACCGCCTCATTCAAATTAGCGGATTTAACAACCAGGTAACCACCAACCATTTCTTTTCCTTCGGCATACGGGCCGTCGGTTACCACATTACCCGGACTGATGGTTTTTCCTTCTGGTATCAATCGGTTCGTGCCGCTGTATTTTCCTTTTTGGGAAATACCGGTGATCCATTTTTGCCAGCTTGTCAACATGGCCTGCATTTGTTCTGCTGAAGGTTTTTCCTTTGGCATCGCATTTCTGAAAATTAACATGTACTCATTCATCGTTTTAAATTTTTAGGGTTATTATTTTTTGAATTACACCACTATGACGAAGGCATCGTCGTTATTTGGACAGCGCCTGAAAAATATTTTATAATGGGGTGTTATTCAAAGATATGAAAAAATCAGGCATGCTGGTTCCTCATCGTTTCCTCAATCTGAATTTATACACTTTTATCCCTTTTCAAAATCATAAGGAAATACCCGATTGTTAAAAAAAGAAATGTGAATACGATAGAATTTAGTATGATTCTATGAGTTGATTCATCATCAAAATTTACGATAGCTGCAAATGCCAGGCCTGGATAACTATGGGGAAAGTAAATTATTCCATCCCAGCCATTTTTTAAGATCAGTCCGGCAATAATTAACACAAATCCGGTAGCGATGGGGAGTATATAATTTTTAAATCGCATGCTCATGCAATACTGAAATGCAGATAAGGCTAAAATGGATAAAAATATATTACAGGAAGTTATAAGTATATAATACCAGCTTATCGGCATATTTAAGAATGGAAATTCGGGATATATTATATTCACAACCAAACCACATAAAATTAAAAAAACATTAAAAAGAAGAAAACTAATAAGGATTAGTATGACGATAATTAAAAACTTTGTTAAGTAAATTGGTAGAAAAGGAATTGGTAATGTGTTTATTTGTTTCCAGGTATTGTTACGATATTCTATCTGAGCAATTAAACTGGTAATTAAAATTATAAACATCGGTAAAAGAAAGGACGCACTATTGTTCCAGTTAAAATTTACTAATGCCAACCAGGGATCTTTGTCGGTTTTAAAAATGGAAGCAAAGGTTTGTGGTTTCGAAATGCACAATAAAAAGCTTATCAGAGGAGAAAAAATGCTGGAGAGTATTATCAGCATGAAAATAAAACTCCTCTTCAATTTCAGGACTTCACTGCGAAACAGGTTGATCAACATAAACTAATTGTTGGAAAGGGTTTTAAAGAATAAACTTTCTAAAGAAGTTTTAATGATTTCTAATCTGTATACTTTAATGTTTTGAGCACTTAAGTATGAATTTATTTCGGAGACCATTTCTTTTGTGAGCTGTTCGACACGGAGGGTATTGAGGCTTTTTATAGTTACTTTATAGCTTGCTTTTAATAAAGCAAATACTTTTTCGGGATCATCAACTTCGATTTCCAACACATTGCCATTACTTGTAAGATTATGTAATTCATCAATGGTTCCTTCAAACAAAAGTGAGCCCTTATCCAGAATTCCTACAACAGTTGCAATCTTTTCAATTTCGTCTAAAATATGACTGGATAGCAAAATGGTTTTATTATGTTCAGAATTCAATTTTAGAATCAGGTTCCTAATATCACTTATTCCTTGCGGGTCCAAACCATTGGAAGGCTCATCCAGAATTATAAGTTCGGGGTTGTGAATAATTGCTATTCCTATTCCCAGCCGCTGTTTCATTCCATGAGAATATTTTGAGATTTTTTTATGGGCTTCATTACCCAGTCCAATAATTTCGAGAACTTCATCAACCCGGCTTTTATTCAGATCATAAATCAACCGGTATATTTCTAAATTTTCTTTCCCGGTTAAATGGGAATAAAGGGATGGGGTTTCTATCAGATTGCCGGTCTTCCGAAGACTTTCTTTTTGCAAGCGGGTATCCTTGATATTATTTTTAAAAACATGAATTTCTCCGTGTGATTTCGAAAGCAAACCTAAAATGAGTTTAAGTGTTGTTGTTTTTCCCGCCCCATTAGGACCTAAAAACCCATAAATGCTTCCTTTTTTTACGGTTAAATTTAACTGATTTAATACCGGAGCCTGGTCGTATTTAAAGGAAACGTTTTCAACTT
>JANWID010000178.1 GCA_025450095.1 Bacteroidia bacterium | reverse complement strand
TTATGCGATTCCGAATCCTCCTGGCAGTAGGCATTATTCTTACCTTTTCAGCATGCGAGGACAGCATGTTTCTGAAGTCAGAGAAAAAAATGAAAGAGGATATCCAGGGTACCTGGCTTCGTGATTTTCAGGGCAGATCAATTACTATCCCCAATTGCCCAAATCCTCAGGATACAATTTATGTTCGGGAAGAATGGCAGTTTGTTGGAAATATGCTTTATACCACGTTTCAATATGATCCTCCTCTGTCATGTGACCGTGGTACATTAGATCTTAATACAGATGACGATATTGATACAGTCGTGATCAGTCAGTTTAAGATCGACACACGAATATTTAACGCATTCCTGAAATTCCAGATTGTTTCCGGTATTAATGATTCCGTGGTAACATTTCCGGATAAATGGGAATTCATAACTCTTGATAGTAAAGTTCTGTACCTTGCTACTGATAATTCAGATGGTACCAGTGTACTGCAACTTGAATTTTCGAAAGTTAAATAGTCGCTTTTCAAATGGCAAAAATCAAATCAGCATTCTATTGCCAGAATTGCGGAGCATCTTCGCCGCGATGGATTGGTAAATGCCCTTCATGCAATGAATGGAATACATACGTTGCAGAAATTGTTGCAACGACTCCTTCACAAGTTCCTGCATGGCGTGCATCTAGGAAAGAACCCGCGGGCAGACAGGCCGTACCGCAATTGCTTGGAGAAATTGCTCCGGACCGGGTTAAACGACTGACACTTCCCGGCAAGGAACTGAATCGTGTTCTCGGAGGCGGACTGGTACCCGGTGCACTGGTGTTGGTAGGTGGAGAACCGGGCATTGGTAAATCAACACTCATGCTGCAGGTGGCGATGCGTGCGAAAGGAATGAAAATTCTTTATGTGTCGGGTGAGGAAAGCGAACAACAAATTAGCATACGTGCTTCCCGTATCGGTGAATCGAATACGGAATGTTATGTTTTAACGGAAACAAATCTCCAGGCAATATTCAGGCATATTGAATCGGTGATGCCGGATTTTGTAATCATCGATTCCATCCAGACTTTATATACTCCCGAAATCGAATCAGCACCCGGAACTGTATCACAAATTCGTGGATGTGCTGGTGAACTGCTGAAATATGCTAAAGAAACATCCACGCCCGTTTTTCTCATCGGTCATATTACCAAGGACGGCAGTATCGCAGGACCCAAAGTGCTCGAGCATATGGTGGATACCGTTTTGCAATTCGAAGGCGATCGTCATCATGTGTACCGGTTGTTGCGCTCCGCAAAAAACCGCTTCGGATCAACATCTGAAATCGGCATTTATGAAATGAGTGGTACAGGTTTGTCGGAAGTAAGTAACCCATCGGAGGTGCTTTTGTCGCACATTGATGAAAACCTGAGCGGTATCGCAATAGCTTCTACGATGGAAGGACTCCGGCCGATGCTCATCGAAGTGCAGGCATTGGTGAGTTCTGCAGTTTATGGAACACCACAACGTTCATCTACCGGATTTGATCTCCGGAGACTGAGTATGTTACTGGCGGTTCTTGAAAAGCGATGTGGATTCCGGCTTGCAGCTAAAGATGTATTTCTGAATATTGCAGGTGGATTACGTGTGGAAGATCCCGCAATCGATCTTGCTGTTACCTGCGCGGTGTTATCTTCCAGCGAAGATATTGCCCTGCCGGCTCGTGTTTGTTTTACCGGTGAAGTTGGTTTGAGTGGAGAGATTCGTCCTGTTAACCGTATTGATCAACGAATTAAGGAAGCTGAAAAAATGGGATTTGAAAAAATTTATTTTTCAAAATACAATATGCACCGTATTGATAAAAATCTTTTTACAAATATTGCTCCCGTACCGGTTGCAAAAGTTGAAGAAGTATTTAGTGCATTATTCGCGTAGTAAACCGAAAGGTAAAATCAGCGTGCAGGCAATACGATTATTTTTCCGGTAATGGTTTGCTGATTCGCAGTAACTTTATACAAATATACTCCCGGCGCAAACTTTTCTCCGTTAAAATTTTTCGCACTCCATGATTCTGACAGACTAAATGAATCAGAGAAATACTGCAGGCTGTTTAACAATTTACCATCTAGCGTATATACATCAACCGTTACTTTTCCTCTAACGCCATCGATGCGGAAAGTAAAGTCGCCTCCTGATGGATTGGGAAACACACTGGCCGAAAAGGAACTGTTGCTGTTCACCTGGGTCACACCCACAAGTAACGTATCATTAGCTATCAGTGAGCCGATATCAATTAATTCATCACCGGGCAGGTAATAGGTGAGCTGGAAGCTGTCGAAAAACATTTCGTCCGTTGTATTCAGGCCAGCGAATACATATTGCGGTGGTGAATTGGGATTGTTCGGGTTATTCGATGTGTTATTGTAAATATGAGTTCCTTCGAGGGTATAGCCAGTCGGAATTTTAACCGGGTAGCGGTAATTATAATACCCTTGCCATTCAAAATCCCAATCATTGATGCGGATCAGCGGAATTGAATCAATTCCGGAGTGTGCATAATTCACCAGGCTGGTACAGAGCAAATGTGAATGGGGGAAGGTTGCCAGCAAGGAAATGTCGAGCGGGAACGGCGGAAAAGATGCCGAAAATGAAACCACAGAATCAGGCGGAATGACCAGCGACCAGTTTTGTAATGGTGTGGTCACCCAAACAGGACGTATTCCCGTTTCATTGACCGGGTAAAAATACATTCTCACTTTGGTACTGTCGGTTATTCCTGCACTTCCTGCAGGGTAATGCATTTGCAAAACAATTTTTGATCCTGCCTTGATCAGGATACCCAATTTCAGTGGAGCCTGTCCGGGAAATATGGTAGGAGGTGCACCGGGAGCAAAGCCTCCCAATCCGTAATCACCCGGGATTGTATAGCAAGTTCCGGAAAGATCATCCACTGTAGTTCCAAGTGTGTCCACGTTCAACAATACATGATGAACAATTGATGCATTACCCGGAACCACTTCAAATGCTCTTAAATAACGATCCTGGGAAAGATTGGTGGGAAGAGAAAAACAAACGTAGCTGTCAGTTGTAACCGCATTACTGGTAAAAGTGGGAATTTGCAGTTCCATGGTGGGCGTTCCGTTAAGCTGGAATCCACTATAAACAGGTGGTGCTGGCGCCAGGGTTGTATCGCCCGCCAAAACACCATTATTAATCCAGCTGAGGATCGCGTTTTTTTCGGAATCGGTTATAATTCTTTCGTGAAGAAAACGTGTGTAAGTCGTATCCGGCGACCAGGGAGGCATGATGCCACTGGTGAGTGCATCAACAATATCGATATTCTGCTGTAAAGTCTGGCTGTACGTCATCAGGGGAAAAGGCCCTGCACCGCCTTCGTGATGACAACTGGTGCAACGCGCGTAAAAAATTCCGGCAACGTCTTTATAAGTGAGTTGTGCGTTGGCGGTAACAGTCACCAATGCAATGAGGGCCGTTAAAAGCTTTCGCATGGATTGTGAATTAGGGAATTTAAAGTTAGCTATTAATCCTGGAAAGCGGGGGACGGATTCGACAGCAATGGGACAAAAAAATCCGGAGGCTTTGAAACCCCCGGATTGAGAAAAACCCTAATTCACAATATTTTTATAAGCCGCTGCTTAGTTTTTTCTGCTTGATGTCTTCAAAAATAAGGTACTGTATTTCAAAAGGTTGTAGACGATTTTCTACAAGTAATGCTTTTTTTCAACAATTTGAAATCTACATGTTAATACATTCATCAATTGTGCTTATTTACAGCGATTTCTAAATTATTTATACTGATTCTAAATTTTGAAGTACCCTTGAATTACGGTGTAATTACAAATCTTTTTGCGCCCAGAGTACCTTCTTCGTTCCAGACACGGAACCAGTAAACACCGTTTGCGGTTGATGGCATCGGCAATGTAATGGTGCCGGGCACCAGAGTTCCACGGGAAATAGTTTCTCCAAGTGTATTGATCACTGAATAATAAACATCACCATTCAGAGCCGAGCTATTATTCACATATACAATACCGTTAGAAGGATTGGGATACAGGGAAATCTGGTTTTCCATTATGTTTTCGCCGATACCTGTGCAAATAACAAAGTTTGCAAGCAGTGTATCATGACTCATACAACCGGCAGCATTGGTTACGGTAACGCTGTATGTATTTGTAACTGCAACCTGGCTTGTAGTGAACACCAGTACATTGGGTCCGGTTACACCATTGTTCCAAACATAAGTATATCCCGGTGTATTACCGGCTGACAATAAAAATGACTGTGTTGTGCAAAGTGTTGTATCGGTTCCCAGGTTAATTGTTGGTGAAGGTGCCACTTGTACAACTACAGAATCATATGCCATCGGGCATCCGGGAAGAAAACCGAATCCATGGTTTTCATATACATAGGTGCCAACAGTATTTACACCATTAGTATATGTTCCGAGATAACCACCTGTCAGTGTCGAGGGTCCTGACCATGTACCTGTAAAATCATTCATTCCTGGAATCTGCGAATAGAGATTAGTTGCAGCAGGTTCAGTACAAACATTACCGGTTACTGTGCTGTTCTGATAACCATCTGTTTTTTCGAGCAGGAAATCATCCATCGAAAGATCATTTCCAGGGCTGCCACCTACATTGGTATACAAAAAGAAAACAACAGAGTCAGAAACAGGAGTAACAACGGCAGACTGGTACTGTGACCAACTAGGCGCATAGTTTGCGGGAATGCTTGCCTGGTTATCCAGTACTGTTCCGTTTCCGTCTCTGATCTCAATCCGTACGTTGCATTGAGTTCCTGCAAATGAAGTGGTCAGCATTGCTCCAAAACGAAGCGGTTGATTTCTGCATACACTGAAGCCACGACGGAATACAAGGTCTCCTGCACAAGTTCCGCTTCCGCCGTTACAATCCTGAAAATTCATATATAGCGATGTATTGCCTGAATAAACAGCAAATGTTTGTGGTGTGTAATGCCATACGGTATTCGGAATGAGATACGGACAGGTACCGGTATATTCAAATCCATCAGATACTACTGTTTGCCAAACTTGCGCCTTTACATTGGTGATTAAACTTCCAAGCACAAGCATGATGATAAATAATTTTTTCATTTAATTTTTTGTTTTGTAGAATTTATTCTATATCAAGTAATTATACGCTGCAAAATTAAGTACAAAAAAGTCCGTGGGGGAAAAAATTTGCGCTAAATCATGAAAAAAAGCAGGAAGATTTTCCTGCTTGTCGTATATCTTTTACAAAATGTAAATAGAATTCTACTGAATTAAAATTTTCCGCACAATCATGCCCTGGTATTCACTGTTCGAGATTTCAAGGAAATAAATTCCGGTACGAAGTGAACCCTTTTCAAGCTGTAATTGAGTTTGCTGTATTTCACGAACAGCCATCACTTCTCTTCCGCTGATGTCTTTCAACTTCAGTGTAGTGAGCGATCCTTCCGCAAAAGGCGTTTCAATAACAGAAGTATTAATAACGGGGTGAGGATATATGTTTATGGAGCCGGCCTGCAATTCATATAAAGATGTATTAGTAACACAAATCTCATTCGAAGTACTTTCGCAGGTTCCTTCAAAAATAGTTACTGTATAGCAGCCATTAGCAGTAAACGTGTATGTGCTTTGTATAGCACCAGGGATAGCAACACCATTTAGATTCCATTGCCAAGTCATGTTTGGAGAAGGAATCACATTAGGCGCTTCAAGGATTGTGTTATTTTGTACAATTACAGGAGTTTGAATATTACCACCTTGAATTATAGTAACTATATCTGAATAAGCAAAACAAGATGAAGCATTATCAGTAGATAAAAAACTGTAAGTTCCAGGTTGTGTTACCAGAATGCTCTGTGTTGTATCCCCGGTGTTCCAGGAATAGTTCGGTGCCATTGGGGCTGTTAGCGTAATATTTCCTCCTGCACAAATGGTTAATGTTCCATTAACGGTGACACCATTGTGAAAAATCTGCATTCCACCTGGTGAAGGTTTAAAACTGTTTTCTTCAATCATAACGGCAGAATCAAATCCACCTAGCCAAACATCTGCAACTGCTAATTTCATATGGTAATAGGAGCAGGGCCAAACCGGAAATTTTAAATGGATAGGAATTGTAAAACCGTCAAAGCTCAGATCAATTGCACTTGTATTAACATTATCAATGTAATAAGTACAGTTCGTACATGGGCCAATGGATGTACCTGATGAAGTTCCATTATTGATATTGTTTACTGAAATAGGAATTGTTGTTCCGGGAATAACCGCAACATTTGTACTGGATGAATATCCGGGACCTGTAATAAATGCAGCAAAAATATCATCGTGAACAGAGGGTGAATAGTCATTGTACTCTTCAGATGCAAAAACAATTATCAATTCAACAGAATCGCTTGATGCCTGAAAATCGAATTCAAGTATTGCAGCATCAGCAGAAGTATTAATTATTAAGCTGTCGATATCAGGGTCACCCGGCAGTCCAAGAAAATTTGAATTTTGATACGAAGCTGGTGAATTCATACTAAGAGCTGAGCCGGTAACTAATAGGGTGCCTGAAGGAATGGTGAAACCCTGCACACCATTATTAATAAAAACACCAGCTCCCGACGGATGGTATTGACCAGAAACATTGGATGTACTGACGCCAGGTCCAGTCAGATTTGTAACCAGTTGTTGGGGTGTTTGCAGGGTAGTAACAGTAAATGGCTGTGAAAATGCTGCCTTAAATAAAACAATTGAGAAAAAAGTAAATAAAAATACAGGTTTATTCATGGTAAAAGTTTTTGATACCTTTTCCCTCTGGTGAAAAAGAAAGTTCCCGCTGGTGGAAAAGAACGAATTATTGAATAATGAGTTTACGGGTCAGTATTCCCTGGTAATTATTATTGGAAATTTCCAACAGGTAAATTCCTGGACGCAGGTTTCCTTTTTCAATTTTCAATTGACCGATTTGTACTTCAGAAACAGAATAAATTCCCCTTCCGTTTATATCCTTCAGCTTTAAAGTAGTGACAGACCCTTCTGTAAAAGGCGTTTCAATGATCGAAATATCTGTAACGGGATGAGGATACACACTGATCGAGTTCGCATTTAATTCATAAAGCGAAGTATTCGTTATGCAGATTTCATTCGAAGTACTTTCGCAGGTTCCTTCAAAAATTGTAAGAGTATAACATCCGTTGGCCAGGATGGTAAGGGTGCTTTGAGTTGCGCCATTGATTGGTAAACCATCCTGGTACCATTGATATGTAATCCCGGGACCAGGAATAACATTCGGAGCTTCAAGTAAATTGTTATTCTGAATAATAACAGGTGTTTGAATTACACCAGCCTGAATAACTGTAATGATATCGGAAAATGCAAAACAACTGGGCAGGGCAGGGTTGGTAATTGTAAATCCATAGGTGCCCGGCTGCGTAACTATTATTGATTGCGTAGTTTCACCAGTAGTCCAGTTATAAGTTACTCCTTGCGGAGCAGTGAGTGTAGCACTACCACCATTACAGATTGTAACTGTATTAACCGGTAATCCATGTTGTGTTGCCTGCATACTGGGGCAAGGGATAAAACTGTTTTCTTCAAGCAAAACAGCCGAATCGAATACTCCATCAGCAACATCTGCAATTGCAATTTTAAAATGATAATCAGAACATGGCCATACAGGGAATTTGATATTGATTACTGTCGTAAAGCCATCATAACACATATCAATGGCGTTGGTCCCTACATTGTCAATATAATAACTGCAATTCTCACATGGACCTGCCGATGTACCTGAAGAAAGACCATTATTCACATTGTTAATTGAAATTGGAGTAGATGTGCCGGGCAATAAGGCGACATTAGTATTCGGCGAATAACCAGGTCCGGTAATAAAAAATGCAAATACATCATTGAAACTTGTATTTACATAATCGTTATATTCCTCAGATGCAAACATGAAATTGAATTCCACAGAGTCATTTCCTGCTGAAAAATCGAATTCAAGTACTTCAGCATCCTCAGTTAGTGAAGTCATAACAATTGCATCCAGTTGTGGGTCACCTGGCAAACCTAAGTCTGTTGAATGATGATAGGAAGCGGGTGCCATTCCATAACCTACTTCTCCGGTTGAAAGTATAATTCCGCCAGTCAGCGTGAATCCGGCAACTCCGTTGTTTATAAAAATTCCGGTCCCTGCAGAATCTAATTGCCCCGTTGCGTTAGAATCATTTATTCCCGGCCCGGTAAGCGCATCAGCCAGTTGTTGAGCGGTCAGATTATTTGTAATGACCAGGTTCTGTGCCTGCAGAGATAAAAATCCTGAAAAGAAGATTAAAGTAAATATGTAACGGAGATTCATAGAATGATGATTTTTTGTTCAATTACAAATGTAAAGAAACAGTCCCAAAAAACAAATCAGATGATAAATAAAACCAGTCTCACCTGTAGATAAATTCTTACATCCCCATATCCATTTCTTCCCGTGACGGCTGTTGTTCCCTCTTCTGTCGGGCGTCGCGATCTTTCAATTCGCCGAATCGCCAGTTAACCCCCAGTGTAAAAGTACGGGTATCGCGTCGACGCTCAAATTCCTGGATGTAATCGGGACCGGTCAGATCCATCGCGAATTTTTGATTATCAAAAGGATCGACTACCCTGAAGGTAACTGTCATTTTATCTTTAAGCAACTTTTTGCTTAGCGCCAGGTTGGTCATTTGCATGGTCTGCATCATTCCCTGTGGCACTTCAAACGGAGCGCGGTAAGAGTAAGAAAGCTGGAATTCGAACTTGTAAGGGAGTTTTACCGTGGTGAAAATTCTTGAAGAAACTGAAATATCAGAAGAACCGAGATCGGTTTCCAGGTTGGAGGCATCTATGGTATTCTGGTAAAAATTAGAGCTCAAAGTAATGCTCCACCATTTGAATAAATTTCCATTAATGATCAGCTCCAATCCGATATTCTCCGAGCTGTTGATGTTTTCATATGTTACGGTAGCAATTCCAGTGCTCGCATCGTATGTGCGGTAACGTTGTATCGGGTCATGCGTATAACGGTAATACAGTGTCGCGGTGATACTCCATTTGTTAAAAGTGCGGTTGCCTTCCAGCTCATAGCTGTCGGTATATTCCGGATCAAGACCGGGATTACCCATATTAATGTTCAGCGGATCATTATAAGTTGCGAACGGATTCAACTGCCCGGTGCGCGGACGGTTAATACGACGGCTGTAACTTACCTTGGTTTGCCATTTATCGTTGGGGCGCCAGGAAATAAACAGGCTCGGGAAGAGTGAAAAATAATCTTTAGCTGATACTTCCCCGGTATTTTTCAGCTCCGACTCACGCTGCGCATATTCGTTCCGGAGCCCGGCCTGGATACCGAATTTTCCGATGGACTGTTTATACTGAGCATAAATAGCATGTACGCCATCGTTATATACAAAACGGTTGGTTAATGTAGAATCATTCACATATTGACCGGAAGCGTGATTATAGAACTCCGAGTTGAAATCGTTATCAATATAACGCAGTGTGCTTTTATAGCCACCCTCCAGCTTTTTATCTTCCCCTAATGGATGTTCGTAATCAGCTGAAAATGTATAAACATCATCACCTTCCCGGGTAAAATCATGCTGAATATCCGGAGGCCAGGCAGGATTGATAACAGTTTCGGAAAGGTAACTTTGATCTTTATATATATCATCGTCATCATCGAGCGAACCAGACGCTGTTGCCTGGATATATAGCACACGTCCCGGCTTGGAAAAATATTGCTTGAACGACAAGTCCAGGTCCAGGCCTCCATCTTCCGCCTCACTATCCGTTTCACGCAATGAGAGACTGTCGGCAGCGATACTGTTACCGACAAAATGATACCACATGTTTGAGGATCCATCCTGCATGCTTTTGGTGTACATAGCACTGAATGAAATCGTGGATTTATCAGTAATATTGTAATCGGTACCTGCTTTAATATTCAATGACTGATT
>JANWID010000177.1 GCA_025450095.1 Bacteroidia bacterium | reverse complement strand
TTATTCTTCTGTAGAAAAAAGTACCTGTAAATATTGCTGTGCGGTGATGGATCCACCCCCCAAACTTGCTTTTGTGAGTCTCTGCTTATGGGAACATCTAAAATTATCCATTCCTATCAGATGGCAAACAGTATGGCATCCCTACGTTCCATGTCGTCTGTATGAACTGAGTTTCTTATTCAGTGAAGCACCAATACGTCGCATATAGTATCTGCACTTCCTCCCGCAGTTTGATTGCGTGTCCCTGGAAAAATCATGCTGCGGGCGGCCTGTAATAATACAAGTTGGAGGCGGTTGAATTTTTCAACCGCCTCCAACTTGTATTCCTGATATTAATTATGTGTGCCGACTTGGTCGGCACACGCAAACAATTTAAGAATAGAAATGTGGCGCTGATACCATCAGCGCCACATTTCTATTTCCTCCAACCCTCCCGCAACAAAATTTTATTGGAATTGGATAAAGTAAACTGCGGGATGAGTTGCAGGAACTCTATTGCAGAATCTAAATGGCGTGAATAGGCTATGCCGGTAAGTTTCCGCAAAGAAATTCCAGCTAGCATTACGAAGTAAAAGTTGATTCGTTGAGGCTCCCTTATTGTAACCGGTTGTGAGGGTATAACAGAAAATGTTTTTCCTTAACCATTTCAACCAGCTTTTCGCGAAGCTCACGGATATTCTCATTTTTCGCTGCTGAAATAAAAATTGCCGGTGCGTTTGCTTTGGCCATCCAGGAATTTTTTAATTCTTCAAGACTTACATTTTCCCGTGTAACAGGTGTAAGGTCGTCCGGTTCCTTTTCAACAAAGCTGTAAGCATCCATTTTATTGAACACCATCAGCATGGGTTTGTCAGCAGCTTTAATATCCAGGAGCGTTTGATTTACAACAGCAATTTGTTCCTCAAAATTGGGATGAGAGATATCAACTACATGCAACAGGATATCGGCTTCTCTTACTTCATCTAATGTAGAGCGGAATGATTCAACAAGATGATGCGGGAGTTTACGTATGAAACCAACAGTATCTGATAGCAGGAAAGGTATAGTTTCGAGAACCACTTTGCGTACCGTTGTATCCAGTGTTGCAAAAAGCTTGTTTTCTGCAAATACATCCGACTTGCTGATGAGATTCATAATTGTCGATTTCCCCACATTCGTATAACCCACCAGGGCTACCCGAACCAGGTGTTCGCGCGATTTCCTCCTCGTAAGATTTTGCTTATCGATCTCCTTAAGTTTTTCTTTCAGGCGGGAAAGCTTGTCGCGGATCACACGACGGTCAGTTTCAATTTCCGTTTCACCGGGACCCCGCAACCCGATTCCTCCACGTTGTTTTTCGAGGTGCGTCCACATGCGTGTAAGTCGCGGAAGCAGATATTGATATTGTGCCAGCTCCACTTGTGTGCGGGCCTGTGCAGTACGTGCCCGCCGTGCGAAAATGTCGAGGATAAGATTCGTACGATCAAGCACCCTGCACCCGGTCACTTTTTCGATATTCCGGATTTGTGATGGTGACAGCTCATCATCAAAAATTACTATTGGAACTGCATGCGATTTAATAAATGCAGTGATTTCATCGAGCTTTCCCTTTCCCACAAAAGTTCGCGGATCAGGGTGATCCAGCTTTTGTATGTATCGTCGCAATGTAATTGCGCCGGCAGTATGTGCCAGGAATTCCAGTTCATCAAGGAATTCTTTAACCTGGTGTTCCGGTTGACCCGGCTCTGCAACGGCAACCAGCACCACCTGTTCAGGGGTGTGATTAGAAATTACCGGTAAATGTGCCATTCAAGGATTTATGAGCGAACCGCTCCGCAACTTAATCATATTATTCAGAACCATCCCCTGCCACTGCCGGTTTCAGTGAAAGGCCACGGAATTGAAATAAGAATCAGGGCGAGCGCAATGGTGAAAAATATAAAGAGTTTCCGAAACCGGTCGGAATCATTTGCGGCGCGTTTCGACAGCGAATAACCGATAGTTACTGCCATGATAGCAAGAATCATTATACTGATATGTTCCACCGCCCAAAATCGCAGGTATTTATCTTTCATAGCAGCTGACATATCAGGTAATGCTTGTTGTACTGCGGGACTTACCATATAAAGCAGGAAACCGATGAGTAACTGAATATGGGAAAAGATCAGTGTGAACAGGGCAATTCTTTTATCTGTGGGAAGAAAGCTGCGCCTGCTTTTCCATCCGTTATAAGTGCGGAAAATCGACACGACGAGAAGCACCAGCAAGATCCACCGGAGAAGCGAATGTGAATGCAATAAACCATTGTACATATGCTTTGTTTTTGTGTGTCTCGCAAAAATAGACATTCCGGTTTTAAATGCCAACCGAATTATTGCAGCGATGAGAATTCAAAGAATCCGGTGTTGTTCATCACATTTTAAGGTAGAACAATGTAAAGGTCTGAGATTTTTCAATATTATTGCAACGCACAGGAAACTCTTATGACTTCAGGCCGTTATTTCATCACTTTCGTTTTTTTATTCCTCACTTTTTTTTGCCGCGCTCAAAAAACTTTCCCGGTGAATGGAATTCCGGATAAACGAACTTCCACTTATGCATTTATTAATGCACGTGTTTATACCGATTACCAGACGTTTACTGACAGTGCGGTGCTGATTGTTCGCGATGGGGTTATTCTGGCTTCAGGGAAGGGCATTAAGATTCCGGAAGGCGCCATCATCAACGATGTTAAAGGCGGATACATTTATCCATCATTTATTGATCCCGATTCACAATACGGAATTCCCGAAACACCATCTTCAGAAAAACAGAAAGGTCCGCAAATTAATTCTGCAACCAAAGGTGCCTATTCATGGAACCAGGCTCTGAAACCGGAAGTCCAGGCACATCGCTTGTTTACAGTCAACGATCAGCAATCGGAAGCGTTAAGGAAAGGAGGCTTCGGAAGTGTACATACCTATGTTCATGATGGTATCGCGAGAGGACCCGGATCCGTTGTATTAGTTTCCGGGGAAAAAGAACAGGAAGTTGTGATCAGAGAAAAAGCAACAGCATGTTTTTCATTTAAAAAAGGCAGCTCGCAACAGGATTATCCTACATCGGAAATGGGGGCAATTGCATTGTTGCGTCAGTCATTCCTCGACGCAGAATGGTATAGCCTGGGTGGGAAGAATGAAGAGTATAACATTTCGATCCAGGCATGGAATGATAATCGGTCTTTGCCATTCTTTTTTGAATCGGAAAACAAATTTCAATCATTGAGGATCGATAAAATCGGAACGGAGTTCGGTGTAAAATTTATATTTAAGGGTTCGGGAGACGAATACCAGAGAATAGCGGAAATAAAAGCTACAAACAGCACCTTTATTCTTCCGTTAAAATTCCCACAGCCTTACGACCTGGCTGATCCTTACGATGCGCTGAATATTTCCCTGGAAGAATTGAAACACTGGGAAATGGCCCCGGCGAATCCTTACCTGCTGAATAATGCCGGAGTTACCATTGCATTCACATCGTCAGGCATGAAAGATCCGACAGAATTCCCGGAACAGCTTCGCAAAGTTGTCAATTACGGTTTGCCAAAACAGGCGGCACTAAAAGCCTGCACATATACTCCTGCCGTTATACTTGGAATTGCCGACAAAGTAGGGGCGCTTAAACCGGGAATGATTGCAAATTTTCTTATTGCTTCCGGAGATCTTTTTTCGAAAGAACAGGTAATTCTGGAAAATTGGGTGCAAGGCAGACAATATGTTATAAAGAAAAGCCCCGGAGTTTCAATTTCCGGAACCTACAGGCTGAACGTGGCAAGTTCCCAACCCCTTCAACTGATCATTTACAATACCGCTTATGACCCCAAAGCAAAAGTAATTGCTGGAACTGATAGTTTAAACGGTGTAGTTTCGTATGACAACAACCTTTTCACTATTCGTTTCGATTTGACCAAAGAACCGGGTAAAGGAAGTTATTTGCTGAGTGGTTATCGCAATGGAAATAATTTATCAGGAACCGGCATCGGACCGGGTGGCCGTACATTGCAATGGAATGCAGAATACACAAGCGCAGGTACTATTAAAATTCCTGCCGATACATCTGTAATCGAAAAGCCTTCCTGGGGAAGGTTGCTTTTTCCTAACATGGCTTACGGTTTTGATACCCTTCCGGGAAAGGAAACTGTTTTATTCCGGAATGTAACGGTATGGACCAATGAAAAAGAAGGAATACTGAAAAATACCGATGTACTTATTCGTGGCGGGAAAATCACCAAAGTTGGTGCAGGTTTAAATGCGGATGGAGCAACTGTTGTTGACGGCACTGGTAAACATCTGACTGCCGGAATCATTGATGAACATTCCCATATTGCAATAAGCGGGAATGTAAATGAATGTTCACATTCTGTTACGTCGGAGGTGCGTATTGGTGATGTTATCGATTGTGATGATATCAATATTTATCGCCAGCTTTCGGGAGGTGTAACTACCGCTCAATTGTTACACGGATCGTGTAATTCAATTGGCGGGCAGTCGGCGATCATCAAACTTCGCTGGGGTCTCGGACCGGAAAAACTGAAGCTGGAAGGTGCTGATGGATTCATCAAGTTCGCACTTGGTGAAAATGTTAAACAAACGAATTTCGGTGATGAGTACAGGTTACGGTATCCACAGACTCGAATGGGAGTAGAGCAGGTATATATGAATGCATTTCAACAGGCAAAAGAATATGAGGCTGCCTGGAAAAACAGGACTTCTTCAAAATCCAAAATCAAGCCCCTGAGAGATCTGCGGCTGGAAGCGCTTGTGGAAATACTGAACAACAAACGTTTTATTACCTGTCATTCGTACCAGCAGGGAGAAGTCACCATGCTAATGCGTGTAGCAGATTCAATGGGATTCAGGGTAAATACTTTTACACATATACTGGAAGGTTATAAGGTGGCTGATAAAATGAAAGCACATGGTGTGGGAGCTTCCACATTTTCCGACTGGTGGGCTTACAAATTTGAAGTTATTGATGCAATTCCCTATAACGGTGCCATCATGCACGATGAGGGACTCGTTGTTGCATACAATTCCGACGACCCGGAAATGGCCCGTCGACTGAACCAGGAAGCGGCTAAAGCTATAAAATATGGCGGTGTTTCAGAGGAAGAAGCACTGAAGTTTGTTACGCTCAATCCCGCAAAGCTGCTTCACATTGATCAACGTGTCGGAAGTGTCAGGGAAGGAAAAGATGCCGATCTGGTGTTATGGAGCGATCATCCGCTTTCAGTGTATGCGAGGGTAGAGATGACATTTGTTGACGGAATCAGATATTATGATACCAAACGGGATGTGGAATTGCGAAATGAATTAGCCAGTGAACGTTCGAGAATTATAGCGAAAATGCTACTGGAGAAATCAAAGGCAAAACCCGGAGATCTGAAAAAACCTTCCTTCCGCCAGGAAGAAATCAAACATTGCATAGATGATGAATAGTATCATTCTGATATATTTTAATAGCCGCCGGATGTTGACGAGAAAAATCGTTTTTTCAACTTTGATGCTCATCTGTGTATTAACACTTCACGCACAGATACCCATTCCCGCCCAACCACAACAGAAGAAAATATTATTACTTGGAGCTACCGTGCATATTGGTAACGGTGACGTATATGCGAATGGTGCAGTAGGTTTCAGCAATGGAAAGCTGGACCTGGTTGCTGATGCATCAAAAATCAGGATCGACCGAACTGCTTATGATACTATTATCAACCTCCAGGGGAAGCACCTCTATCCGGGGCTGATTGCCATGCAAACCAATCTCGGGATAAGTGAAATTGAAGCAGTCCAGGCCACTAATGATTACGTGGAAACCGGTAGTATCAACCCATCCGTTCGTTCCATTGTCGCATACAATACCGATTCGCGCGTTACTCCAACCATTCGCTCGAATGGAGTTTTGCTCGCACAAATAGTCCCGCGTGGCGGATTGGTGTCGGGACAATCTTCCGTGGTTGAGCTGGATGGATGGAACTATGAGGATGCGGTTTATAAATCCGATGAAGGACTGCAGATTAATTGGCCTTCAATGAGGCTTCAAAAAAGTTTAAAGGAGGAAGAGAACGAAAAGCAACAACAAAGGATGAGCCGGGAGCTGTCAGAATTACGCCAGCTTTTTTCCGATGCTAAAGCATATGCCGCAGAGAAAACTCATGCGGAAAAAAATATTCACCTGGAGTCGATGACAGATTTATTCAATGGAAGTAAGAAGCTTTATGTGAGTTGTAATTTTATAAAAGAAATTATTGCCGCGGTATCTTTCTGTGATGAATTGGGAATTAAAATGGTGCTGGTTGGTGGAAACGACGCATTGCTTGCTGCCGGGTTGCTTCGGTCACGACAGATTCCTGTGATCATTCAACGAACGCACCGCTTGCCATCACGTGAGGATGAATCCGTGGATCGGCCATATGCTTTGCCGGCGCTACTCCGTGATTCGGGAATTTCCATTGCAATCACCGCAAATGATTTCTGGCAAATGCGGAATATAGAATTTCATGCCGGTACCGCTGTTGCTTATGGTTTAACTAAGGAAGAAGCGTTGCAATCGGTATCAAGTACGCCTGCAAAAATCCTGGGTATCGACAATAAGGTAGGAACACTCGAAACCG
>JANWID010000176.1 GCA_025450095.1 Bacteroidia bacterium | reverse complement strand
CGATGATACGTTCATGAAACAAAGTTCAGGAGCGCACACTCCTTAATTAAGGGAGAGGTAGAAAAGTTTTGAATATCACCATGTTAATTAACGTTTCGAACAGTAATGATTGCAAATCCCGGGCGGCGGACCCGGGATTAAAAATCCCAGGCGACGGAAATTAAAAACCCCGGACTTTACTTTCTAAGAAAATATTTTTTTAATCTCTGTAAGTCGTCTCCTTGAAATTTCCACTTCCGAATCATCATTCAGGGTGAGCTTGCCGTCATTACTTACCGATTTTACAAAGCCGGCATTTACCAGGTGTGATTTATGTACTCTGACAAAACCTTTTTCTACAAGGATCTCTTCATATTCTTTCAACGTTTTTGACGAAAGGTATTTTCGTTGCTTCGTGAAATAAAAATTGGTATAATTCCGGTCTCCTTCAAGGCGGATGATTTCATTTATCGGGAAAAATTGTACACCCTGTGAGCCACCAATTGCAAGTGTAAACTGACCACTGCTTTTCGCCGACAGGTTATGAACCAGGTTCTGGTATTGTTCACCGGTTTGTGGTCGTGATTGCCTTCGCTGCAGGTGACGCCCTACCGCGTTTTTCAGCTCTTCAATATCGATTGGTTTCAGAAGGTAATCCAGCGCACTGAACCGGATCGCCTGGATGGCATATTGGTTGAAAGCAGTTGTGAAAATAATATCGAAATTTATGTTTTCAATTTTACTTAAGAGATCAAATCCATTTATGAATGGCATCTGGATATCCAGGAACAAAAGATCCGGTTGATATTCTTTGATCTTGTACCAGGCATCTGTAGCATTATTCACAACTTCGATGCGGGTTATTTCAGGTGTATATTTCTCCAGCAACGATCGAAGTACACTGCATGCCTTATCTTCATCATCAACTATGAGCGCCTTAACTTTCAGGGATGACAGTTCCATATTATTTCATTACTATTGTTTCCGATTCAAGTTCCAGCGGGAGTGTAACTGAAACCCGCGTTCCGACGGGTTCATTATTTTTATCGGTAAGATCTTCAATTTTTATTTCAGTATTCAGGTGGGTCTGGAGACGCAGGAGATCAATCCGCTCCTGTGAAATCCGCATTCCTTTACTTTCATGGTTATGTGCATCGAGCTTACCGGCTTTGATCGCGGCAGCTTTTGCCCTCCCAATGCCATTATCTTCAACTATACAAACCAATTGATCGTTTTCATTTATATTAAAGGTGATCAGTAATTTCCGGTCGCCGGTTTTATGTAACAGCCCATGCCAGATTGCATTCTCTACGAAAGGCTGAATCAACAGCGAAGGGACCAGTGTTTCTTCTTCATCAATTGATTCATCAAGTTGGATTTGATACATAAAGCTGCGTCCAAAACGTAAAGACTCAAGCTCCAGGTAAAGTTTCAGGAACTCAATTTCTTTATCGAGAGAAATGAGGCTTTTTTCACTGTAATCGATAACCATACGTAACAATCTTGAAAATTGGGAAAGGTAGCGATGAGCATCTTCTATTTTTTCATTCACTATACATTCCTGGATGGAGTTCAGTGAATTAAAAATAAAGTGAGGATTCATCTGCGCACGCAATGCCATCAGTCGCGTTTCGGCCACTTTCTTTCCGATTTCCAACAATCTCCGGTCCCTTTCTTCTGCCGCAAGGTCGCTTTGAGCCTTTGCAATTTTTGTAGAGCAGATGGAAGCGATCGTAGTCAGTATCCGAAGATGCTCTTTGCTGAAGAAACGTTTTTGTGAATGCTCCGAATCGATAACGCCAATTACTTTTCCCTCATAAATTATGGGTACCGCAATCTCTGACATCCTGTTGTCGTCATCGGCAATATAACGTTCATCGCGGGTGGTATCGTAAATTATTTCAGCCACGCCCGACCTGGCAACTGTTCCCACAATTCCTCTTCCTATCGGGATCTCCAAAGGATGCACGATCTCGAAATCTTTTGGATTTTTCGGACCATATGCTGCTTTCTGCACCAGCACATCCCGGTCACTTTCTACCATGTAAACTACGGCATCTTCAAATCCCAGGCGTGAAATACAATTCCGGCATACATCCCATAAAATTTCTTCAACAGAATTTTTCCCATAAAAGGAATTTGCAAAGTAATCGATCGTTTTTGAGGACTCTTTTTTCAGCCATTGCTTTTCCCGGTAACGGACATAATAATAAACTACAAAAACCAATATGAAAAACAGCATGAGCCGGAACCAGACTGCACGATAGAAAACTGTTCCTACATGAATGCGAAGCTTTTTTTCGGATGAACCATTTGGATAAGCCTTGACGCGAAAAACGTAATCGCCTCCATCTATGTTGGTGTAATTGGCAGAATTTCCGGTAGCGATCACCCAATCGCGATCAACTCCTTCCAGCTTGTAAGCGAAAACCGATGGCTGCAACGTATTAAATGCAGTTGAAGAAAAAAGTATGGTGAAAAAGTTGAATCCTGCCGGAATGGAAATGCTTGACAGGTTGTTGATGTTCTTGCCAAATTTTTTATCCTTATCGAATACACGGAAACCTGTGAAAAATACGGAAACGTTTTTGAGATCCGGAAGAATTTCATCGGGATGAAAGAAAGTGAAGCCTTTATTGGTTGGAAAGTAAAGTGTACCATCCTGTCCGATCATTGATTTGGATTCCCGGAATTCATTTTCCATCAAACCATCCTGGACAAAATAATTCACGAATATGCCGGTTCCGGGATGAAAGGATGAAAGCCCGTTGAAAGTTGCCATCCATAACTTTCCCCGTGAATCGATTTGCGTGTTGCAGATCTTATTATCACTTAATCCATTCTTATCATTATAAAACTTCGTGAATTTCATTTTATCATCCAACAGGTAAAAGCCTTTGTAATCAGAAACCACATACCTGCCATCGGCGAACTTATTAACCAAAGCATTTTGTGTCATCAGATCTTTTGAAGGATCCGGTGATTCCATATGAACCGCCGTATTTGTTTTGAAGTCGTAACGGATAAGTCCGACTGATTCGCATGAGATAAATAAGTATTTTTCATCAGCATACAACCTGTAGGAGCGTACCACCTGCAGCAACAAGCTGTCGCGATCCATCATCAACGATAATTTATTCGCAGGAAGATCATAATAAAAAATCCTGGACCCGAATGAAATGTACAAAGCGCCGTCAGGGCGTTTGACAATGTTTCTAAAATCATTCGAAATTCTTAGAATAGGCAATGAAGTGTCGGGCTGAAAAGTTTCAAATGTGTTGTCTTTTAGATTTACACGCAATACTACATCGGAACGGGTGCCGATCCATAAGTGATCTTCCTTGTCGAATGCAAGCCCTGCAACAGACTGGTGCGGAAGCATAATCTTTCCGCCGGTAACTTCTTCGAAAGTTTTACACTGGTGAGTTTCTTTATCGAAAAGAAATAATCCTTTCATAGTTCCTACCCATAATAAATTCTGATCCTGTTCCGCAAAGCATTCAACTGCCTTTAACGCAATACAACTGGAGTCGGAAGTGGTAAATGGAATATTAATGAAACGTGAACCTGAAATCGCAGTGCGGTCAACTCCGCTGTTATACGTTCCTGCCCAGAGGATGCCGCTGCGGTCTTCGAAAAGAGCACTTACAAGATCGCTGGCGAGTGCCAGAGGAGAATAAGCGTTAGCGCGTATATGCTGTGCTTTTTTTGTGCCAGGATGAATGCGTACCAGGCCGGTGTATTGTGTAGCTGCCCAGATAAATCCCCTGCTGTCACAAATAAGCCTCTTGGTTTCATTGAATGCTTCCGTGGTGTCGTTAAGCCCGGTATAATTTACACTATCGATTGTCTGATTTTTAAAATCAAAACAGTACACTCCCTTTCTCAAAGTTCCCGTCCATAACCGGCCTTTCCTGTCAATAGCAATGGAGGAAAAATAATTGTTATTCACATAATGATCTCCGGTTGCCTGTGTGTTGAAAAATTCAGTTTTGTAATCATGTACATTCATCCGGACCAGAGCTTCCGGGGTAGCCAGCCAGATATGATCATGCCCGTCATATACCATACCCTTTACCCATAGCCGGGAGCCTTTAAGTTTAGGATAAAGTTCTTTGGAAGAAAAATATTTCAACTCGTCCGTTTTGGGATCATAACGCATTAGTCCGTTACCTGTTCCTGCCCAGATAATATTATTCTCAATACAAATGCTGAACACATTGTTGAGGTAAGTATTCAGACTATCCGCGCTGGGATATTTAACCTGGCGTATTATGGAATCGGTTTCCACATCGAGCAGGTAAAAACCATAACTGGTTCCGAAAACAATATTGCCTGATGAATCTGCTTCGATGCATTGGGAAAGGTCAACAACATCCTGTGAAGAATTATCCGTTGGCCGGAAGACTTTTGTATTGAAACCATCATACCTGCATACTCCGTTTTTTGTGGAGAACCACATGAACCCGTATTTATCCTGGCAAGCATCGTAAACCGTGTTTTGCGGCAATCCGTTTTCGCTCGTCAGGTGCTGGAAACGATATTGCACCGGTTGTGCTTCACAACGATTAAACAGAGCTGTAAACAAAAATGCCGTAATGAAAACCAGGAAAGTAACGGACAGTTTATGCAGTACTTTCAAAGGGAGTCCGTGGAATGGCATATGTGAAATCTTCAGGTAAATATAAAAAAAATAGCCACCAGACTGGTTGATGGCAGATGTCTTCATCTTACAGGCCGAAAGATATCTCATATTTTACTAAAGTCTATTCCTGCCTGACCGCGATTTATCCAACGGTATGGGCTTCTTATCAAACGGTGACACCTTGTCCTTTAGATAACCGTATGGTACATAGGATAAGAAATCCATGGAAACGGCTATTCCTGGTGGTAATATTGGGTAAAGCAAAAAAACATGCAAACCATGACTTTCAACAACGAAAAATTCAAGAAACTCATTTTTATCCTGGCTATCGGAATCCTGTTGTTATTTTCCGTTTTAAGCTATGGACAAAATGTCGGTATAAATAACCCGGTTCCGCATAGCAAAGCGTTACTGGATCTGACTGCAACCGATAAGGGTATGCTGGTTCCGAGAATGACCGAGGCGCAACGCCTGGTGATGTTCCCTTCTCCCGACGCTTCTGCAACCGGAATGATGGTTTACCAGACTGATAATTTGGAGGGCTTCTGGTATTATGATGGAATCATTTGGGTTTCGGTTGCTACGGACGCCAAAGGCTGGACTACCAATGGTAATACAGGAACAGTTGATGGTGTAAATTTTATTGGTACTACTGATAATGTTCCCTTCAACATTCGTGTGAACAATGTGGCAGCAGGAAGGATCGATCCCGTGAAGAAAAATTTGTTTATGGGATCATTGGCCGGTGCGAGTAATACTTCCGGTACTAACAATATTTATCTTGGCGATTCTGCAGGATTCAGCAGCACATCCGGCGCATACAATATGTATTCAGGATATTGTGCCGGACGTAATACTACTTCAGGATACTGGAATACTTTTATTGGAACAAATTCCGGATATAATACAACATGGGCAATGGGAAACTCCTTTGTTGGATTGAATTCGGGTTATTTTAACAATACCGGATTGTATAACACTTTTGGTGGCTTAGCCAGTGGCGCCGGGAATACAACCGGAAGTTATAATACAGCATTTGGCGCATATTCCGGTGACGGTTTTATGGGAGTTGGAAACATGACCGGAAATGGTAATTCACATTTTGGTTATGCAGCAGGTGCACAGAGTACTTCCGGATCAAATAACACATTCATTGGTTACAGTTCCGGAACCAGTAATACAACAGGGGCACAAAATACCTTTGTAGGTAAGGATGCAGGTGCGGTGAATACAACTGCAATCAACAACACATTCGTCGGACATGTTTCAGGAGTAGCAAATACAACCGGAGAACTCAACACATTTATAGGTGCGGCCAGTGGCCAGGCGAATACAACCGGTGTGCAGAACACATTTGTAGGAGCTGGTTGCGGGTTGTCGAATACAACTGGTCAGTTGAATACATTTATGGGACGTTCAGCAGGACGATTGAATACGACCGGAAACTATAACACGTTTATGGGGCACCTTTCTGGTTTTAACAACTCAACCGGCACTAACAATACGTTCCTGGGAAGAAACAGCGGTTATGCTAATACTATAGGCAGTTTCAATACCATTATGGGAGAAGGTGCAGGTTTCAATGCTACAGCCGGAAGTAATAATACGTTCATCGGTTTTATTGCAGGATACAACAATACCGGAAACTTGAATGTATTCACAGGTAACGGTTCAGGATTTACGAATACAACTGGATATCAGAATAGTTTTTACGGATACCAAACCGGATATGAAAATACTACAGGTAACCAAAATGCATTTTTCGGATCATATGCAGGAAATTCAAACACCACCGGCTATATGAATACTTTTATCGGGGGGAATAGCGGTTATGAAAATACAACTGGCGTGAATAATTCCTTTGTCGGACAGGCCGCAGGTGGAATGAACACTACCGGCAATATGAATACATTTTTCGGAAGAGCTGCAGGTTATTTCAATACAACTGCAAGTGCCAATACTTTTCTTGGGTTTAATTCAGGATTCAATAATATAACCGGTGATTTTAACACGTTCACCGGATATTCAAGCGGCATGGCAAATACAACCGGTTCCGGAAATACATTCGGCGGATCGGCTGCCGGTATTCAGAATACAACCGGTTCCAGTAACACATTTATCGGAAGAGGTTCCGGCAATAGCAATACTACCGCTTCCGGGAATACATTCATAGGGAATTTTTCGGGCCTTGCAAATACTGCAGGTTTTGATAATACTTTCCTGGGATCTACTTCCGGCCAGTCGAATGTTACAGGAAGCCAGAATATATTTATCGGGACAGCTGCCGGTTTTTCAAACAACACAGGCTTGCTGAATACATTCGTCGGAAAATGGTCCGGTCGCATGAATACATCCGGATCATACAATACTTTTATTGGAAATAATTCAGGATATAACAATAACACCGGAAGCTATAATACGATTTTGGGAGAAGCGGCCGGATATAATTCCACTACGGGAAATCAAAATACAATCATTGGTTATGAGGCGGGATTAAACAACCAGGGAGTCGGAAATGTTTTTTCGGGTTACTATTCCGGAAGGAGCAACACAACTGGTTTTGAAAACTGTTTTTACGGAACTTTTTCAGGATATGATAATACAACCGGACAGTCTAATTCCTTCATAGGTCAAAGTTCGGGAGCTAATAATACAACCGGTAGCAATAATTCATTCTTCGGCACTTCATCGGGATTTAGCATGACCACAGGATCCGGAAATACCTTAATTGGTAACCAATCAGGAATTGCTGCTGTTAATACTTTTAATAATACTATGGTTGGTTTCCAGGCCGGTTACGGAGTTACTAACGGATCCGCAAATACGTATATCGGTACCGGTTCCGGATATACTTCTGGTATTGCAGAATTTAACACATTCGTAGGACACGGTTCCGGTCATAATGCTACCGGAGGCTCCAATACTTTCATTGGTACTTCATCTGGTTATTCGAGTACAACAGGTACCAATAATTTCATTGGTGGTTTCTATGCCGGTTATCTTAACTCAACCGGATCGAATAATATTTTCCTGGGGAATTATGCCGGGTATAATAACGGATCTGGTAACAATAATATCTGCATTGGAAATGGCGCCAATGTTCTTGCTGGTTTATCTAATGCGATTGCCATTGGCTCCAACACACTAATAAGCACCAGTAATACCATGCTGCTGGGAGGTGTCGGTGCCAATTCGGTGAAAGTGGGAATCGGAACCAGTGCTCCGGCAGCGCAGCTGGATGTGATCGGTTATACAAAACTGGGAGTTAATGCTCCAAATGTACAGATGTTAAAAATTACTGGATTGTCACCAGGCGCCCAGGGCTCCGCTATTTCAATACCACACAATCTGAACATGGCTAAAATAATTGCAGTGAATGCAATTGTGCAGGCAGGAGGAAATTTTGCAGTTCCTCCAAATTCCAACGGAACACCTGGATATGAATATTCAATAATCGTTGACTCACTCAGGGTACAAGTTCATACTTCAACTGCGAATTCATCCAACATTCTTTCGCAACCGGTTACCATCTTAATTACTTATGAGGAATAATCCAGGGAGCTTCTAAAAAACTACTCAAACAGCGATTCATGAATTTTATAGAGAATTCAATATACATCTTCCTTGTTAAATTACTATGTGCACTTGTGGGGATATTTTGCAAACCTGATTTCATACAAAAACACAAAGTATTTAAGTTTAAAAAATAACATTCAGTACCATTGAATGAAACATACCTAATAAACAATAAATACATAACCCAATGAAAAACCCAATCTCAAAAACACAATTTAACGATCTCCCGGAAATTAATATGACTAACACAACAGATGGAATACCGGTGCGGCAGTTAGATCTGGTGAGGGACCAGATCAACCTTTACAAGAAACTGTTTATTGTCACAATTCTGGCTAATACCATCCTGGCAACCATGGGTTTCATATACTTATAAAGTATTGTAAATCAATTATATTATATAACGAAATCCCATACAATCCCAGCTCCAAATCAATCCACTCACAATAATTACCATTCGCTCAGTAGTCCTGCCGTTTGCTAAGTTCTCTACATGAATCGTTGATGACCGTATTAGTTTTGACCTATCAATCGAACCAATACCATGGCAACTTACCTTAAATACGAAAACGGAATGCTGGTCCCAAAAGGAAAAGGTTATCCTTCAACCATGCAGTTATTTAAGTCTGCACAACATCATCTTAAAGTTCACCGCGCGTTGAACAGGAAAAATAAACCTTGTGCATCTTCAGTCGCGTTTACCATATTAATGGTATTGGCCCTGGCAGTAAATACTTTCCTCACTATTGCAGTAGCAGTTAACTAACCAATCAAAACCAGAGACCATGAGATCACAAACTATTTTCAGAATAATAAGCAGCAAACCGGAAATGATTTTCAGGGAATCTGAAGAAAGTGAAAGCGACGGCCTGATATCCGAAACAATTTATATGAAAGCGGACAGGCTGAGAAGAAAAAGAGCATTTTATCTCCGTATGACCGTAATGCTTGCACTGATCAACCTGGTGCTTATCATCAGTTCCTTCGGGCAAATGGTTACGGTAAATAATGTAGGGATTACCAATTCCGCCCAGATAACGGTTAAGGGGGATATGCTCCATAATACAGGCAGTACGGTCAATAACACCGGCAGTATAAATCTTACCGGTGATTTTACAAATAATTCGGGAAGCAATCTTTTTGGCAGTAGTGCCGGCAATGTAAACATGAATGGCGTAAACCAGGTGATTACCGGTGCGAATCCTACCATGTTTAATAACCTGACATTGTCAGGGACAGGTACCAAAACTTTACAGCAGGATATTTCGGTGGGAGGAAATTATGCGACACCATCCGGAGTACTTTCACTCAGTGACCGTCAACTTGAACTTGATGCTCATATAATAACAATAACGAATGGCATACCGGCAGCTGTTACACGTACAACAGGATATATTATTTCTGAAACAGGGCCTGTGCCAGGATACGGTATTATGAAATGGCAAACCGGAGTGAATACTGGTGTATATGAATTTCCATTCGGAAATGCTGTAAGCAATACCTATGTTCCGGTAATTGTTGATATCAATACTCCGGGAACTGGTGCAAATGGTAGTCTGAACCTGGCTACATATCCTACAAATACAGTTGCCAGTCCCAACAACCGTCCATTACCAAATGGTCTCGGATCACTCGTTGATAATTTGGGTACAGAGAATGCTACTCATGTTGTTGATCGCTGGTGGATGCTTGAAGCTGCCGATTATACAACGAAGCCGGTTAGCGATATTACTTTTAAGTATCGTGAAAGCGAATGGAATGCTACCGCCGGAAGCACAAACATTATTAATGAACCTACACTCAAGGCACAATCGCATAATGGTTCAGTATGGACTCCTGTACCGACTGGTATTGTAAATACAGGTTTAAATACCGTTACCGTTTTTGGTGTAAATATTTACAATCCGGTGTGGACTTTAGTAAGCAGTGATAACCCGTTACCGATTGAATTGCTCACATTCGATGCGAAACTGAACAGCGATCTTCATGTGGAACTGAACTGGGCGACTGCTACCGAAATTAATAATGATTATTTTACTATTGAGAAATCCAGGGATGGAGTGCACTTTGAAAATTTAATGAATGTGGATGGTGCAGGAAACTCCAATAATGTTTTATATTATCATGAAAAAGATAAGCAGCCTTTTGATGGTATCACTTACTATCGCCTGAAACAAACAGATTTCGACGGACAGTTTTCTTATTCCGATATCCGTGCTGTTAAGCTTGAGAAATCTGCCACCACAACATTCTCTGTTTTCCCGAACCCTGCCACGGATCATTTCTTCGTCAAGTTTGATGAACAATCCGAAGCACAACGTCTCTTTATCCTGGATATGAATGGGAAAGTAGTGCGCGAAATCCAGTTGAACGAAGTTGAAGTGATCGGAACCGGGTTAATTAAAATCAACAGACTTTCCATGGAAGCAGGGATGTATTTTATTTCCACTTACGAAGGTAAAATGCAGAAGCTGGTGTTGCAATGAGAGAATGGGGAAATGGGAGAATGAGAGAATGAGGAAATGGGCTGCGCCCTACGAAGAAATTATAAAAATTTAGAGATTACAATTGTAATTATCATTGCGTAGGAGGGGAAATGGGAGAATGAGAGAATGAGGGAATGGGCTGCGCCCTCCGAAGCAATTATAAAATTTAGAGATTACAATTGTAATTATCATTGCGTAGGAGAGGAAATTGGAGAATGAGGAAATGGGAGAATGGGGAAATGGGAAAATTAGAAAATATTTTCAATTTTATCTATGTAGGGACGCAATGCTTGCGTCCGGGCGGAACAAAAAGTAGGGACGCAATACTTGCGTCTGAATGGAACAAAAAACAGGGACGCAATGCTTGCGTCCGAGCGGAAAAAAAGCAGGGAAGAAAAGCTTGCATTCAAACTTTCACAAACTTTCGTATCTTATTTCAAACATTGATAAAAAACAAAAAACCCCGGTGAACAACCGGGGTTTTTTTATTAAAATCGTGTCAGAATAATTTAATCTCTTTGAATTACCAGCTTCTTCACAGCATTGAATCCGGGAGCTGTAATGTTAAGTTGATACACTCCGGAATCAAATTTTTCCAGGTTAATTGTTTTCCTGAAATAAGACGATTGTATAGTTACTGGTTCGGAATAAATTTTTTGTCCGAGTGCATTTGCAACTTCTATAGTGTACTCCCCGGCATGAAGTCCGTCGCAATTGATATTAAAAATTCCTTTGCCCGGATTGGGATGAATCTGCAACATGTTGTCGGCATCAAATTCTGTAAGACCGACTGCGCAGGTATCTGTTCCGGTAACCGCAGTACGACCCGTGTTGCAGGTGATTTCAGTCATAATCCAGTTGTAGAAGAAATAATAATAACCAGGAGAACCTGCATTGCTGCCAGTGATATTAACTAACGAAGAGGAGTACGGATAAACAGCACCGGATGAATTTCGATACAAATCAACATTTCCACGGCACTTTATAAAATAATTGACTCCGGGATAAAGAGTGATATCCACAGTCGCTGTATAAGGAACATTGGGACTTGCAGGGATAAAGATCGTTGTATCAACAACAGTGTTTCCCTGTCCGTCGAGAACCTCGATAGTTCTGTCACCTGCAGAATTTGAGAACACATCAAATGAATTAATAATTACCGGTTGAAGAACGTCAAAATACAACCCGCGGATATCATTCGCAGTGAAAAACATTCCGGCACCAATCGAGTTGTTTACTTCACCAACATAATCCTGGCTGCCACTTGGGAAATCTTCATCTACCCAATATGTGGTCGTATTGTTTATGAAAGGAGAATAGGTGCTTCCTACATTCACAACATTACCTCCGCCCGGAGCATCCCACCAGCGCAGGTTGCCGATTCCAGCGCCTGTTGCGGAAAGATTAACAACACCCGGTCCGCATCGTACATCGCCAACTGTATTGGGTGGATTTTGCGGACTCGATGCAATGGAAATATAGTTCGTGTAAGTCACACTGCTGTTGCCAATAGAATTGGTAACGTTTAGAGTTACTTCATATACACCGGGGTTGTTATAAACTACAACCGGGTTCTGCGAATTTGAACTTGATGGTGATCCACCGTTAAATGTCCAGCTCCAGCTGGTGGGAGAACCTGTGGAATAATCCGTGAATTGAAGTGCCGCACCCGGACATACGATCCGTTTGTTAACTGTGAAAGCTGCACCCGGCGCATAAGAGCCCGGAACAAACAGGTCAGATTCCCATATGCCACGACCGTAAGTAGAAGCGCGGATTTTCCCGGTAGGGTAAAATATATGAAGTTCCGATAAGATAACATTGGGTACCCCGTTGAAAAATGGTTCCCATACACTAATAGAAGCATCTTTGTAGAAAACACCCAGGTCAGTTCCGATATAAATCGCGTCGTTTGAATTATCGACATAAGTAATGCAGTTCACAGGAATATTGGGAATGGAAGGGGAGATATTAATCCATGTTGCTCCCATATCGTTAGTCTGGAATACCTTATTGATATTCGAATAGCCGGAATACGTTATCCATGCTTTGTTCGCATCGGTATTGCTGCATGCAATTCCGGTAATAGTTCCGGAAGGAACGTTGGTGATAGCAGTCCAGTTTGTTCCGCCGTTTGAAGTCATATGTAATCCGGATGGTTTAGCTGCCCAGATGATCATATTGTTTGCAGGAGAAACAGCAAGCGTCGTGATATTTGTTGCACCGGGAAGCGTGCTGATCTTCGTCCATGTTCCGCCGCCATTTGTACTTTTCCATACATTAATAAAACCGGCATACAAGGTATTTGCAACTACCGGATCCTGCATCCATGGGGTTACCCATCCACCAGCTTCATTAATACCGCCAGTAGCATTGGTGAAAGAAGCTCCGCCATTTGTGGATTTTATTAAACCGCCATTCTGAGTAGATGCCCAGATGTTCAGATCATTTGTACGATCGATGAAACATAACATTCCGTCAGCGCCAAAAATGTGCGCCCAGCTGGATCCGTTCCAGCGATTGGTTCCGTTATCCTGCCAACCTTGCACTAACAGGTTTGGATTGGTGCTCGACTGACCAAAGCCATACATCTGCGCGATCGTTAATGTGTTGCTCAGGTCATCCCAGTTATTTCCGTTGTCATATGAAACAAATACACCACCATCACTGGTCATGAAAACTGTTGAGGAATTCGCATAAACTACATCATGATAATCCACATGGGTGTTTCCCCCGCTCTGGTACCACAATCCGCCACCATCATTTGATTTCAGAAAATCAGTTTGTCCTCCCATCAACAGTTCATCTTTATTTGTCGGTGAAGCTGCGAGACACAGGTCATACCATTGCTGGTTTCCAAGTCCCGGATTGCTGGGATTGGTAAAGCTATTACCGCTGTTTGTAGATCTGTAAAATCCTTCGGTTCCATAATTCGGAGCGGGTAAACCCACAATCATATAAACATAATTGGGATCCGCCGCTGTAACGGCTATGGCCATACGACTAACATTTGTTGCAGGAGGTAATCCGGAAGTGATATGCGTCCAGTTTTGTCCGCCGTCGGTTGATTTCCAGAATTCAGCACCTGCAGCATACACCACATCGGGATCGCTTGGCCTGAATTCCATATCCTTGTATGCACCGGCAAGCGTCATTGTAAATGTTGCGCCTGCATCAGTGCTCACGAAAACACCACCTGTTGTTGCAACGAGAATAGTGCTGGTGTTATTCGGATTGATAAGAATTTTACTCATCTGCCTGTAATTGGCGGTAAAGAATGAAAGCCCTGTTGTATTCCAGGTTATACCACCGTCGGTAGTTTTTAAAACACCAACGGTATAGGTGTCGCCGGCATCACCATCACCGGTAGCGAGGTACATAATATCAGGATTGTTAGGATCGATAGCGAGATCGGTACAACCGATTACCTGTGCAAGCTGATCGGTATTTGTTGCCCAGCTGAGTCCGCCATCATCGGAGCGCCACAACCCACCTGCGGGTGAACCTGTGAAAACTATATCAGGATTTGTTGGATGTATACGTACAAAATTGAGTCGACCGGCACCACCACCTCCCGAAGGAATAAGTGCAGGACCAATTAAAGTCCAGTTACCGGCATTGAAGGTGCTCATTTGTTGGCGATATGCCTGGCTTTCCTGCCATGCTTTTGAAGGATTAAAACGTTCTCCGTTTGCGCCAACACGCGGAGCCATGAT
>JANWID010000175.1 GCA_025450095.1 Bacteroidia bacterium | reverse complement strand
GTTCCTTCGTACCCGATGAAGTCATTGTAAAATTACCGGCAATAGCTGTGAGTGTTCCGTTCAGGTTGATATCCTGCGATTGAGATGCACAATCCCAGGTAAAGTTTCCAAAGGTCTGGTTCAGTCCAGCAGGTGCGGTAGCGTTAGTTGTATAACCAGTAATTTCGCAAACAGATCCGACATTCCATGATGCAACAGGAATCGTACCTGCAGTTGTTGTATAGGTATGTTGGTACTTTCCACCACTTTCAACAGACATGTTCGAACCTGCGGTAATAGTTATCGTACCGGCATTACTTAAGATTCCGGAAACAGACAGGTCAGTTCCTGTTCCATTCGCAACTGTAAATACGATACCCGTATTTATAATGACTTGCCCTCCGGAGGCAATTATCATCTGATCTGCTGTAACGGGGGCAGTTACAGTAACAGTATGTCCTGCCATAATAGTGATATCTCTATCGGCACTTGTTGGTGGAGTTGTAACACTGATCCAGCTTGATCCCTGACTCTTCTCCCAAATGTTGATATCGCTCCAGTTTCCCGATGCTTTTGTACGATACTCGCCATTGGCATTACCAAATACATTTTCATTCCCGGAAAGATTTAAAAGTATCAATGAAATGACTGGCAGTAACAGGCACATGGATACGATAATAATCCTGTAACGCATGGAAATAATCTGCCGGGGCCGTTGACCTGCCTGAGTCTTTTGGTTGCGGTTTGGTGAATTCATATTCTTTCTTTTATAGAAGTAATAAAGCAGACATACGATAAAGCATTTTAATGGTTTCGGAAATAATAAATCAGACTGGCATATTATTACTCATTATAATTTATCAACAAAATCAATTCACAGGAATTCAATAATTTAGATCAATTCAAGCCATAAAGTGAAATCAATTCAATAGGATTGTATTATTTAAATACATGCTGAAAGAAAAATCAGACAAATGTTGTAAATGCAACCTTTAATGAATTCGTCCGTTTAAATGCGGTTTTTGCAGAATTGAAAATTGTGGATCCGGCTAATGACGGCCATCCTGGAGCTGGCACACAAGGCAGCCATTGCATTTCCCGGCCAGGATCCTCAACCAATAAAACCGGAACATGCGATAACAACAAAAATCCTGGATAACAAAATGAAGCAAAAAGGAGATTATAGCCGGGTGAGTTAAGGTTGTTGGCGTTCTATGTTTATAATTTATATTTGTATAAAGCGAGGCTTTACTTCGGGTAACATGCCATTTGGGCATAATTGGCGAAATAGAGTAGCGGGTATAAGAGAGTTATCCGTAATTTTTGTACCATGAAAAAAATCTGTTGTCTAATCATAATGCTGATTGCTTGCAGGATTTGCAATGCGCAAACACCCGATTGGCTATGGGCCAGGAGCTCTACAAGTAGCAATATTAACGGATTTGGAAGTGGATCAAGGATGGCAACTGATGCATTTGGAAATGTTTTTGTAGCGGGCCACTTTCTGGCTTCATCAATTTCTTTTGGACCTTTTACGCTTTATGGTTCAAGTCAATCTTCTGGAAATGCTTTTGTAGCGAAATACGATTCATTAGGAAATATACTATGGGCTAAAAATGCTGTAGGAACGGGTCATAGTTATGTTCTTGATGTTGTCACAGATATTTCGGGAAATGTTTACATAACGGGTATTTATGGTAATTCAGATGTTTACTTTGATTCAGATACTTTAAGCTATACCCCAGGCGGGAATCTTTTTCTTGTTAAATACGATTCATCAGGAAATGTGCAATGGGCAAGGAATGCTGGTGGAAATTCTCCGATTGTTGTAAGTCGGGGTGTCGCCACAGATTATTCAGGAAATGTTTACATAACCGGACTATTTGCAGGTACAAGTATCGCATTTGAATCTTATGTATTTACTAATTCCGGAAATGGTGAAATATTTATTGCCAAATATGATTCATCCGGTAACGTAAAGTGGGCTATTATTGAAGGTGGCAGTTCAGGCGATGATTCTTTCTCAATAGCGTCTGACTTATCCGGTAATGTATATATAACGGGGATATTTAACTCCCAATTTATTGTATTTGGCTCTGATACGCTGATAGGTTCGCCAGGTTATTCCAGTATGTTTCTTGTTAAATACGACTCTTCAGGCAATGCTATCTGGGCAAATAATTCAATCGGAGCGATGACTGAAATAGGAAATGACTTAACAGTATCAGCTTATAATGAGGTATATGTTATAGGTTATTTTAATTCTCCTTCCGTTACTTTTGATTCAGTTGTTCTGCTAAATAACGGCATTAATACCAACTATTTTGTGAAATATGATTCTTCAGGAAATGCGTTGTGGGCAAAAAGTTACAGCAAAGGTCTTACAAATTTTATTGTTGCTGATTCAATTGGAAACATATATATGAGTGGGGTTATAGATAGTTCAATTACTTTAGATTCTATAGTTTTACAAATACCCATCAATAGCTATGAACCGATGTTCATAGTCAAATGCGATTCATCAGGTACTGCCATGTGGGCAAAAGCATTAAATAATGGTGCACATGATGAAAGCAGATTGGGTATCGGGAAAAACGGAAGTGTATATTTATGCGGTGGATATCATATAACACCCTTAATTATTGGTGGTGATACTTTATTGAATTCCTGTAATAACGATATTTTTGTTGCCAGGTTGGGCTATGATCCCGGTGTCGGAATTCCTGAAATTTCGTACCCTGATGAATTTAGATTATATCCTAATCCGTTTGATGAAAGATTAAATATCAGAAGCCACACCGGTGATCAATTAGAGGTCGTGATATATGATGTTATTTCCAGAGCAATCATTGCACAAACTTTTTCAAACTCTGTGACTTTAAATACTACACAACTTGAAAAAGGAATATATCTATATGAAGTAAGGAACAAAAGCGGTGTTATTAAGAAGGGAAAGATCGTGAAAGCTAGCAACCACCTCCAATAGGGGAATAAAACTACGGATAACAGCCAGTTGCACGCAAGGCTTGACTTTTGAAGTTAGGAATGTGATTTTAGCTTCGTTTGGAACGTAAAGGGGGAATCTGTAACTTTAGTGTTCCGGAATCGCCCTGCGGCAACTGGCAGAACGTTATACGAAATTCATTTAGTTTTACAAGATAGCCATCGGACTTGTTGTTTTAATTTTAATCATTTTTAAGTTTGTGCCCAAACAAGAACGTTTCCCCTTTATTTTGGCTGGTTGTTTTGGAAGTGTATCCGGTTATATTCTTTGGATTGAATTGTGTGGAAAATATATACTACCATAGAACATTTCCATTTGGATATAAAGGGAAAACGTTTAACTTTCCTGTTTCCAGTATCTACCCTATAAAAAAATTTAAAAACATCTTGACTTTGGAAAATCAAATGCAATTTATACAAGACGATAAAGGACTGCACCAACTAGGCGGAGACATCCCATCTGATTTTAAGATTCCGGAAAACGAATTTATGGGAGGCTTTCAGTATTTAGGTTTCATTAATAATAATGACAAAAACTTTGAATGGCTGCCATTTCGTTTGCATTTGATTTGTCCCATTTTTACAAACTTTGACTATATCTTTTTGGACTATGAAAACGAAAATGCACCGAAGCTGATCTACCCGGTAAATTCAGCAGAAATATCAACGGAGTATGACGAGCTGACTAAAGACTCATACGTTATTTACAACCAGGCTAACTTTTCACTGGCACCGTTTGAGGGAATAAACGATGATAACGAATTTGAAGTTGTGGCTATTGCGGGTGAACCACATTGGACTCAGCTTTCCGAAGCACCGATATGTCCCAAATCAAATAGAAAAATGCAGTTTGTTTGTCAGCTTATGAGCAACGGCCCTATAACAACGAAAGAGAAAAACTTTAAAGGACATAGTGAGTATTATGAAACGCTATTCACTGAATTAAACTTTTGGGGTGATGGTGATTTGAAGATATTCTTTGAACCTGTGTCGAAAGTTGCCTGCTACTTTATACAAAATACGTGAAATATTAAGAATATAACTTCGTTAGTGGTTATACAAAAAACAACATTTTAAATGATGAAGAGATTATTGTTGATTTTATTTATTATGCCAGGTTTTGCTGTTTACTCCCAGGAGTTGCCAACAGATCCCGCGAATGGTTTTGCTTTTCCACTGGGAACTAAGTTTACAATAAAATTATATCCTTTAGACTCCTCACGGTTTAATTATTCTATTATTGAATTTGAACCATTTCATGATGTTATTGATACCTGGGAAAATGACTCTTTGTTCAAAGCAAAGGGTCCGGCTGGAACGATAGATTTCTATTTCTGTGTAGGAACCAGTGGCGAAACTAAAGAGGAAAAGGAGAAAAATATGAAGGTTCTGCTTTTAATGAAAAACCGGACGAAGTATTCCCTTTCTTATTCGTCAGACATTCAGACTAAGGAAGGCGGTGAATTTGAAGAAACTTCAAATGTCGGAACTGTTTCCGGAGCAAAAGGAGTGGAGATGTGGCCTTATATGATACAGCAAATAGGACTGCATGACTTTATGATGATGAAATAGGCCTATGAAGCTAAACAACTTTAACTATTGGATATTCCTGATCACGACAGCTATTTATGGGGTTCTCGCATTTTTATCTTTTGTTGCCTATGCAGCCGCGGATGAGGGAACACTGGGAAATAATATCTTTTTCATATTTTTATCAAAACTGTTCCTGGTATTTATGTTTCCAGCTATTTTTATATTCTGGAAATTGATATCCGAACCCTACAATTTTACATTGTTCTTAACAGGACTTACAATCGATGTTCTGTTTTATGGTTTATTGACGGAAAGAATTATTTCAATAATTCGTAAACGAAGGGCAGCAAGAGAAAATTAAAATTAAAGTAGATTTACTTCTTTAATCCCTATCCCGCTGGAAATATAACCAGGCACCAAAATGAACTGGAAAGAATACATATTAAATGGACTTAACCCAACTGACAAGACTACAAGTTTTGACTTCAATTTACCCGTATCTGAAAGTTTACTCGTTGACTTAAAAGGGCAATTCGGACTTGATGAATTGCCAAACGAACTGGAAGAATTATACAGGCAAACTAACGGGATAGTTGAAAAATTGAATGGTGTAAAAATTGGCGAGCTTATCTGGACAACCGAAAGAGTGATTGAAACAAATAAAGAATACCGTACTTATCCTGATTTTAAAGAACTGTATATGTCGTTTGAGCAATTACTTTTCTTTTCCGACGCAGGTAACGGTGACTTATTTGGCTTTGTTACCCTCAATGGGAAAGTTGACAGATTTGACATTTTTACCTGGAATCACGAAAACGACAGCAGAACGTGGGTTGCACCGAATCTGACCAAATTTATTGAGTGGTGGACAAATGGAAGGATAAAAGTTTAATATAATCATCGAAACTCCTGATTTCGATTGGGAAATTCAAAGCCTGAAAACATTTGTGTTATTATAATGGAAAATGAATTAGCTGTCTTATTAGAATCATATCCCACAAAAGTTAAGTGGACGGATGTGGTAGATTTTGAAAAATTCGACGAAAGGCGCTCTGCCATTGACTGCCTGGTTGAAAATACAATTGACGTAGCAGAAGGATTTATTGAATTTATTCCCGATAACAAACCACCTTTACGAGAAGAAATTCTCTGTTGGATCTGGGCATTCAGACCAGATTTGTCGAAAGGATTAATTACTCTTACCACTAGTGAAGATTTCAGAATTCTTTTGAATTCATACATTCACAATAACATGGAAGCGTTTTGGAATCATATAAGATAATCTCTATGAGTGAAAATTACATACAATATGCTGACGGATACCAGAAAGATAACATCGGTGAAGCGGATATAGAAAAAGCTATTCAGGACATTCAGCAAATGGATGATGAGCACGGGGCGTTTTGGGTTTCCGTTACTACGAATGATGAAAACGTAATTGAAGTAAACAAGGATTTATCAATTTCGGTAATATTCGAAGGAATAGAGACTAAATATCAGGCAACAGATTGGAACGAGGTTAAAGAGCTCTACGATCTTTTATTGCTTGAAAGATTTGATGAATTAAAAGTGAAAATAAAATAGCGAACGCTTTACACTGGGTTGACATTTTTACCCTGAAAGTTCGGACATCCGGAACCGTTATAAAGCCGGCTCCGGAAATTGGCGGATTATGGTATTAATTTTGCGGCCAATTGAATTTTTACCATGGTATAATGCGGCTAAGATCTATACTCATTACACTCATCCTTATTAGAATATGCTTTGTCATTAGTTCCTGCAGCGCTCCACGTTCCATATTGACATCGGGTAAAGTATTGCCCAAAGGACAAGTCAGGTTTGGAATTAATAACACGATCAACGTTTCATCCGCCTCCATTGAGCGTTCCATAAAAAGCACTAAGAACCTGGCAGAATCAGCTATGGGAGAGGATACCGTTATTTTTTCCCAGCAAATTGCCAACCTGAATTCAGCTTTTATGGCGTATTGCCTGGATCCCATCAGTTACAACACGGAATTTTATTTCAGATATGGTTTAGGGCATCGGTTTGATATAGGTTACAGAAATACAGGCGGTGCCAATGCTTTTGATATGATGTATCAATTTATGGGTTCCAACAAAAATTGTAATGAATCAGATATAAGCGGATTTTACGGTAGTATCGGAGCCCAATACTCCTGGCAGAATTACAGCTTCCTGAATTCCTCCAACTTTGATAAAGTTCAGGAGTTTTTCGGATTGGATATGTCCAGGAAAGACATTACCATTCCCTTGGTATTCAGCAAATCATTCGGACCCGAAGAACGTGTCGGTTGTTTTTCATTCGGAGTAGTTTACTCCCACAGTTTTATCAAATATGAAATCGCTCCGGAAAATATTTATGTGGAAGAGGCAATAGACAATGTTCCGCCAGAGTTGTTACTACCCGTTTCCGGAAAGTCGGGATTTGATGCGTATGGAACTTTTATCAATGTAAAAGTCGGGAAAAAATATGTGTTTTTTAATTTCTCATTAGCTGCGTACTATCAGAATTATGGAAGATACTCCATGCTGGGCGGCTCTGATGTATTGCTGAAAGGAATAAGCATTGTTCCTTCCTACGGAGTGCAGTTCAATATTTTTTCTAAAACAAAGAAGAAACCTGCGGGAGGAATGCAGATTTAACACACCAACTTTTTCATCGCAAAAGTGGCGGTGAACAAAATTGGTAGAATCATCTCAAAACCTTATTTTTACGGAGCATCGAACATTACTGCTGCAATTCGGTCTATATTGGAGGATAGGGGCTATGGTGTTGCGGATATAAACAAGTTATCGGCTATTTAAACAAACTCAACCCTGAAAAAAATAATTTGCTACTTGTTATTATTCTGCAGCTGGATAACGTACTGTTTTGGACAGGACACAATATCATACTGCCAGACACATTCACCGTGGTGTTCTAATTGCTTTTATTTCACAAAATCAAATATTAATGCGAAAAATGGAAAATTTGAGAAGATCATTTTTTGCGACGATGGACAACATTGGAAAGGCATTGGTAATTTTATTGAAACAATTGAATGTTTAATTCTTGACTCATGTATTCTTGTTAGAACAAAATATCGTATCCAAGGTGATTCCTTAGTTGCTGATATCGGAGTCAGGGACACCTCTACTCTTAATCAATTAACTTTATATAAAAAGGGAAATGACTTAATCCTTTATAAAAATAAAAAGAACTGGTGGAAAAAGAAGGAGAAAACAGTTTATAGTAGAAAAGAAGAGTAATGTTTCTATTTATATAGATAGAGGATAAACAGCCGATAACAGCCGGTATTGCGCAAGGCCGGCCTGAAGTTTTTTATTTTTATTAAATTGGTAAGCCGGCCCTGCGCAAACCGGCGGAACGTCAGACTGTGCAAAAACTCTTTTTCATTGTTGACAAAATCCATTTATAATATTTTGTAAAAGCAGGATTGCCGTTTACTTTTAAGTATACACTAACGGCATG
>JANWID010000174.1 GCA_025450095.1 Bacteroidia bacterium | reverse complement strand
TCGCTTGTTTCAACTACAATTGATTTTTCCGAGAGGGGTCCGAAACCGTATGCGGGTACGGTGCTGCAAAAGAATGCAGTTACCGGAGCATTCATGGCAGACGCAATATGCAGGGGACCGGAATCATTTACATAATTCATTTCTGCATCGCGCATGAGTGATGCTGATTCCAGGAAGCTGAGCTTACCAGCAAGATTGATTACATGAGCCGATCCGGAAGTTTTTAGAATGGATTCACAGAGGATGGAATCGGATGGCGCACCCAGGAGATAAAATGTAAGTCCGGGAACCGCTTTTGAAATCATTTCCACCCACTTGTTTTCAGGTAGCTGTTTGGTGAACCATACGGATGCAGGAGCCATGGTTACATAACGTTTTTTTTTCCATACTGCTGTTGCATCATCATCGGCGGCTGCAGGATATAGCTTTGGTTTTACGGCATCGCCTGTACAAATTCCCTGGAGCAGTATGTTATTCCGCTCTATTTCATGACTACCATCACCGATAGTATGTGAAGTCACATTTGTATAAAGAAACGACCACGGATTTTTATCAAACCCCGCTTTTATTTTTGCGCCCGAAAATACTGTTAACAATCCGGAAGAAAAGAAGCGCTGGAGATTGAAAACTGCATCAAACTTCCGTTTTCGTACCGTGAACATCATGGACACCAGGTTGCGCCATTTGTTATTCTTTTTTTTCCACACCAGCACGTCGGAAAGAAAGGGATGCTGACGGAACAGGCTTTCATTGCCTTCCCTTACCAGGATACTGATAGAAGCATCGGGGAAGCATGTCTTCAGCTTTTCCAGAAGGGAAGTAGCAAGAATCACATCACCGAGAAAAGCGGTTTGTATTACCAGGATCTTATTCATTTCATTTATACGGCAACGTTATATTCGCGCAATGCACTGTTGAGGGACGTTTTAAGATCGGTGGAGGCTTTTCGTTTACCGATGATCAGCGCACACGGAACCTGGTAGCTGCCTGCAGGAAATTCTTTGGTATAGCTGCCGGGTATCACAACCGAGCGGGCAGGAACCCGGCCGCGGTATTCAACAGGTTCTGGTCCGGTTACATCAATAATTTTAGTTGACATGGTCAGCACTACATTGGCACCCAGCACGGCTTCATTTTCTACCTGGACACCTTCCACAACGATGCAACGGGATCCGATGAAGCAGTCATTGCCGATAATTACAGGGGCAGCCTGTATCGGTTCCAGTACCCCACCGATACCAACACCTCCGCTGAGGTGAACATTTTTACCAATCTGGGCACAGGAACCAACAGTTGCCCAGGTATCCACAAGTGTACCTGAATCGACATACGCTCCGATATTCACATACGAAGGCATGAGTATCACACCCGGGGCAAGGTAGCTGCCATAGCGGGCAATAGCATGAGGAACCACACGTACTCCTATTTGTTCATACCCCGATTTCAGCGGAATTTTATCATGAAACTCGAGGGGTCCAACGTGAATGGTTGACATTTTACTAACCGGGAAAAATAATAACACCGCTTTTTTCACCCATTCATTTACAGACCATCCGTTATCATGTGGCGTAGCAACACGCAGCGTACCCGAATCAAGTTGCCGGATCACTTCATGAATAGCCAGCCGGGTTTCCTCTTTTTCGAGCAATGACCTGTTTTCCCAGGCTTTTTCAATAATTTCCTGCAACATAATAAATTGAAATTTAGGTGGGCAAAGTTAAGCTTTGAACCGGATTCCGTTGATATCGTGTCGTAATTTCAGGGGTAATTTCATAATTTTACCCTCTTAAACCATGGCGCGCATACTTGCTATTGATTACGGTACAAAGAGAACAGGTATCGCAGTTACGGATGAAACACAAACGTTCGCATTTGCACTTGAAACGGTACGTACTGTCGATTTATTCCAGTTTCTAAAGGAATATATGGACAGGGAGGAAGTTGTTGCCATTGTAGTTGGAGAGCCTAAAAAACTGAACAATGCATCAACAGATGCAACAATACACATCCGGGGGTTTATTAAACAATTTGAAAAAAAATATCCGGGCATCCCGGTGCACCGGATGGATGAACGGTTTACTTCTTCCATTGCGAAACAAACCATTTTGGCCAGTGGAATGAAAAAAAAAGATCGTGCTGATAAAAGTCTCGTGGACCTGGTTAGCGCAGTAATAATTTTGCAATCATGGCTGGAACGCCGTACAATCATCCCATAATTTTCCGCAGTTAATCCAACACATTCATATCATAAACAGTATAAATCAATAATACCACACAGACTCCACCAGTGAATATGATATACCCCATTGTTGCATACGGTCACCCGGTACTTAAGAAACGAGCTGCTGAAATCGGACCCGATTACCCTCACCTGAATGTATTTATTGATTCATTATTTGAAACCATGTATGGCAGCGCGGGTGTTGGACTTGCGGCACCCCAGGTAAATTTTTCAATCCGGGTATTTGTAGTTGATGGTGCTCCCTTTGCGGAAGAAGATGAATCATTGGGGGGATTCAAAAAGGTATTTATTAACCCGGAGATACTGGATGAATCGGGTGAAATATGGAAGTTTAATGAAGGCTGCCTGAGTATTCCCGGTATCCGGGATGATGTGAACCGTCATTCTGTGGTTTACCTGAAGTATTATGATGAAAATTTTGTTGAAAAAAAGGAAACTTATTCAGGAATCGCTGCACGGATTATTCAGCATGAATACGATCACCTGGAGGGAATATTGTTTACCGACAGACTGAGTCCGCTAAAGAAAAAGCTTATCAAAGGAAAATTAATTGATATTTCGAAGGGAAAAGTGGATGTTGATTATAAAATGAAATTTTTCACCAGGTAATTATTTTTTGATTACTGGAATGGTATTTTTACCGCACTGATTCAAAGTACATATGCTTATTTTTTTAACGGGATTTATGGGAGCCGGTAAAACAACCGCCGGAAAAAAACTTGCATCGCTGATGAAATATCCTTTCATCGATCTGGATGCAAAAATTGAAACGGAAACCGGTCATTCGGTTCCTGAATTATTCCGTTCGGGAGAAGTTCGCTTCCGGGAGATTGAATCTATGGTATTGCAAAATACTACTGAGTTGCAGGATGCTGTCATTTCCTGCGGTGGAGGAACACCATGTTTCAACGATAATCTCAACTGGATGAAGAGTCATGGCATTACTGTTTTTATAAGCATGACCCCCGGAGCATTATTTCACCGGCTGGCTGGTTCCCGGCAGAAACGTCCACTCCTTTCCGGGAAAAGCGATGTGGAACTGATGGAATATATTGTGGAAACACTAAAGGAACGTGAATATTTTTACCGGCAGTGTCATTATATTGTACAGGGTGAAAATCTGGATGTCCAGGAATTACTCAGTACAATTCGGAATGGCGAAGCTCAGCTGAGATAAACGGCATCTTCAGCACCGAACTCTACACTTACATGCTCCTGGAAAGTAGTTGAAAGTGTCATCCCGACAAAATCGGTCATGATTGGGTAGCGGCGGTGATCGCGATCCACCATCAACACAGTTCGTATTTTCCTTGTATCTGTGTTCAGGATGGCTTTCATAGAATAAATAAGTGTTTTGCCTGAATTCAAAACATCATCAACCAGGATTATTGATTTTCCTACCCAGGCTTCCGTAGCACCTGAAATGGTTACTTCATCGTTTTCCTGTCGCTGCTTATCAATCTGCAGTTCCAGCAAATGCACTTCCAGGTCACAGACATGCTGCACTGCTTTTTGAATTTTTTGTGCCAGTACATACCCGTTGTTCCGGATACCGATGATAAAAATTTCTTTTTCTTCGCTGTTATCTTCGAAAATCTGCCACGCGATACGATTGATGCGTTGTGTGATCTGCTGGTGGTTCAGCAATAATGTACGCGACCTGTTCATGGAAATTCAATTGATGGGGAAATTGACACGTCCCGCTTTTACAAAATACTTTTTATAATACGGCGCATTCAGATCGCTGATGATTACACCTTTTGATCTGCTCGCATGCGCAAATTTATCATCACCAAGGTAAACACCCACATGTGAAATGTTCCGATGATTTATTTTAAAGAAAACAAGATCACCTTCTCTCAATTTCTCTTTCGGAAGTTTTGTTACCTGCTTTGCTATATCCGCCGAATTGCCCGTTAAGATATGACAATAAACGGTTTCATAAATACGGTTTACAAAAGAAGAGCAGTCGATTCCATTAAATGATTTACCCGCATACTGATAAGGAGTTCCCAGCCATTTCTCAATACTTCCATATAAATCGGAATTAAAAATCTGCGGAATATCGAAACCAAAAACCTGGCTGTAATAACCTTTCAGATATTCTTCGAGTAGGTTTTGATCCGATGAACTAACATTTACGGTTGCAGAATCCTTTAGTGCCTGGGCCGGGACTTCCGAACTTAGCAGCATGGTATTGAATACCAATAGGATATACGCAAAATATTTATTCATTTTCGCAAAATTACAAATAATAAGAAATAGGGGAAGCGGTATAAACCGCTGATACATAAAGTTTTTAACACACAAAAGTTATTAAGGTTTCTCAAGGATGATAAATAATTCCCGGTCTTTTCTGGGACCTATTGAATTATAACATCTTTCAGTCACTTTTATTTTGAAAAACGGACCAAAAATCCCGAGATATTCATCCTTATTTCCCCCGAAAGGAGGGCCATCGGGAAAAGTATCATCAAAGAGCACCCCGACGAGTTTACCACCAGGGCGAAGAAGGCTTTGCATATTTTTAGCATATTCAATCCGAAGTATCGGGTCTAGTGCACAGAAAAATGTTTGTTCAATAACCAGGTCGTATTGTCCTGAGTGACTGAAAAAATCGGTGCACAGCAGCTGATTTTCCGGAAACTCCGGAATACGGTCTTTTATTTTTTGTAATGGTAATTCAGAAATGTCGAGTATGGTGACATCTTTATATCCATTCCTGAAAAGATATTCTGCTTCATAACCATTTCCAGCTCCGGGAACAAGAATTTTAAATTCACTGGAATCAAGCTGATCAATATACTCTTTTATCGGCGTAGTAATAGTTCCGGCATCCCACCCGGTATCAGCCGTTAAATAACGTTTGTCCCAATACGTTTTATCCAGTTCAGAATGCATTTGTTTTTTACTTTTTCAAATCAGCGTTTCATGAGCAAGGCAACATTTTCCACATGCGAAGTATGCGGGAACATATCCACCGGAACCAGTTTCATAACCTGATAACCCGGCGATAGTAATGCAATATCTCTTGCCTGTGTGCCAGGATTACAACTTACATAAACTATTTTTTCAGCACCGGAATCCAGGATGCATTGCACCACATCCGTGTGCATTCCAGCTCTGGGTGGATCGGTTATGATAACATCCGGCTTACCATGCGTTGCAATAAAATCAGCAGTAAAAATATCCTTCATATCGCCTGCAACGAATGTGGTATTCGGAATGTTATTCAGTTCCGCATTACATTTTGCATCGTCAATAGCACCCTGGATGTACTCGATGCCGATCACTTTTTTGGCTCCGCCAGATACAAATGCTGCAATAGAACCGGTTCCTGTGTACAGGTCATATACAATTTCATTTCCTGTTAATCCCGCGAGTTCTCTCGTGATACGATAGAGTTCCAGTGCCTGCAAGGTATTGGTCTGAAAAAAAGATTTCGGACCAATTATGAATTTAAGATTTTCCAGCTGCTCAATGATATGTGGTTTTCCATGAAACAGGATCGCTTCCTGGTCGTGCAGCGAGTCGTTACGTTTTGAGTTGATGATATATTGTAGTGAAGTAATCCATGAAAATTTGTCCCTTATGACTTCCATTAATTGCATTACCAGTTCCTGGTTATTTTCCCGGAAGACAACAATCACCATCCATTCACCGGTGCTGGTATTCCGGATGATAAGGTTTCGCAATAAACCCGTCTGGTGTTTCAGATCAGAGTAGGAATATTGATGTTCTTTAGTCCAGTTACCAACAAAAAGACGGATCTCATCAGCTTGTGCATCCTGCAGGTAACAATGATTCAGGTTAAGTACTTTGTTGAATTTACCCGGAATATGAAATCCAAGACCATTCATTTCTTTTTCCCGTGTATCACTTATTTCCGATTCCAGCAGGTAACGTCGATCCGTAAACGTAAATTCCATTTTATTCCTGTAATATCGTGTGGCAGCTGCACCACGAATGGAATTCATTGGAGGATCAGGGATTTTCGCAAGCCGTTCCATTGCATCTCTTACCTGTTTTTCCTTGAACTGTAATTGCGAAGCGTAAGTCATATGTTGCCATTTGCACCCTCCACAAATTCCAAAATGTTCACAGAAAGGTTCTGTGCGGTATGGAGATGGTGTAACGAGTCGTTCAATCCTCCCTTCGTCAAAAGACTTTGATTTCCGGGTGATCAGCACGTCCACAACATCACCTGGAACAGCGCCATCAATAAAAATCGCCTTTTCGGCCGCTTTACCGAAAGCTTTCCCTTTATCAGCTATATCTGAAGCAATTACACCTTCAACTACCGTTCGTTTCATCGCGCAAAATTACTATATTTGTGTAAGGGAACGGCGAATGAATCATGTACTTGTTTTGGGGAGTAAAATTTCAAGAACTTTTGAGCGGGAAGTATGCAGTCAAACTGATACTATTTTGTTGTCTTGCATTTTGCCCGTTAGCTGATTTGCAGGCAACTCACCTGATTGGTGGTGATCTGACCTACCGGCGGCTTACCGGCAACCAGTTTGAAGTAACTCTGAAATTATATCGTGACTGCAATACCGGGCAGGCTCCATTTGATTCAACTATTGAAATCGGAATTTTTGAACGAACAACCAATTTGCTTCGTGATTCCATTACAATTCCACTTTTAAATTTCTATGCATTATCGCTGAGCATGCCAGGATCGACTTGTTCACCACCTCCTGATGTTTGTGGAGAGGCAGGAGTGTATACCGATACATTAACTCTTGCCGATAATCCAAATGGATATTATATCTCATGGCAACGATGCTGTCGTAACATCGGAATTGTGAATCTGATTAACGGCCTGGAAACCGGAATGGTGTATTATGCAGAAATTCCAAACCCCGCTTTACACAACTCCAGCGCTGCATTTGATTTTGATCCATTGCCATATGTTTGCGAAGGACAACCCTTCGCATTGGATTACTCCGCTTCTGATCCCGATGGTGACTCGCTGGTTTATTTCCTTGCAAATCCTTTGGCAGGAACACTGGGTTATCCTACTCAAACAAACCCCCAGGCTGTATTGGTAAACCAGGTACCCGGTCCGTACCCGAATGCTGTGTGGACACCCGGATACAACCTTTCCAATGTATTTAACAGTATTCCATCGGCTACTATTGATCCGGTCTCCGGAATACTATCTGCCAAAGTAGATCAATTGGGAATGTTTGCTCTTGCGTTTGAAGTTTATGAATACCGGAATGGAATACTGATTGGAATGATCCGTCGTGAAATTGAAATCACGTCCGTTGCATGCGCAAACCTGGCACCACAATTATTAACCGACAGCCTTCCGGGAAATCTTACATTTAATATTACCGAATCAGATACAATTTGTTTTAACGCGGTTTATACAGATGCGGATGGTGACAATGTGGTATTGAATTTATCAGGTAACGCATTCGGCGGACCTGGAATATTACCACCCTTTGCAATTGCTTCACCGGATACGGGACCTGTTACCGTTTCCACTTCTTTCTGCTGGAATACGATCTGTGGACATGGGAGGCCACAACCATACCTGGTAGTTTTTGATGTTATTGATGATGGTTGCCCGTTACCGGCAATCACAACCGATACACTTCGCATTTATATTCACCAGGTACCGCAGGCAGGACCATTGAACATTCAATGCATCGGCCTGGTGGATGATCATACTAACCGGGTCACCTGGATCGATATTACCGGTTCGCAGGCATATTTTGCCAAAGTTGAAATTTTCCGGTCTCACAACGGAAGCGCATATACGTTATTGCAAACTATTTTCAGTGATACAACCAGCTCCTTCGACGACGTATTGGCGATCAACAACGATACGGATGAATATTGTTATTACGTTATTGCAACCAACCGTTGCGGAGTGACCGGGCCTTCATCGGATACATTATGCTCTTACGGACAAGGAAATTCAAAGCTCAACTATATAGAATATGTAACAGTTGTTGATGACAAGGAAATCGAGTTGAAATGGGAACATTTTCCTGACGCTCCTTATTCCACATTATACATTTACCGTTCGGAAAATGACGGAGCATTAAACTACGAGCAGGTTGCTGAAATGGTGCATCCTGCTGTCGAAGTATGGAAGGACGTTAATGTGAATGTCGATGAGCATTCATATTGTTATTATATGCTGAACCGTGATTATTGTGGTGGTATCAGTGAAATGAGCAATGAATCGTGTTCCATTTTATTAACAGGAAACGCGGCACCGTGGGAGAACAGTCTCCAATGGACGCTATACCACGATTGGAACACCGGTGTTGAATATTACGAGGTTTACCGGAAAACGGGCGAAGCGGATGCATTTGAAAATTATTACATGCTGCCGGATACAGGATTCATTTTTTCTGATCAGTTGCTAAATCCACAGGAAGGAATTTATAATTATATGATCAGGGCTGTTGAAGGATCAGGAGGGAATGGTGCTTCCAGTTTTTCTAATGAAATAGAATTGCATCAGCAACCGTATATATTTCTTCCGAATGCTTTTACACCCAATCATGATTCCAAAAATGACCGGTGGCAGGGTTATGAAAATTTTGTGAGAAACGCGGATTTAAAAATTTTCAACCGGTGGGGTGCTTTAATTTATTCCGGGACCGGTATCAATGCAGGATGGGATGGAACTTATAATGGCAGCGACGCTCCGCAGGGAATTTATATTTATGAATTCTCCTATGAAGGATATGTTAAGAACAGCAAAAAAATACTCCGGGGAACAATAAGCCTGGTAAGGTAAAAGACGTTGATATGTTTAATTATCTTTGCAAAGAATGAAATCCGAAACTATATTTTTAATGACAAGTAAGAACGCGATTGAGCTTGAGGAAAAGCATAGTGCCCACAATTATCATCCATTGCCCGTTGTGCTTTCACGGGGCGAAGGTGTTTTTTTATGGGATGTGGAAGGAAAACGCTACTACGATTTCCTTTCGGCGTATTCCGCCGTTAACCAGGGTCATTGTCATCCCCGCATTATCAACGCTCTTACAGAACAGGCAACACGACTAACCCTGACATCAAGAGCTTTTCATAATAACTTGCTGGGAGAATTTTCAGAATATATTACCCGGATGTTCGGCTACGACAAGTTGCTACCTATGAATACCGGAGTTGAAGCAGTTGAAACAGGTATAAAGCTTTGCAGGAAGTGGGCTTACGAAGTAAAGAAAGTGGAAAAAGACAAGGCCAGGATTATTGTCTGTGAAGGAAATTTCCATGGCCGTACCATGACAGCAGTTTCGATTTCCACAGATCCTGATTCTTACAGTAACTATGGACCCTATCTTCCGGGTTTTACGGTAATACCATTTAATGATATTACTGCATTGGAATCCGCTTTACGTGATAACAATGTAGCTGGTTTTCTCGTCGAACCCATCCAGGGAGAAGCAGGAGTTATTGTTCCGGATGAAGGGTACTTGGCAAAAGCTGCTGCACTTTGCAAAAAACATAACGTATTATTTATTGCTGATGAAATCCAGACCGGAATCGCACGCACAGGTTTGATGCTGGCGTGTGATCACGAAAAGGTCCGGCCCGATATTCTTTTGCTTGGTAAAGCTCTTTCAGGAGGAGTTCTCCCGGTTTCTGCTGTACTTGCCGATGATTACATCATGCTCTGCATAAAACCCGGTGAACATGGTTCTACGTATGGGGGCAATCCGTTAGCATGCAGGGTAGCCATGGCAGCACTCGACGTGGTTGTTGATGAAAACCTGGCGGGGAATGCAGCTGTCCTGGGTGAAATTTTAAGAAGAGAGTTGAATGCGATCAAATCAGACCGCGTTTCCCTGGTCAGGGGTAAAGGATTACTGAACGCGATTGTAATTAAAGAGGAAGGTGACAAAAATGCATGGGCAGTTTGTCTGAAGCTGGCTGAAAACGGATTGCTTGCAAAACCTACTCATGGCGATATCATCCGTTTTGCACCTCCGCTGGTTATTAATGAAGATCAGTTGCTGGAATGCGCCGGTATCATCCGCAACACAATAGAATCATTCGGGTAATCAGGATATCATTTCCGAAGGATCTTCTTTTTTAAGAATTCCTGAGCTGATCAGTGAAATTACCAGTCCAATTACCAGCATTCCAATCAGTGCAAACCCGGCCATTGCTGCGGGGTTTGAAAACATTTCCATAGTGCCCGCCATTTTTTCAATATCGGCATCCGTCATACCACGATTCAACATTTCCTCTTCCTGTTTCATTTTAATATAAGTGATCATACCCGGATTGATCACTGTAAAATAGAGGTATGAAAAAACTGTGGTTATAACACCACCTATAAGGGCAATCATCATTCCGGTGGAAAATCCCTTGCCGAAAGTAATAAAGCCATTTTGTAAAGTGCGCATTTCACGGATTCCCATAAAAATTATAACAGCAGTAATAGCAACATTTAGGAAGCCGGAAACTTTCTGGATCATATCTTCTTTCTCAACTCCCAATGCAAAAAATAAAAGTGGTAATGCAGAAAGGACTGCTCCCAGCAACAGGCCGTAACGTACAGATGGTTTCATAGTGTGTTATGTTTGGTGCAATCACAAAAGTAAAAGATTCACAGAGATTGCAAAACCATATCGGCACCCTGTTCTCCTACGAGACTTCC
>JANWID010000173.1 GCA_025450095.1 Bacteroidia bacterium | reverse complement strand
TGATCTTTCTATGCCTGTTGATTTTGATATCGCAATAGCTACACCGGTTGATAGTATCTATGGTTTGGCATTCCGGTTATATTTTGACCCCTCACTGGTTGATGTAAATTCCATTAATGTTACATATCCGGGCTCCATTTTTGGAATCAATGCGGTTGACATGATCACCGTTGACAAATCACAAGGCATGAATGGGTTTGTTGATATTGCATTATCACGCATTGATCATCTGAATATTAACGGTGCAGGCCCCGTTGCCCGGGTTACTATTGTTACAACAGACAATGTTTCCGGAAAAGTAACATTGAGTGTATCGCCATTTGATATCGAGGCCGTAACTTCCAACGAGTCACTGGTGTCGTTAAATGGCATTGGTGATGGCGTGGTAATCGATCCGAATTATTTAGGTGTGGAAGAATCAGCACTGGATAATTTTATCCAGGTTTACCCTACTCCGGTACAAGATGTACTTCATGTTAACTATACAGGATCTCAGAAAGTAGATTACATAAAAATGTTTGATGTTGCCGGAAGAGAAGTAATTCAAATATTAAATCCTGGCGCAACAACTTCGATTGATCTTAAAAATATTTCACAGGGAACTTATTTCGTTCGCATTGGTAGTGGCGAAAATACAGTTCACAAAAAAATTGTGGTCTTCTAGACTTGTGGTTAGGTCTATTTTTCGACTGAACGGCGGGGTAACACCCGCCGTTTTTTTTTCTTTGAAAACTACCTCGATTAGTTATTTTGTTTTTTCAGGAAACAAAGTCTTATATTGCATCCGGCAAGCTGCATCCATATGGCCTTATCACAGGGACAACTTAAATTTTTTTCTGAATTTCCATCGAAGGAAACTTTGAAGTTGTTGCTGGAATGGCATGCATTATATGCCGAAGTACAATCCGAGAAAAAAAGACTGACTTCCATTTCAACCTCAGATGCCATGAAACTTTTGGATATTCCTTTGAGAAAATTAACTCAATATATCAAGGAAGGCTTCCTTCGTCAAAAAACAACCGGCGAAATTTATAAATACCAGGTACTTCAATTGCTTTTGGATGTCAAACAGGAAGAGATGTATCAGAGTATTAAATAATAGCAATTCAATTAAAGGAGCTATATAATTGATTATTAATTAATTGCTTTGTTAGAAATCGAAATGCATGGATTGTTGATTGGCTAATTTTTTCTTCTATTTTTATCATAAAGCCTTTTATCCATGAAAAATCTGGTCCTCCTATTCTTATTCATTTTGTTATCCGGCACAATACATTCTCAATCAAATTGTGTTGGGGCCGTAAGTATGACACTGTCACCTTCGCAACCTGCCGGCGGATATGCACCAGGTACAACGGTGGATATATGTATTTCGATTACTGATTATGCGCAATCTTCGGCTTCCTGGATTCATGGTGTTGGAGTCAGTTTTGGGTCTGGATGGGATTTGAACTCCATAAATCCTTACTCACCAGCGCTGTCATGTGATGGACAAGGGAGCTGGGATTGGTATAACTCCTGTACGAGTAATGGCACCGGTCTGGTATTTGGGCCCGGATTTTATTATGATAATCCCGCAGGTAGTCCGGGCGGTAACCTGGATGGTATACCCGGAAATAATTTTGGAGATAATTGTCAAATGCATACCTGGAATTTCTGTTTGACTATCCAGACAAATTCCAATGTGATTGGAACAATCCCGCTTACCGGACATGTTACGATAACCAGCGATGGCGTAACCGGTGTATGGGGTAATATGGGATGTAATACCGAATATCACTCGTTCAATTCTTTATTAGGAACCAGCCTGTGTTCAGCTTCTTTTTCGTACACGACTAATCCTGTTGAAAATGTTCCTTTGCAGTTTATGAATTCATCTTCGGGAATAAATCCTACCTATTCATGGACATTCGGAGATGGAGCCACATCAACAAGTATGAATCCCAGTCATACTTATCAGTTTGTCGGTAATTACACCGTTTGTCTTACCATCAATGACACTTCATCAGGCTGTACCGATAATTTATGTACTACTATCAATGTATATTCTAATTATTGGAGTGGTAATTATCCTTATCATATAAGTGGAAATGTATTTTATGATGCTGATTCCAATGGTGTAAAAGACCTGTACGAAGCAGGACTGAACAATCAGTTACTGAGCATACAACCAGTTAATGTTTCAGCAAACACATTGAATTCAGGAGACTATAATTTCCCCGTCAATGTCGGAGACTACACGGTTCAAATAACCCCACCAAACGGATGGACACTCACAACTGATTCTTTATTGTTTCATGTACATGTGGATTCATTAACGGGTTCAGTTAGCGGTTTTAATTTTGGATATAAACCCGATCAGCAGACTGCGGGAATGGACCTGCATTTTAATGAAGGTATTCCAAATTGAAATTCAGGTTCACAACAATTGTTGCAAGTTGAAAATACGGGCACAGAATTTATTAGCGGAGTAATTTCCTATGTTAAGCATGATTCGATAACAATTCTTACATATAATTACGTTCCTGATTCAATAGTTCAAAATACATACTATTGGCATTACACTCACCTTGCGCCATTCCAGGTGGAACAAATTGAACTGCAGGTCGACAAACCAGATACTCCGGCACTTCCTGTTGATTATATCGTTTATGCAGACATCAGGGATACAGTCAATAATATTCTCACTTCTGAAACCGACACTATTGTTGAAATTATTGCATGTTCTTATGATCCTAATGGCAAATATGTCGAACCTATAAATGAAATTTTGGGACAGAACTATACGCTGATTGGAAACACTTTAAATTATACAATCACTTTTCAAAATACAGGTAATGCTCCTGCTGAGAATGTAGTGATTACCGATACATTACCTGCTTCTCTGGACTTATCAACTTTCAATCTGATAATGAGTAGTCATGCAGTTTCAGTAAACATGACACCGAATGGCATTGTTACATTTCTTTTTAACGGCATTAATTTACCCGACAGCACCAACAATGAACCTGAAAGTCATGGCTTCGTTAGATTCTCTATTGAGGCCATTTCCTCCATTGTAAATAATACGTTGATTGAAAACACAGCAAATATTTTCTTCGATCAAAATGCACCTGTATCGACTTCCACGGCTTCCACAACCATGGTATTGAATTATCCTCTTGGCATTTCAGATAATATTTCCAATACCGGGATTTCATTATTTCCCAATCCTACTCATGGCATCATTAACATAATGAACACTACAAATTTTTCAGCTTCCGATTACATGATTGTAATTGATGCTGCAGGAAAATTAATTATGAATCAAAAATTAAATAACCTTAAAACAATCAACCTTTCTAAATACGAAAGTGGAATTTATACGATCAAGTTTTTCCTGGAAAAAAATATAAACATTTTCAAAATCGCTGTTCAATAAGTTTTTTGTGCTTTTGTGTTTTCATGGCAAAATAACGAGGTCCGAATCCGGTTATTTCCGGATATTTGTACCTTTATCGTATCAAACATATCACCGTGATTAAATTCAAGTGTTTCTATATCTGTTGTGTAATCATTTTGGGGGCTATTGGAATATCTGCACAACCTGTCCAGATTACCCGTGGGGCATACCTTCAGGTTGTTACCGAGAATTCCGTTATTGTCCGCTGGAGAACAGATGTGCCAACTACTTCGCGGGTTGATTATGGAACCACAACTTCCTATGGAAAAAGCATTAATGACCCAGCCGTCACCTCCGAACACGTTGTAAAAATTTCAGGGCTTCAACCGGCATCCCATTATTTTTATGCAATTGGTTCCCGTTCGCAATTGTTACAAAGCGGAATTTCAAACAATTTTTATACAGCACCAACATCCGGATCCATAACTCCGGTCCGGATATGGGTAACAGGAGATTTTGGAACAGGGACTCAAACACAAGCTGATGTAAGAGATGCCTACACCAATTTTTCACAATCACCTACTCATTTGTGGATTTGGCTTGGAGATAATGCTTACAGCTCGGGATTGGATTCGGAATACCAGGTCAATGTTTTTAATGTGTATCCCGAACAATTAAAACAATTTCCTGTATTCCCTGCTCCGGGAAATCATGATTATGCACAGACAGGGTATCTGTCGAATGCAAGCCTTACTACATCGTTTCCATATTTTTCAATCTTTACTGTTCCCGAAAATGGTGAAGCGGGTGGCGTGGCATCAGGAACTCCAAAATACTATTCATATAATTATTCAAACATCCATTTTATATCACTGGATAGTTATGGCACAGCCAATGATCCCGGTAGTGCTATGTACAATTGGCTATCGCAGGATCTCGCAGCCAATACACAAAGGTGGACAATTGTATATTTTCATCATCCGCCTTTTACAAAGGGAACACACGACAGTGATCGCGAAATCGAACTTATCGATATTCGGACACACATCATCCCGTTGTTGGAAAATTATCATGTTGACCTGGTTTTGAGCGGTCACTCCCATTCCAATGAAAGAAGTTATCTGATAAAAGGACATTACGGACCTTCAACGTCATTTGATTCATCGAACCTGATGAGCATCGAATCAAAAAAAATTGAAAAACGTGTACCTTATAACGGTACTGTATATGCTATTTGTGGTACATCCGGTCACCTTGAAGGCAATCCACAAGCGGATGCACCGATGCCTTGTATGTATTTCAACGATTTTATTTCAAATTGTTCGATGGTTATTGAAGTAGACGGTGATTTGTTAATTGCCAAATATCTTTCATCGTATGGAATTGTTGTAGATGAATTCAATATACGAAAGCTTGGCCCCGGGGAGCCACTTAACGATTGGCAGGCATCATGTGAGATCAGTTATCATCAAGGGGACGACATGCTTTATTTTTCTTTATTCCTTACTGAAGATAATTCCGTATCTGCTGGTATGTACAACATGCTTGGAGAAAAAATAGCCGACTTTGATAAATTTCCTGAAGCCTTGAAAAAAGGTTTTCATGTACTTTCTACTGAAATTGAAAATTCAAAATTCGCGTCAGGTATCTACACGATAAACTTTGAAATTGGAGAACAACAATTTTCGAAAAAGATTTTCATTTCATTCAATAGAAACTAGAATCAGAAATTTTCGGAGCTGTTTCCCGGGGAGTGAAATTAAATTTTAATACCTGCTTTTAACAGGATAAAAATAATCCAATAAAGCGCGGTTCTAGCTTCGGGCCTTGTGAGGATCATTTTTTAAAAATTGACCGGCAATTATTTTAATTCATTATGATTCAATAGATTATACAAATAATTTGTGAAAATTCCATACAAAACTTAAAAATAAATGCAGGGCCAGTGATAAGCAGGTAAACTTAACCCTCGTCCTTTTGTTTTTAGACTAAATTTGCAGTATGGAGTACCCCACTTTAACACCTTTTTATTGCAATAGTCTTACCGAATACGATAGGATATTAACCCGTGAAGTAAACATAGGGGATGTGCCTTTGGGAGCCCATCATCCAATCAGGGTACAATCAATGACAACTACAGATACGATGAATACGCTGGCAACAGTGGAACAAAGTATCCGTATGATTGAAGCAGGTTGTGAATATGTTCGCATCACGGCTCCAAGCATCAATGAAGCCCGAAACCTGGAGCAAATTAAGAAAGAGCTTCTTGTGCGGGGTTACAAAACTCCAATTATTGCCGATATTCACTTTACTCCTAATGCGGCAGAGCTTGCAGCACGCATCGTTGAAAAAGTACGGGTGAACCCCGGAAACTATGCAGATAAAAAGAAATTTGAAACTTTAGAATATACCGATTCCGAATATGAAGCGGAATTGGAGCGCATCAGGGAACGCTTTACTCCACTTGTAAGAATATGCAAGGAATACGGTACCGCCATGCGAATAGGAACCAACCATGGTTCACTCAGCGACAGAATTATGAGTCGTTATGGTGATACTCCGTTAGGAATGGTAGAATCAGCCCTGGAATTTCTGAGGATATGTGAAGATAATTCCTTCCATAATATTGTGCTGAGTATGAAGTCGAGCAACCCACAGGTAATGGTGCAGGCATACCGGTTATTGATTATAAAAATGCGTTCGCTGGGTATGAATTATCCGCTGCACCTTGGAGTTAC
>JANWID010000172.1 GCA_025450095.1 Bacteroidia bacterium | reverse complement strand
CCGGTATTCCAAATAAAAATAAAGCAGCTGAAGTAAAAAACACTTTTGAGCAAAAGGGCTTTATGAAGGTTACTTTCTATGAACCCTGAAAATGTATTTTCAAAAGTTCTGATACTTTTTTATCGATGGGGAAAGTAAATTCATCCGGATTCAGATCTTTAACCGGCAACCAACGGAAAATCTGCTCGCCGTTTTCATGACGGCTAAATTTATTTTTATCAGCTGATACCGAAATTTTAACGGCATCCACACTTTCAACAATATAGTAAATGCTGATCACCTGTTGCGAAGCATCGAATGCCGAGGGCTGGAAGAAATCAACGGTGTAAAAATGATTTTTAATTTCAATCTCTATGGAGAGTTCTTCCATAAACTCTCTCTTTAAACAATCATGCGTTCCCTCGCCAAATTGTAATCCGCCGCCTGGGAATTTCGTTATGATTTTATCCGCATGTATTTCATCAGTAATCAATACAGCTTCATCATGAATCAAAATTCCATAAATTCTTATATTGAAAATAGTTTTCGGAACAGAGTAGGACATTATTATTGTTTCACCACGGATTACAAATTTGCTTTCGTTTGAGATACCCAACGTGGAGCATCATTAATTCCTTGTCGCAAAAGCATGTTGAGCTGGGCTGCATGATGCTGAACATGCCTCATGTTGTAAAGCAATATTTCAAAAACAGAATAATTCCTGAGTTCGTTTACCCAACGACTGTTTGCAATTTCATCATTCATGCTTGCAATCAGATCATGACACTTTTTTCTGTTATGTTGTAAATAAGAAAGCAATTCATTTTTGCTATAAACTCGTTCGGGCAGTGCACCGGAAGGATCAAACTCTGAAAACGTGTATGGGGCAGGAGGTGAAAATTTTGCAGGTTCAAGTGTCAGGTAATAATCCAGGTAGAATAAACAGTGATATGCGTTATACCAGAATTTTTTATCGTTATCCCACATTGCATCAGGGCAGAGCGAAATTGCATTTTCAAGCATGTCAATACTGGCACCAAATTGTTTCCATAAAGTTTCTTTAGTAGATGCATTCATTCTCCTATAAGATTTCAGGTTAGTAGTAATTCTTCGTTCTCCTTCGTCCCTGAGTTTCCTTAGTTGTAAATTTCCTTAACACAAATGCGAGTCAGCATAATAAGGTCAAAAGGGAACTTTCTTCAGCTATATCTTAGAGTCAAAGCACTCATGCTTAACTCTCGTGGATTTCGATTTTCTTTATCAAATCCCCCGCTTTGATATCATCAATCACTTCAAGCCCATCAACCACTTTACCGAAACAGGTATGATTACGATCGAGGTGCGCGGTATTGCGGCGACTGTGACAGATAAAAAATTGTGAACCTCCTGTATCGCGTCCGGCGTGTGCCATAGAAAGTACACCGCGATCATGATATTGATTCCCGCCGTCCAATTCGCACTTAATCTTATAACCGGGTCCACCGGTACCATCTCCTTTGGGACATCCACCCTGGATCACAAAATCAGGTATCACACGGTGAAATTTTAAACCATTGTAAAACCCCTTTTTAGCCAGCTTGCAAAAATTATCCACCGTTCCGGGTGCATCAGCTTCAAAAAATTCAACTTCCATATCACCCTTATCGGTGTAAATTGTTGCAGTTCTCATTTGATAATTTGATAATTTGATAATTTGATAATTTGATAATTTGATAATTTGATAATTTGATAATTTGATAATTTGATAATTTGATAATTTGATTTAATCGAGGCTGCAAAATTAGGAATATCCTTCAGAATTCAGTTCTTAATCATCTCTTTTATCATTTCCCTGAATTCGCTGAGCATCATTGCCGTTGCTCCCCAAACAGCATGATCACCAATATTAAAATATGGCGCTTTCAGATTTCCATAGGAAGTTGGAAATTCCTTTGTCATCGGAATCATATTCAACAATGCTTCCACCTGCAATATTATCAATGATTTCACCTCGGCTGGATTGACATTGAATTCAGGAGTAGTTTTCATTACACCAATATGCGGATATATTAGAAACTTGCTTGCAGGAACATAGAGTCTCGATATTGTTCCGAGAATAGTTATTGATGTAGCTGGAATTCCGATTTCCTCTTCAGTTTCACGAAGGGCAGTTGCAGTTTCATCAATATCACCCGGATCCATGCTACCTCCCGGAAAGGCAATTTGTCCGCTATGAATGCCAGCATAAACCGGCCGTTCGATGAGAACTGTCTGAAGGTCGTCTCCCATTCCCGGAAACAGCAGTATCATAACGCTGCTCTTCCTGGGATCAGGATTTTGAATCAATAATTCTTCAGTCGTTTTCCGAAGCACCGGAGCCATCAGGTGTTGCGCTTGCGTTCCTGGCAACGGCGACATGAGTGCTTTTTGTACGAGTGCAACTCCTTCTTCGTAATTCAAATTTTTTTATACAAATAAACCCTAACTAACTCTGACAAAGCCTGACTCTTTATATTACGGACGCTTGACACGAAGCAGAGACTTCGTCACGCTTCATGGCGTCCCTACAAACATACAATGGTATCATACCGGGCATATTAATTTTTTCCGAACTCGTCACTCGTCACTCGTTACTTGTCACTAGTTACAACTTCCATCTTTCCCCTTTCACCAATTTGCTGCCTCCACATCGCATAATACAATCCTTTTTGATCGAGAAGTTCGTGGTGTTTACCTTTTTCGATTATATGGCCTTTTTCGAGGACATAAATACAATCGGAATGCATGACAGTCGAAAGCCGGTGCGCAATCAGAATCGTAATGTGATTGCGGTTTCCGGAAATATCGCGAATGGTTTCACTTATTTCCTCTTCAGTAAGCGAATCCAAAGCGGATGTTGCTTCATCGAAAACCAACATATTAGGCTGACGAAGCAAGGCACGTGCTATGGATAAACGTTGTTTTTCACCACCCGAAACTTTAACGCCGCCTTCACCGATCATGGTATCGAGTCCCTTGTCTGCTCTTGCCAATAAACTCTGACAAGCAGCCTTATTCAATACATCCAGGCATTGTGCATCGGTAGCTTTTGGATTTACAAATAATAAATTCTCACGGATAGTTCCCGAAAACAATTGCGTATCCTGGGTAACCAGGCCGATCTGGTTGCGAAGTTCATCCAGGTTTACCTGGTCGTACCTTATTTTATTGTAGAAAATTTCACCTCTTAATGGCCTGTATAAACCAACCAGCATTTTTACGAGCGTGGTTTTACCCGAACCCGATGGCCCTACAAATGAAATGGTCTCACCCAGACCAGTGGTGAATGAAATGTTATTGATTGCGTTAATATTTGCACTCAGGTGTTTGAACGTAACGTCTTTGAATTCAAGTCTGCTGATAGAACCCATTTTAGTGGCATGCACCGGAGCGGGTTCCTTCTCCATCTTCATGATGTCATCAAAATTTTTCAACGAAACTTCAGTTTCCCTGTAAATATTTATGATGTTTCCCAACTCCTGCAAGGGACCGAAAATGAAGAATGAATAAATGAACAATGAAAAGAATTCACCGACTGTAATTTTTTCCATGAACACCAGGTACATCATGAACATCATAAGACAGTTTCGAAGCAGGTTCACAAAACTTCCCTGCACAAAACTGAGACTACGGATATATTTTACTTTCTTCAACTCCAGCTTAAGTATTTTGCCGGTAGTAGCATTTAAACGTGTTATTTCCTGGTTGGCAAGTCCAAGACTTTTTACCAGTTCAATATTCCGCAACGACTCTGTGGTGCTTCCTGCGAGCGCTGTTGTTTCCGCAACAATTTTTTTCTGAATTTTTTTAATACGCTTGCTTAATACGGAGCTCAGAATTCCAAGCAGTGGAATCATCGAAAAATATACAGGCGCAATCAGCGGGTACACCTGGATTGAATAAATGGTTACAAAGATGATCCCGACAATAGAAGTGAACAGGATGTTTACAAATGCTGAAATCATCCGTTCGGTATCGACCCTGACTTTTTGCAGTTTCCCAAGTGTTTCACCACTTCGCTGATCTTCAAACACCTGGTAAGGCAGTTCCAGGGAATGTTTCAGTCCATCAGCATAAATGCGGGCTCCCAGGCGTTGTGTAATAGAATTGACATAATAGTCCTGGAAATTCTTGGCAACCCTCGATACGAAAGCCGCACCCATGGCCAGCAAAATCAATACGCCGGCACCTTTCAGAAATTCAGTATTCGTATAACGCTCCGGATGGGTGACATAATTATCGATAATCTTACGGAATATCCACGGATCGAGTAAAGAAAAAACCTGGTTAATTGCGGCTAAAACAAGAGCCAGCAGGACCAGGCTACGGTAATGTGTAAGGTACCTGTAAAGCGTTTTCATATAGTAGTAGTGAAGCGGGGGTTGCTAAAATAGTAAATAATGCAAAGGCTGGTTTGTTAATTTCTTTTGAAAGAAAACAACAAATATTGACCTGTTCGGTTCATTAATATGTGATATTTTTGTGAGTTATAAGCTAAATGTAAACTACGGATGAAAAAACTTATGATCGTGGCAGCGTTTGTTGCCCTGGCTATGACAGGTGTTCAGGCACAGCATATCCTTGTACTGAAAACCGGCGAAAAAATGAATGGTGAGGTCAAATCCATGAATGACGGAGTTATAAAGTTCAATTTTAAAGGCAATGAAATGACGTTTAAAGTTGCTGAAGTCAGTTCGCTGCAGTTTGACCAGAAAAGTGGTATGGTTGCGGTGAACGATACCAAAACCACTTCTGCGAAAGGAATCTCTTACGATATGGCGGGACGGAAAATGGTGAAAGAACCTAAGGTGGATAATCTGACTATGGAAAAAGGAATTGTTGTAGTTGAAATCACCATCAATAAATATGGTAATGTGATTAAAGCAGTCCCGGGTATTGAAGGTTCTACTACCACCAGCAAATACCTGCTCACTAAAGCACAACAGGCAGCGCAAAGCGCAATGTTTGATACCAGTCCTATTATGCCTCTCGAACAAAAGGGTTCAATATCTATAACCTTCTGAGCAAATACGTTTAGAGAACCTCTAAAAATCTACTTATACTGCGTTATGCGAATTTTTTAAAATCCTCATTTACTTTTATGTAAACTCCGGCTTTAAAAAATTCACATGCCTTGTCTAAGCGATTTTTAGAGATTCTCTGACAAGATTAATCTGAAATTCCGGTGTCATCGACTCCGGAATTTTTTTTTGGTTATTCAAAACTCGGAAACTTTGAAAATTTTATTTAATATTGTTAAACACGGATAACAAAATGTGATGTCTGACAGGTGGAATCAATTATTTTGTATTTGTTTGTAAGACATTGAAAATCAGCGTAGGGCTATGGAGGCCGAGTATTCAAAACAGGAACCCTTTAAAACCCGGGTAATTCCCTGTCATTTTTTAATAATACTGTTATTATTTCCCTGCGTTGTGATATATGGTCAGCAACCTGCATTCCGGCATTATACAGTAGCTAACGGATTGGAATCTCCTACGGTTTATTCCAGTCTGCAGGATGATAAGGGATATATGTGGTTTGCTACTGAATCGGGTGTTAACCGGTATAACGGTCGCACATTTGAAAGTTTTTCAGTGGACGATGGGCTTGCTGACAATGAAATTTTTCGCATTTGCCAGGATCAATACAGGAGGATCTGGTTCCTTTCGTTCAATGGGAAATTATCTTATTACCGGGATGGCAAAATCTACAACGAAACCAATTCTCCATTTTTGAAAAATGCCTATACCGGTAAGGGTATTTCGAGCATGACTGAAGATGGCAAAGGCAAACTATGGATTAGCTTTTTTGATAATGAAATAATTCAGATTGATAATGAAAGAATAAAAAAGTTCAGGTTCGAACAAAGAAAATCAGTTGCTGGCGCTGTAAATGTATTTATCAATAGTGAAGGAGTGCCTGAATTCAGCGTCATGAATGATATATACAGGTATGATGAATCAAGGAACGAGATTGTGCCTGATAGAAAATGTGATTTCACATCCATGATTCACGGGCGGTGTACTTCAGAAACCAATACTTCGTTTGCGGTCGTGGACAATGGGATACTCCGGCTGGAAAACGATTCTACTCAACTATTGATTCAAATACCACATTCGGATTTCCCATTTTATTTCGTTTCGGTATATATTGAAAAAAGCGGATTGCTCTGGGCTGGTACACTGGAATCAGGAGTAGAACTATATCAGATTGAAAAAGATACTTGCGTACGGGTAGGTCGTTATCTCGAAAACCTGCAGGTAAGCGATATCCGTAAAGACCGGGAAGGTAACTTTTGGATTTGTACTAAAGATGATGGTGTTTTTATGCTCCCGGCAGCATACAGGTCACTTACTATTTATTCCGGCAATGAAGACGTCAAGGCTAAAAACCTGTACGCAGTCTTCAACGATAGCAAGGGAGTAACCTGGGTGGGAGGAGAGCATGGTTCGGTATTTACCATTCTGCCGGATGGAACCCCTGGTAAAAGCTTCCGGCTCGGACCCGAGCAACATAACAATTACAGGGTTATTGATATTTTGGAAGACCATGAGAACAATATCTGGTTTGCGACCAGCTCTAATACTCATAAGATAGACAGCAATGGAAAAATAACACAAGTAGGTTCAACAGGTAACCGATTGCGCGGACCAAAGGCCGGAAAAGGACTTGCGATCGACAAACAGGGAAATGTTTACCTGGCTTTTTTTGCGGGTATAACAAAGTATAACCGGCAACATAATGCATTCGACCTCCTGCCACACCAGGATTATCCAACACGGCCATTCAGTATAGCAGCTGACGGCGACCGGTTGTTGGTATCAAATATTAACGGGCTTTGTGAATATAAAAACGATAGCCTGTATGCTTTATACCATAACGATGCACGTTTGAGAGGTCGAATGGAAGCAATCAGCAGCCTGGATGATTCAACGATCGCACTGGCATCGTCGGGAAACGGTACGTTCATTTATAAAAACGACACCATCTCCAGGCAAATTACTACAGCGGATGGTTTACCATCTAATGATTGCAAAAATCTTTTTGTTCGGGGTGGATTTTTATACATTATAACGGATAAAGGATATGTGAAATATAATCCGTTAACCGGCAGGGTAATTCCTGAAGTACATTCTGCAATGATCAATAATGCTTACGGAAATGATATCAGGGAGATGGATATTAATGGACAGAAAAACTATTTTGCCACTTCCAGGGGACTTGTCGTTATGGATGAAACAAAGTTCCCCGGCAATTCCATTATTCCGGAAGTTAAATTTTTGTCGTTTGAAGCGAATAACATGAATAAACCCATAGATTCAGTTATATCGCTGAAATATGATGAGAATTATTTAAAGATCACCTATGAAGCTGTTTCATTCACAGATCCTGCCCATATGGTTTATGGATACAAATCGGACAACAAATCCAATAAATGGGAACAAACCAATTCCAATGAAATTGTTTTACCCATGCTCTCACCGGGAGATTATGATTTTTATGTAAAAGCGAAAACCGGTTCCGGGGAATGGGGCCCTGCGTCGGTCTTGCATTTTACCATTCAGAAACCATTCTGGAAAACTTTTTTCTTCAGACTTGCAGTGCTGTTTCTCATCGTCAGCCTGGTGATCACTCCGTTCATGATGATTTACAATAAGAGGATACGCGAACGTGCGATCGAGCTGGAAAAGTTGCAGGCCGTTAACCGCGAACGACAGCGGATCTCATACGACCTGCACGATGACCTGGGATCTTCTTTAACCAGTATTTCCATGAACGCGGGGATCATCAGGGAAAAGTACAGCCGCAAAATTGAATTCAATCGCGAGCTCAATGATATTTCCCAGGAATCGGGAGCAGCTATTGATAAAATGTCGGATATAGTATGGGCAATTTCAGTTTCAAAAGATCACCTCGCAAGTCTTGCCTCATATATCATTGAATTCATCTCAGCGTTCGAACACCGCACCGGGATCACCTGTACCAAAAAAATAGATGTCAACCTGGATTTCATTTCCCTTCGTCCTGAAGTCAGGTAGAACCTGTTCCTGATAGTTAAAGAAGCTTTCAATAATATTCAGAAACATGCCGGCGCTGAAAATGTACATTTTGAATTTTTCCTGAAGGATGATATCCTGAATATCATTATTAAAGACGATGGCAGGGGAATCGATATCAACAGGATTGCCGATTCCGGGGTGGGATTGCACAGTATGAAGGCCCGAATGGAGGGAATGAATGGTAATTTCCTGATTGTTTCTGAAAATGGCTCCGGCACTGAGATAATAATCCGCTACCATATTGCAGAACCCGAGAAAAATCTCAAAACTCATACTAAAGTCTTATGAATTTTTAACATTGTTTTATTGATCTTGTGTTAATAAGCACGCCCATGTATAAAGTAATAATCATTGAAGATCATGACAGCATGAGAAACGGACTGTCGTTTATTGTTGATTCTTCTGAAAAATTTAAAACCACTGGCTCCTTCGGAACTGCAGAATCTGCGCTGGTATTTATGAAATCTAACCCGGTTGATATTGTCCTGATGGATATTAATCTTCCCGGAAAAAGCGGAATTGAATGCACCGAGATCATACGCGATGAATACCCGGATGTGAAAGTTTTAATTTGTACAGTGTTTGAAGATGATGATAAAATTTTCAGAGCACTGGCAGCAGGTGCGTGCGGGTACATTCTTAAGAAAAGCAGCTCTCAACAGATACTTGAAGCAATGGATGAACTCATGCTGGGAGGTTCTCCCATCAGCAGTACCGTTGCAAGGCGTATGGTTGATTTTTTCCAGCAAAACAGCAGGAAATTTGAACCGGATGAAAAATTAACCGAACGGGAGCTGGAAATTCTGAACCTGCTTTCACAGGGATTTCGCAACAAAGAAATAGGAGAGAAGCTATTTATTTCCATTCCAACTGTGAAAACACATATTTATAATATTTACCGCAAGCTGCACGTACAGTCACGCATTGCTGCGGTCAATGCATTTAACAATATGCGTGGATTAAGAATTCACTAACCTTTCCTCAAAAAAGATTAAAGCCGAATTTAGTGTAGGTCCGGAGCAGTAAAATCAGTTTTTCACTGTTGGGTACACGCACACGCGCTGCCATGACACGACTGGCTGGCACCTTCTGGATTTTTTTCAGCAATTCCCTGTAGTAAATAAATGCCGTGTACACACCGGGTTTTACATCCTTGGGCAACTGCATGAGTCCCGGGTAAGCAGCTCGGAAATCACGATCAATATCCTCTTCAATTCGCATTTTCGACTGGTTATCGAAATTCGAAAAATCTACGCCTGGGAAATATATCCTGCCGCGTTCCTCGTAATCACTCTGAATGTCGCGAAGGAAATTTACCTTCTGAAACGCAGCTCCTAACCGGCGTGCAGGTTCCGATAAGGAATTATAAAGCTGATCGTTTCCTTCACAAAATACCCGAAGGCACATCAGGCCTACTACTTCCGCTGAACCAAAAATGTACTTGTTATACAAATTGGCATCGTACGATTTTTTTTCAAGATCCAGTTCCATGCTGAACAGGAACGCTTCAATCAGCTCCTTCTCGATATTGTATTGATGCACCACCATCTGAAATCCATGCAATACCGGGTTCGTGCTGACTTTAGCCGAGAGGGCTTTCCAGGTGTCATCTTTAAAATTATGCAGCAGTGTTCGCTTATCACGTCCATGGAATGTATCCACGATTTCATCAGCCAGCCTGACAAAACCATAGATAGCATAAACAGGATTATGAAACCTGTTATGAAGCATCCGGATTCCTCTTGTGAAAGATGTGCTGTAACGGTGAGTGACCATCTTGCTGAGTTCGAGGCAGAGGTCGTTATATTCTTTCATGATCGTTAATGATGCGTTCGGTAACAAGTCGTGAGCTGATCACTACTATGGGAAGCCCTGTTCCCGGAACAGTACTCGCTCCTACATAATACAGGTTATCAAAAACCTCATCCTTGTTGGATGGACGTAATCCTCCAACCTGGTTGAGTCCATGTGATAATCCCAGGCCGCTTCCGCGATACAGGTTGAATCGATCCTGCCAGTCAACAGGAGTCATTATTGTTTCTGAAATAATATTTGCTCTTAAATCATAACCTGTCCGCTCCGAAAGGTCCCGGATAATTGTATCAGCAAGTTTACCGCCGTCCGACCAGTCGGGTTTATATCGTAAATCCGGTACGGGACAAAGAATAAAGAGATTTTCACATCCTTCAGGCGCACAATCCGGGTTTGAGCGCGAACTCACATTAACATAATAATAGGGCTTAGATGGATTTTCAGTTGCCTGCAGCAATGTGGTAGAATATTCTTTGAAATTTTTTCCAAGAAAGTAATTATGGTGTTGTAACCGGTCGAGCTTTCCTTTCACACCAAGATAAATGGTAAACGGAGCCAGCGTCCATTCCATGGCATCCAGTTTTTTCGCGTTCATATTTTCACGCTTCATAATTTTTCCACGGAAGGATGCTGCATCTGCATTCACTACATACAGATCCGCATTCCATAATTTTCCATGCTGATCGGTGAATCCTGTTATGCTACCGGCACTAGTTTCAACAGCGGTAATTTCGGTATTAAAATGAAACGCTACACCTCGTGCGTCGAGAATCTCCCTGATTTTTTCAACAATAGTGTACATCCCACCTTCCACATTCCAATATCCATCATGAATCAGTTCCGTGTAATTTAAGAGACTATAAACTGCAGGAGTTTTGAATGGTGTTGAACCGAGGAAAAATGATACGAGTGAAAAGATTATTTTAACTTCCTGTGATTCAAAGTTTTTATCAAGCTCATCCCACATGCTGCGAAACATTTTGGGAGCATGTTTTAACGGAACCCCTGCCAGCTTCACAAAATAGTCGAACCGGTTTTTGAAATTCTGACGGATTACTATGTTTTCCGTATCGTGAAACATTTTTCCGGCAGCGTCAAGATACTTTCGGGTTTTATCAGCCATTCCAGGTTCAACATCGCGGAATTGGTCGGCAAGCTTTTCGAAGTCTTTGTAAATCAGAAATGGATTGATGCGACCTTCGAAATGAACTGCATACAATGGATTTAATTCCTTTAATTGCAAAGGATTAGGAATGCCACAGGAACGGAAAAGCTCTTCAAATTCATAGCTCATTGAAAAAAATGACGGACCCATATCGAAGGAGAATCCGTCCTTTTCAATCAGATTAAGCCGACCTCCTGGCCTGATATATTTTTCCACTATTGTCACCTGGTAACCCCGGTAACTCAACCGCAGTGCTGTTGCAAGAGCGCCGAGCCCCGACCCGATTACAAGTACTTTCTTTGACACTGAAATTATTTATTAGGGAAGCAGAGCCGGAAATATTTGATCACCGACATCGAAATACCGCATGAAAAAAATGATAATTGATTATGTATCAGCGTTAAGCTACAATAGTAGGGTTTCAAAGATAAATATTTTACAACCTCAAACTCAAAATAACTTTTTAACCTTTTTAGAATTTTTTCAACGAATCACAACATTGTTAAGGACTGATAAAAAACAGCTATTTCAGTTCCAAAAAAACGTAATTTTGCGGGGAATTAAACACTTGTTATCAGGAATATAATATGATTTTACTTAGTGTTCCATCAGATTACCTGCCCATGGCTATCATGTTTGTTGTGGCAATCGGGTTTGTTCTCACTACCATCTTCGTAACACACCTTCTGGGACCCCGGCGAAAGTCAAAACGTAAGCTCGAAACATTCGAATGCGGCATTGAACCACAGGGGAATTCAAGAATTCCATTTTCAATTAAATACCTCCTGGTAGCTATCCTGTTTGTGTTATTTGATGTAGAGGTTATTTTCATGTATCCATGGGCCGTTAATTTCCTTAAGCTGGGATGGTTTGGGTTTGTTGAAATGATCATTTTCATCTGTCTCTTTATGATTGGATTTTTATACATTGTTAAAAAAGGAGCCCTGAAATGGGAATAAGAGGCATTCAGAATTTACACCAGCCTCGTTATGTGTATTAGCAGTTTAAGCGCGCAAGCGTATCATCAATAAAATAAACTAAATGGTAGAACTGGCAAAAGCTCCTGAAGGATATGAAGGCCCTGGTTTTTTCGCCACCAGTCTTGATAAAATGGTTGGTCTGGCCCGAAAGAATTCGTTATGGCCACTACCGTTTGCCACATCCTGCTGCGGTATTGAATTTATGGCAACCATGGGTGCTCATTATGATTTCGCACGGTTTGGATCGGAACGACTGAGCTTTTCACCACGCCAGGCCGACTTGCTTATGGTGATGGGAACCATTGCCAAGAAAATGGGTCCTGTTCTACGACAGGTATATGAGCAGATGGCGGAACCCCGTTGGGTGTTATCGGTGGGTGCCTGTGCTTCGAGTGGTGGCATATTCGATACGTATAGCGTACTTCAGGGAATCGATCGTATCATTCCTGTTGATGTTTATGTTCCGGGTTGTCCTCCACGGCCAGAACAAATTCTCGACGGCGTTATCAAAATACAGGAACTTGTACAAAATGAATCGCTCCGCCGCCGCGATTCTCCAGAATATAAAGCTTTGCTGGCTTCTTACGGAATAGAATAATATGACGGAAATTTCTGCCCAGACCTTAGAAGAAGTACTCAATGACATTTTCCCGGGGAAAATTCTGCAGGTAGAACACCCTTATGAATTCATGACTATAACTATTACTCATGATGCAATTCTCCCGGTGATCAAATACCTGTATGAGCACAAAGATTTTCAATTTATATTTCTCACCAGCTGTTGTGGTATGCATTTTCCCGAAACAAATCACCGTTTCGGAATGGTTTATCACCTGCACAGCCTCGTTCACAATTTCAGGCTACGTATAAAAACATATACTAACGATGAGCATCCTGTTTTTCCTTCCCTTACGGGGATATTTAAAGCAGCGAACTGGATGGAACGTGAAACATTTGATTTTTTCGGATTCCGTTTCATCGGTCATCCCGACCTAAGGAGAATATTGAATATGGATAATCTTGAAGGATGGCCATTACGAAAAGAGTTCCCGCTGGAAGATCCTTTCAGGAGAGATAAAGACGATAAGATGTTCGGAAGGTAAAAACGGGTATAAAAAAAACTGAGCACATCACATGAGTAATCGCACCCATAGCAATAACCAGGATCAAAAACCTTCGCAGACCGATATGCTGCATCCTGAAAAAGAGTATACAACGCTGAACCTGGGACCCACACATCCTGCAACACATGGAATATTTCAAAATGTTCTGAAAATGGATGGTGAAATTATTATGGAGTCGGAACCTACTATCGGTTACATTCACCGTGCTTTTGAAAAACTCGCTGAACGGCGGCCTTATTACCAGAGCACACCCATCACTGACAGGCTCAACTATTGTTCTTCACCCATCAATAACATGGGATGGCACATGACAGTTGAAAAACTGCTGGGAGTAAAACTGCCCAAGCGAGTCGAATACATGCGGATCATCATCATGGAGTTGTCGCGCATCACCGACCACGTTGTTTGCAATTCCGTAATCGGTGTGGACTCCGGTGCACTAACAGGCTTCGTATATATGTTTCAGGAACGGGAAAAAGTTTATGAAATATTTGAGGAGATCTGCGGTGCCAGGCTGACCACCAACATCGGCAGGATCGGAGGTTTTGAGCAGGACTTCCCGCAGGTAGCATGGGATAAGATTCACAAATTCATAAAGGAGTTTCCGGCCGTGCTGGAGGAATTCGAAAATCTGCTCAATCGCAACCGGATATTTATGGACCGTACCATCGGATGCGGTCCCATTACTGCTGAAGACGCACTCAACTATGGCTTCACGGGTCCCAATCTACGAGCGGCGGGAGTGGATTATGATGTCAGGGTTACCTCACCATATTCTTCGTACGAAGATTTTGATTTTATCATACCGATCGGAACGCACGGCGATACTTATGATCGTTATATGGTTCGGCACGAGGAAATGAAACAAAGTATACACATCATTCACCAGGCAATTGAAAAGCTGGAAAAGCTGGAAGATAAAACTTCCTTCCATGCCGATGTACCGGAATTTTATTTACCTCCGAAGGAAGATGTTTACAATACTATGGAAGGACTTATCTGGCATTTTAAAATTGTTATGGGTGAAACCAACATCCCGGCAGGAGAAGTTTACCATTGCGTGGAAGCAGGAAACGGTGAATTGGGATTTTACCTGGTAAGTGATGGCGGCCGCACACCATACCGTCTTCACTTCCGCAGACCATGTTTCATTTACTACCAGGCTTATCCCGAAATGATTAAAGGCAGCATGTTGTCGGATGCTATTCTAACACTTAGCTCCATGAATGTAATTGCCGGAGAGCTGGATGCGTAAGGAATGATAAATGATGAATGATAAATGATGAATAGCAAGCAATAATCAGAAGTGATGTTAAAAGATAAAAGTGATATTATTTTTTCGGATGATGCCTCTGCGCTGATTCAGAAAATCATCCGCCGTTATCCTGAAGGAAAACAAAAGTCAGCTATCATACCAGTACTTCACCTTGCACAGGCTGAATTTGATGGATGGCTGAGTCCTGCTGTTATGGATAAGGTTGCTGAAATTCTCAAAATTCAGCCAATTGAAGTTTATGAGGTTGCCAGCTTTTATTCCATGTTCAATCTGAAACCGGTTGGCAAGTGTGTAATCGAAGTATGCAGAACCGGTCCCTGCTGGCTGATGGGGGCTGAGGATATGGTGAAATACCTTGAAAAGAAACTCAACATTAAAGAAGGACAGACATCGGCTGATGGTATGTTTACACTCAAGACGGTAGAATGTCTTGCTTCGTGTGGTACCGCACCAATGATGCAGGTAGGAGAAACCTATCATGAAAATCTTTCCTGTGAAAAACTCGACACAATACTCGATTCGTACCGTGATAAAACCGATCATCATATTTCACATTGGAATACAGCCAGGATAAAATCATAATATGGGGAAGCAGCTGTTACTGAAAAATATTAATGTTCCCGGTATCCGTGGATTAAAGACTTACCGGGAAAATGGTGGCTATGCATCGCTGGAAAAAGCACTGCGGATGAAGCCTGATGAAGTAACTGAAGAAGTTAAAAAATCAGGACTTCGTGGTCGTGGTGGTGCCGGATTTCCAACCGGGTTGAAATGGAGTTTCCTTGCCAAACCGGAAGGTGTTCCGCGTTATCTCGTTTGTAATGCCGACGAAAGTGAACCGGGTACTTTTAAAGACCGCTACCTGATGTCACTGCTTCCGCATGCATTAGTGGAAGGAATGATTGTATCAAGCTATGCTCTTGGAGCCCGTACATCATACATTTATATCCGTGGGGAAATGATGAATGTTTATCATATCCTGGAAGATGCAATTGCAGAAGCGTATGAAGCCGGATTTTTAGGAGAGAATATTTTGGGAACCGGTTATTCACTCGATCTGTATGTTCATCCCGGCGGCGGTGCTTAT
>JANWID010000171.1 GCA_025450095.1 Bacteroidia bacterium | reverse complement strand
TTCGTACATTCGTTACATTCGTAGATTCGTAAGGCGTAGCCTATTCGTACATTCGTTACATTCGTAGATTCGTAAGGCGCAGCCTATTCGTACATTCGTTACATTCGTAGATTCGTAAGGCGTAGCCTATTCGTACATTCGTTACATTCGTAGATTCGTAAGGCGTAGCCTATTCGTACATTCGTTACATTACTGTGGAATTCCTTTCACTATTTGGGCATATATGTTATTATTATATATTGATATTGTGTTTTTCTGGTCTGGAATGATTATAGCATAACAGGTATTAAACAAAATTATTTAAACCATGGGAAATTTACTTTATCTGATAGCAGTGGTGCTCGTTATAGCCTGGGCTATTGGTTTCTTCGCTTACAGTATCGGCGGCATCTTTCATATTCTGCTGGTAATAGCTGTAATATCTATTTTACTAAGGTTGATCCGGGGTGAAAAAGTTTGACACATAGCATTATGCCGCTACACAATTTAATATTATGTAATATGTCGAAATTGATTAACGAATCAACTGAAATATTTGATGGAATTGCATCCTGACCAGGATGCCTGCTAAAGACCCTGGATACGAATGAAGTTATCCGGGGTCTTTAAGCATAATGAGCAGCAAGATCAAGCCAGGAATACATGAAAAGCCGGCAGATTATATTGGTGCTGATTTTGATTATTACAGCTCTTCCCGCTAAGGGGCAAATTATTTCTGAACCCCTCGATGATTTCGAAACAGTTTCCGACACTGCGGAGTTTTACAAAAAATTATATCATTATGCAAAGAGCCATAAATTACTTTACGTAGTTTATAAAAGTATTTTTAATCCACCGGTTACCGTTAGTAAGGTACCACGGAAAAAAAAGGCTGCAACCTTTCCGATTGAACATTATTCCGGTAAAGTGATCCGGAAAATTTATATCCGATCCCTGGAACCATTTGGTACAAGCATGAATGATTCCACGAGGGTACCACATAGCGTAATTCAGAAAGTAGGCAATTCGACCCACCCGCTCACCCGACGATCGACCATTAGGGACCGGCTGCTTTTTGATGAAAATGAATATCTCGATCCATTAAAAATTGCCGAATCAGAACGATTATTGCGAAGCACCGGCTTTATCCGCGATGCGAGAATCACCGTAAAGGAAATTCCCGGAACCAAAGATACCGTCGATATAGTACTTCTTACCCAGGATTACTGGACGCTTCGTCCATTTATTACCGCATCCACCAGTAAGGCCAGTTACAGAGTAGAAGAAACAAATATCGCAGGATTAGGGCATGAGGTTGATATCCGGTTTACCGACAAACTTAAGGAAGCTTCCACACTGATTGTAGATGCAATTTATCGTATTCCCACACTGGGAAGTACATATATTTCCCCGGTCGTATACTTCGGCACATCCGATGTGAATAACGTCCGGGGCCTGAGTGTAAACAGGCCGTTTTACAGCCCGCTGACGCGAATAGCCGGAGGGCTCGATTTATATTCCAGGTCCGCTTCCGATTCCACCCGACTTCAGGATGACACTGTTTATTTTGATTATCAATACCGGTCATTCGTCATTGATGGATGGTCAGGGATTAGCTGGAAACTCCTGAAAGGGAATACCGACGAAGAACGCAGTACCCGGTTGGTTACTGCCTTACGGTATGCGCGTATGCGATATGATTTTGATAATACAAATGATGCTGTTATCGATTATTATTTTGCGCCCACAGATCTGGTCCTGGGAAGTATCAGTCTTTCATCCCGGAAGTATGTCAAGGACCGGTACATCTTTAAGTTCGGTGAAGCCGAAGATGTTCCTGATGGACGAAAAGTGACTCTTACCGCGGGTTTTGAAAATACACCACAACAAGTGCGATATTATTTTGGTGCTGAAGGTGCAATTGGAACATACTTTCCTGACCTGGGTTATTTTTATCTTAGCCTTGGATACAGTAGTTATGCAAATAAATATCATCTGGCCCAGGGATTAGTTAGTTCTTCTTTAATTTATCTCACTCCTTTATACCAGGCGCATAGATGGCGGATCCGGAATTTTACATCGCTCAACCTGGACTATGGCATCGACCGGAAATTCAATGAAAGAATATACATGAATGCAGATGACGGACTTCCCGGTTACAAAAGCAATTTGCCTTATGGAACAAGTCGCTTATCCATATCGACACAGGCTGTATTTTATACCCCGTACGAAATTCTCGGATTCAGGTTTGCTCCTATTTTGCTTGCCGGAATCGGAATGATGGGCGATTATAACAGTTCAATCCTGGATTCGAAAATTTATCAAAGTTATGGATTCGGACTGCTGATTAAAAATGAACTGCTGGTAATGGATACTTTCCAGATAACAATTGCCTGGTACCCGATTCTTCCCGGTTCCAGTGCCGACCTGCGTTTCGATCCTGTTAAGCTGAAAGATTTCAGGTTTCATGATTTTGAAATTACGAAACCTGATGTGGCATCGTTTCAATAGAAAAGCCGGCAGCCCGAAGTCGCCAGTAAGCAGACAAAGGGCAAAGTTGATAAATAGTATACATGCTGCCTACTGCAGGCTGCTTACTGCCAGCTGCCAACTAGTAGTAAAAATCACATCATCTTATTGATATCACTAACCTGCCGTATAAATTCCGATACACCGGCATCAGCTGCAGATCCATAAGCATCAACCAGCACGCCATATGTGCCGTCATCGGTTTCAATAGCGTACAGGATTGCATTATCTCCCGGATCGGAATCACCTTCAAAACGGTAAAAATTTGCAATATGCACTTTGTCGGGTGGATAGGATTTCTTGTTCTGATCTCCAAAAAGCATTTTATTTTTTACACGAAAACTTTCACCATAACCTTGTTCAACAAGACTATTAACACATTCCGACAACGTTTTCATCGGCGTTATTTCAACTGGTTTTCTAGACATATTCAAAGTTCTTAAAGTTAACCTACTCCATGAGTGTAAACTGGCTCGTCATGGACCGGGTGCCCGTTATTGGAATGCTTGACTCCGAAATAATTCATGATTCCTGTTTTTTTGGCCAGCTTATTAATCAATGGACCAGCAGTATGCATCAGAGTAGGTCCGACAATACGTATAAGGTACGACATGAAAAAGCGTTTAAAATATGATTTACGCCGCAGAAAAATATCATTGACCAGGATATCCATTGCAGTTGCAGCAACGTTATTCAGCATACCCGGACCCTGGGTGTTTTCAGCAGCATGAGAATTTTTTGCTGTCATGAAATTTCCAATAATTCCTGAAGGAGTCAGTGAATGTTTCAGTGATGCAAAATTATTTTTTATCTCAGCTTCCAGTTCTTCTTTCCGGAAATAAAGCCTTCCTTTTGCTGAACGCAATTCATCGATGGATTTATACTTATTCATGATGATATATATTTTTAACAATAACGTTGATAAATGGCTTTCGGAGCCATTTTTCCCGATAGTTGTACATCAGCAAACCTACCACAAGATAAAACGCCGTGACAATGAAGAATCCTACTGCAAAATTTTCCATGAGATAGCCGATGCCGATTGCCATGCCAACAGTTAACATAAGTACAACCAGAAATCCAATGAGCAGGATAATTAACCATGACATCATGGAAGAAACAGCAGATGCACCGGACTCGGCGGTTTCAAGCTTAATGATATCGATTCGTGTTTCAATATATTCCCTGATATTATCAGTTAATTTATGAAGGTTGATGCCACTGCTGTTTTCCATGTTGCTTTTTTTTAAGATCTAAAATTGATTCTTATCTTGTTCTGATTCCCAAATGAATTAGCTCACTCTCGGTTTTTCAGTTCTGCGACTCAGATCATCTGCTTTGTTTTGAACTTCGTCGGCCAATCCGCTTGTTTTTGATTTGACTTCATCGTACTTACGTTTCGCATAGCTGATTCCTTCATCTACATATGAACCTAGTTCATCCCCGGTCTCTTTTCCGAATTGCATTATCTTATTCCGTATGTTGCTGCCTTTGTCCGGGGCAAACAACAATCCTAAAACGGCTCCTGCGGCTGCTCCTACCAGAAGAGCAGTAACGATTTTTGATTGTTCTGACATAATTTTAAATTTTTTAAGTGAATTTATAATGAGTTATTTCAGGAATTGCAAATTTCAATCCAATAATGAAAATTGTTTTTTGTAATTATGATTTCGTAATTCAGTGTATTTATTTTCCGCAGTTGTTGTAGTTTTTACTCTAAATATTTTTAGTTACATTTAAATTTTACACCCGTACATCAATATTTTAAGTTTATTCTTTAAATATTCATAACATACTATGCATATTTTTCCACATGTGGGGGAATTTAAGTTACAGCAGGATTAATCCCTCTTTTGTCTGAGTGCCTCCTTTTCTTCTGCACGGCATGATTTTTTTAATAATGGCGATGCATACAACAGTTGAAAATGATTCCAAAGGGTTATTCTATTTCAGATCTTGAAAATTCGCGAAGCTGGATCACAAACAGAATATCCGGAACTATTAGTGATCTGGGAGAATTCACAATTTTCGTCTCGAGATTTTTCAAAGAGGTTTTCAATTTCCCTTTTGAGGGAGCTGAATTTATGCGACAAACCTTTTTTATCGGTAACCGTTCATTCGGGTTGGTGATAACAACTGGTTTTATAATGGGAATGGTACTCACCCTGCAATCAAGGCCAACGCTTGAAGATTTTGGCGCAGAGGCCTGGTTGCCGCAAATGGTTTCCATTTCCATTATCCGTGAGATCGGACCGGTTATAACGGCTTTGATATGCGCCGGAAAAGTAGGCTCCGGTATCGGAGCTGAACTTGGATCCATGAAAGTTTCAGAGCAAATTGAAGCAATGGAAGTTTCCGGTTCTAATCCATATAAATACCTTGTAGTAACCCGTGTGCTTGCATCATCCATCATGCTGCCCATACTGGTGTTGTGCGCTGACTTCACCGGATTAATCGGTTCATTCCTGGCTGCGAATATTGATGGAGATGTTTCCCTGATTTTATTCGTTAACCAGGCAATGAGTTCGGTAAGATTTTCCGATGTGATTCCGGCTACAATTAAATCGGTGGTGTTTGGATTTTTCATCGGTGTAATTGGTTGTTATAAAGGATTCAATGCAAGTCGCGGCACCGAAAGTGTGGGAACAGCATCTAATGAAGCGGTTATATCAGCATCATTGATGGTTTTTATTATTGATGTGATAGCAGTACAGTTGACTAATTTAATTGTCTGAGTTATGAAGGAATTAACAAATGGAGAAACAGTTATTTCGGTTAACGGACTGAGTAAATCTTTCGGACGAAATAAAGTATTGAATGGAGTTGATCTCACATTACACAAAAAAGAAAACCTGGTTGTCCTTGGCAAGTCGGGTACAGGGAAATCAGTGCTGATAAAGTGTATTGTCAACCTGATAACTCCTGACCAGGGTAGCATTAATGCATTGGGCACCGATATCACCCATTCCAGCTCCAAAAAACTAAACCAGGTTCGCAAAAAAATCGGTTTTCTTTTCCAGGGCGCAGCTTTATATGACAGCATGACGGTTCGTGAAAATCTTGAATTCCCATTAGTACGTCATCAGCGAAAGCTGAAAAAATCTGAAATTGATGATCGGATTATGAATGCACTCACTGATGTTGGTCTTGAACAATCGATTGATAAAATGCCATCCGAATTATCCGGTGGAATGAAAAAACGAATTGGACTTGCCCGCACCCTGATCCTGGAACCGGAAGTTATCCTATATGACGAACCCACTACCGGTCTTGATCCGATTACCTCTGCGGAAATTGGCGAACTTGTTATGAAAGTAAGAGAAAAATTCAATACCAGCTCCATAATCATTACGCATGATATGAAATTCGCAAATGATTATTCAGACCGGATCCTGATGCTAAAAGATGGTAAAATATTCAAAGAAGGGACGTATGATGATTTGATGGAATCGGACGATCCGTTTATTAAAACTTTTTTTTATAACGAATAAAATGAGCGACCATAGTTCAAAATACGCTTTGCGGGTAGGTATCCTTGTAGCTTTCGGATGTCTCCTCCTGGTTGTGTTAATCTTTTTTGTTGGAAGGCAGCAAAACCTCTTCGGAGCTACCACAACCGTTAAAACTATTTTCACCAATGTGGGTGGATTGCAGGTAGGAAATAATGTGCGTTTCAACGGCATCACTATAGGAACAGTCAGTGATATCGTACTATTGAGTGATACAACTGTGATGGTGCAACTGATGATTGAAAATGAAAAGCTGCCTTTCATCCGGACGAATTCCAGAACTACAATAGGAACGGAAGGTCTTATGGGCGACAAAGTAGTGACCATAACATCCGGATCCGGTGATTTTCCTCCGATTAAAGAAAACGCTTACATCAGTTCCCAGGCTCCGATTGAAATGGATGCAATTCTGGATAACCTGCAGAATACAGTAGAGAATGCTGAAGTTATCAGCTCTGAACTGGCAATGATTCTATTCAAGGTAAACAACGGGAATGGAGTGCTTTCAAGAATGCTCGTGGATACTACCATGGCAGATAATTTCGCTAACACCATGCAAAACCTTGAAACTTCCAGCAAGAGCCTCGAGGAAAATCTTACCGCAGCAAAGAAAAGTTTCCTGCTTCGCGGCGCTTTCCGTAAAATGAAAAAGGAAGAAGAATCGACGGATAAGAAAGATACTGATCCGCAAAAGAAAAAGAATGAAAAGTAGTTTGCAGCAGGCAGTAATCAGTAGGCAGTAGGCAAATAGTCATAAGTAGCAAGCAGATTTTTTTGTCAGTTAATTTAATGAATATTTTTTGACTGCCGACTGCTAACTGCCGACTGCTAACTGCCAGCTGCCGACTTTTACGAAAAAGCTAAAAGAGAACTAAGTACTTTCACAGCCCCTTACCATATAAATTATTATCCTGCCTGTTTTGAGCCGGATCCGGGCTGCTATCTTCACTGTTCTGACGGTTTAAATCCGATTCGGATTCCATATTTGTATCAGCTTTAACCGGACCTCCCTCTTCAGCCGGCTTACCTTTTTCAAGCAATTCCCGTGGAGCAGGTGCTCCGACAGGTTCCTTCTCTGGAGTAGCTTTCTTTGCCGCTTCTTTTTCTGCAGGAGTTATTTTAGGTGCCACCTGTGTTCCTTTTGTTTCGGTGGTTATTTTTTCTTTTTCTTTTGACATGATATAATATCTCCTTAGTTATAACATATTGGCAAATCATTACCTGCAAGACCAGAATAATATCCTCCGTATTGTTTTGCAAAATTATTCCAGATCGAATTCCCAGATTCAAAAATCGTATTCACCGGGTAATTATTGGTAAGCCACCACATCCCGGTTGCAAGATCATTCTCAAGTTCTTCCGGCATCCATTTAAAACAACCATAGTAAGCACCGTAACGGATATTATAGTCCGACATAAAATGTAATATGGTGTTAAGATCTTTTACATCAGCGCTCCAATAAACAGAATCCTTCCAACCATTTTTTATGGAGGGGTAGATTACAATATAGGATTCGCTTTGCAGATAATGAGGACCTCCGTATTTCAGTTCAACCGGGTCGCCATCATTAATATATTTCAGGATTTTGTTCCCTGGTAGGTCCCTGTTCAGAATGATACCTGTTGTGCCTGCTTCACTATGATGTGTAACCAGTATCAACAGACGGGATGTGTTGTACTTTAAGTTTACCGGTGTTGAAATTAACAGACTTCCCGTCTGGAGCGAAGTACAGGTATCGGTTTGTTTTTGACGATTTAGCATATTTTCAGGTTTTGACGTCAGGGAATGAAATATTTAAGTTGTTGCAGCAGCATTAATGCCAAACAGGTACGATGTTTAAAATACTGACGTACGGAACCTGCTAAACATTCTACCAGGAGTTTTACAGGAATTAATTTTCGGACAACAGGCATTTTATTCCACAAACTGAGGAAAGAGACACAAAAAATAATTCCTGAAAAGAATAGTATGGGTAAATGCTTTGGCATGATGTTTTCATTTTTTTCAGTGGCACTATTTAAAATAAACCTCAAACTATTTAATTCTTTATAACATGAAAAATCAAATTAAAGCGTTCCTTCTTATTCTAACCGCCTTTGCAGTTATTTCCTGTACACGCGAACAGAAAAGTGACCAGGCTTATAACGATTACCGGGAATATGTAATAGAACATCAAAACAATACTGAAAAATATTTAGACCGGCAATGGGCGGAAATCGAGCAGGAATACAATGAAAAACAAAACAAAGCTGAAGCTAAAATGGACAGCTGGAATGACCAGATGCGTGCCGAGTATCAAACACTCAAACAAAACTGGGAATCGTTCCACGAAAATCATACTGCAGAGCTAAAAGCCCGTGAGCAACAAAAAGCGGATGAAATATTAATGAGCTCATTGCTTCCTGAGGGAATTAATCATGAGCTGACCAATGTTACAAGTAGTAATGTTGTGGAAGTGTACAAGCATTTCGTTAATAACGTGGAAGCACGTAAGGATAATTTAACAAAAGAAGAGTGGACCCGCGTTGAAAATTTGTGGGACAGACTTGATGATCGCAAAGACCAGGTCGAAAAAGATGTAAAAGCCGGCGATGAAATAATACTAGCCGAACAAAAAATGAAATATACCGGCATAAAGGCCTTAAACAGACCGGTCGCTAAAACAGAAGAAAATGTAGCTAAAGAAAAAGATAAATAAGCTCTTTCTTCAATTAAATAAAGCCAGGAAGTTTTATAATTCCCTGGCTTTTTTATTTATTTGTGAATAATACGATTGGAATGGAAAGTACCAATATTTTAAAACGAATTTTTCTTGTATTCGGAATCGCTTTTATCATCATCATTCTATTGATTTATCTGTACACAACCAGTTTCAACCGGACGAACGAGAGTAACAGCAGGCTGGTGCATACGCTGGACCTGATGGACAATACTGAAGAATTGCTGGGAATGCTTAAAGACATGGAATCCGGAACGCGGGGCTATGCGCTTACTGACAAGGAAATCTATCTTGAGCCTTATAAAATTGCAAGAGAGCAGGTTCCCGGTAAAGTGGAAGAGTTGCACAAGCTGATCCAGGGGAATTCCACCCAGGAATATTATATGGATACCATTGCACGGCTGATTGACTTGAAAGTAAAAAGCCAGGAATTTATTATTCACCTTCAGAAAGGCGGAAATTTCAAATTCGGATACCAGGAACTGATCGGTCAGTCATCCATGCTGATGGATTCTATTAAAATAATCGCCGGAAAGATGAAGCGGGAAGAAGAGCGGTGGAAAGTGTACCGCAGCCTGGAAGGTTCCGATTCAGTAATGAATACGAAAATAGTAAGCACAATATTTTCTGCTACTGTCGTGATTATAATGGTGACTTCGTTATTTTATATCCTGTTGGAAATTCGAAGCAAACGAAAAGTTAAATATCTTCTCGATGCTGTACTTGAAGCATCCCAAAGCGCCATTATATCTTTCAGTGCAATACGTCAACCCGACGGACGCATAAGCGATTTTGTTTGTCTTCACTCTAATAAGGTAGGAGCAGAATTATCTGCCGCAGGAAATCCCGGTCCGGTTGGTAAAACTTTGCAGTCTATATTCCCTGACAGCCTCGAATCTGGTTTGATGGAGGAATATATTAAAGTCGTAATGGATGATAAGGTTTTTAAAGCGGAGCGTTTTTACCCAGGTAAGGATAAGGGAAAATGGTATCGGATCGTTGCAGGAAAACTTGATGATGGTATTATGCTGACACTGGATGATATTTCGAAAGAAAAAGAATATGAAGTGGCTTTACAACGCTACATATCCGAGTTGAAAAGATCCAATAATGAACTGGAGCAGTTTGCATTTGTCGCATCACACGATCTCCAGGAGCCTCTTCGCAAAATACAGGCCTTCGGCGACCGTCTCAGCACAAAGGCTAATCACCTGTTGACAGATGAGACAAGAATATATATGGATAAAATGCTTTCGGCTTCGAACCGGATGTCAGGCCTGATTGCTGACCTGTTGAATTTTTCCAGGCTGGTACGCGCTAATAACGATTTTACTTCCACGGACCTGAATAAAGTACTGCAGGATGTATTAAGCGATCTGGAAATTAAAATTCTCCGGAAACAGGCTGTTATATCCTGTTCCGTTCTCCCGGTTATTGATGCCGTTCCGTCGCAAATGTACCAACTGTTTTTTAACCTGGTTGGAAATGCATTAAAATTCAGTCGTAGTGAAGTTACACCAAGGATTGAGATCCGGTCGGAAAACTATATTCACACCGATAATGGTCAATCCAATATTCCTAACCGTTATAATCAGCGGGTTCGCATTATGATCCTTGATAATGGAATAGGATTCGATCAAAAATATGCTGAAAAGATTTTCGTAATTTTTCAACGACTGCACGGGAAACACGCTTATGAAGGAACCGGAATCGGGCTTGCAATCTGCAAAAGAATTGTAAACAACCACGACGGAACCATCACTGCCAGTGGAGTGCCGGGTGAAGGAGCCGTGTTTACAGTGGAGTTACCGGTTCATCAACACGTAAGGACTTAAAAAAGTGATGTAACAAATATACGAATGAATACGAATCTACGAATTTACGAATCCAGTATTCGTAGATTCGTACGGCGCAGCCGATTCGTACATTCGTTACATCTAATTAAACCAATTTTCTGATTTTGGTTTTAAAGTGTTGCATTGCAATATATGTCAATACAACTGCTCCAATGCAGCCTTCCCCCATCAGTAAAGCGACCACACCAAAAGCATTCAGCTTTAACATGGGTAGTTGCGTCTGAAGAGTAGTCATAAAATCCGGGTTAAGCACCATCAGGTAGATGAACATGAATAGGGCAAGGATTGCATAGGAACCAATAAATGATAGTACGGATACACGGAAAGCTTCCATGTAAGACTTTTTATGCACAGTATTTACATAAGTTGATAGTGCATAAATTATAACGGGAATCAACAAAACAAAATTCAGAAAACGAAGCCCGGTTTGATCTTCATATCCTATTAGTGAAACAATTAAAAAATATGTAATCAGAAGAGCCCCTCCCATAAGAGCTGCCGGTATGCAAATAGCATAATTAGGATTTCTTGAGTGGGTTGCTGTATTCTGAATGGTTTTACTTTGATAGTTATGCATGACATTTGGTTTGCTTTTAGTATAACAAAATATGTACCCCCGGAATCCGGGTTAATCGATCTTGGTTGTATAGTATGCGGATTTACAGGATATTTCAGAGAATTTCAGGAACGCTAATAAATAGTAGTTTTTAAAATACTACAAAATGGGATGCGGGATTACACACATCAGGCAATAAATTCCACAACTTTATCATCTATTTATTTTATCAAGGATGCAACTTATAGAATGATATCAAAACCTAAGTTGACTAGTTATTTAATTCCTGTATTACAAACGGCTCGCAGAGGCATTAAGAAATTCAAAATAAAAGGTGATGCCCGTGAGTTGCACCGGCTTCGCATAAGCATAAAAAAAATCAGGGCACTCACACTGTTATTTAAAAAATTTCCCGGAGAACCGGGTGCCGTGCCTGTTATTTTCGAGATGTTAAAACCCTTAAACAGAGATGCAGCCGGAGTCAGAAGCATGGATATCATAATAGAATTATTGAAGAAGCTTGACAATCCCGGGACAACCTTATTTAAAAAAAGCAAAAGACAAAGAAAGCTACTTGCAGATAAGTTGAAGAATTATTCGGATTTGTATACCAAACAACTCCTGAGTTTTCAAAAAATGATCACCGGTTACCTTGCACCGCTCCCGGATCAATTTGTAACAGAAAGATGTTGGATGATCATATCCGGAATCAACGGGGATATTATGCCTGTAATGCGAAACAAAACAAGTAAACTTCATAAGGCAAGAAAATATTTGAAAGATTTAATATATATCCATGATATTCTTCCACCAAAAATTGTCAGCAAATTACGCCTGAATGTTAAATGCCTGGATAGAACTCAACATTTAATTGGTCAGTGGCACGACTGCGTGGACATAAAGGAATATCTTAAGAAAAATAATGCAAGGAATAATGATTTCCGGAAAAGCATTTCCAATCGTCAGAAGAAAAAACTAAAAGAACTTAAACAGCTGATAAGAGTTAATCATGTATTTAATTAATAGCAACCAAACAGTTGTTCATCAATTATAAATTATGGGTATTTCAGCACCCACAAGTGGTGAAAAATAACCCCCATCACGACGTGCGTAGTATTCCCAGCATTTATTTTCATTTACCATTAGTTCATCCAGACTAAAATGGTTGGTAGTCCACCATTGTTTTTTCTCTATTTCGTCTTTCAACTGTCCCGGATCCCACTTCATACATCCCCTGTAAGCCTGGATAGAGATGTCTTTCGTATTTACCATATTCAGAAGGGTTACCAGGTCATTGAAATCATTTATCCAGTAGATGGAATCCTGTAAACCATTTCGCATAGAAGGGAATCCAACCATAAATGAAACGGAATTAGTTTCAACTGGTCCGCCATAGTAAAAATCGAATGATTTGTTTTGTAGCCCGGTATCACCAAATATCAGCTCGGTATCGATCACTTTATTTAAGATGAGCCCGGTAGTGCCTGATAAAACATCATGGCGGATCACCAGTACGAGAAGCCTGGAACGATCTGCCATACAATTTACAGGTGTTGAAACCAGCAAGGTTCCCTGACTGATTTCGGGCTGTTGATTTAACTGGTAATGTGAATGTAACATAGCGTTAAAAAATGATTAATTAATACAAGATATACTTGCATCATTAATGCCAAAATGTTACTGAGCAATATGAATAATTAAACAATTTCCTGGAATGAATTTCTGAAAGTTAATATGTTCATAATAAATCTTTCTTAAGTGATCCGATCTATAAAAAGGATCCGGATATGCTGGCATCATTTTTTCAAATAAATATTCCGGAGTGCCTTAACAAATGAAAAAGTTATTTTTTGCAGGACTGTTGCCGGTGTTTTTATTTATTTGCTCATGTAAAGATGAACCGGATCA
>JANWID010000170.1 GCA_025450095.1 Bacteroidia bacterium | reverse complement strand
ATTCGTAATATTCGTAGATTCGTACGCTCTGCGATTCGTACATTCGTTACATTGTAGAATTCGTAATATTCGTAGATTCGTACGCTCTGCGATTCGTACATTCGTTACACATAGATTTCGTAATTTCGGTATGCCGAATAATTTTTATCTGACCTATGAATAAGCAGGAACTGGTACAACGGATCCGTGAGAAAAAATCCTTTTTATGCATCGGGTTGGATACCGACATTAAAAAGATCCCAGCGCATTTCAGGAATTCGGAAGATCCTGTTTATGAATTCAACAAAGCTATTATCGAAGCTACCAGCGAATTCTGCGTGGCCTATAAGCCGAATATCGCATTTTATGAATCCATGGGACCTTCAGGTTGGGAAAGCCTGCGCAAAACCCTCGACTGCATTCCCGAAAACATTTTTACAATAGCCGATGCCAAGCGCGGAGATATAGGGAATACCTCGGAAATGTATGCGAGGACATTTTTTGAGCAATACAATTTTGACGCTGTCACCGTAGCTCCTTATATGGGAAGCGATTCCGTAAAACCATTCCTTGAATTTAAAAACAAATGGGTGATCCTCCTGGCGCTGACATCCAATACAGGAGCCCTCGATTTCCAAATGGAACCCGTGAGTGAATCAGAACGTGTGTTCGAAAAAGTGCTGAAAGTTTCAAAGGAGTGGGGTAATACCGATAACATGATGTATGTTGTCGGCGCTACCCGTGATATTTTATTTACCGATGTACGCCGTGTAGTTCCTGATCATTTTCTGCTCGTACCTGGTATCGGCACACAAGGCGGCAACCTGACTGAAGTAGTACGCCATGGAATGAATGATGAATGTGGATTGCTGGTAAATGCGTCCCGGAGTATTCTCTATGCATCTTCCGGAACCGATTTCGCGACAGCCGCCGCTACCGAGGCAGGTAAAATTCAGCTGGAAATGGAACAGCTGCTGCGGGCAAGAGGAATCCTGCTGTAATGATAAATGATGAATGATGAATGATAAATAAATATTGTCACAGCCAATATTTTTTATGAAATTGATTTAAGTAACCACCTACTAATGAAAATTAAATTTGTTCTGGTAATAATGTTTGCTTGTGCAAGCATGCTTTCCTTGGCCCAGCCGATGTATCGGCCATCACAGTATGAAATCAGTGCATTACCGATATGGGCGAAGAAAATGTATGGTGCCAATCCAAATGTTTTTGAAGTGGATTCCTTATACCGGAATTATTACCGGGTTCAGAAATTTGAAAAATCATACCATACTCAGTATTATAAAAAATGGAGACGGGCTATTGCCGATTTTATAGACGATAATGGATTTGTAAAGCAACAGGAGTTAGAACGCAAACCTGTCAACAGGCAACGCACGCAAAATAGTAATTCATCAGTTTCACAATGGACTGTAGCGGGTCCGGTTGAGGTATTGAATAATTCCGGTGTGCCGGGAAAACGGCAATCGAATATTTATTCTATAGATCAATGCGCGATCGCTCCTTCCATATTGTATTGTGGTACCGAGCCGGGAGAAGTATACAAAAGCGCAGATGGTGGTGATTCCTGGTTATGTGTTTCGATGAATGAAAATTTCGGCAGCGGAGTGAATACTGTTGAAGTGGATCCATCTAATCCCGACATTGTTTTTGCCGGAAGCGATTTTGGAATATTCAGAAGCCTGGATGGTGCAAGCACCTGGACGAATGTTTTACCACAAACAAGTTTCGGTGCTAATGAAATTCTCATTAACCCTGCAAACAGCCTGTTGGTTTTGGCCGCAGCTAATAAGGGATTATACAGATCGGTGGATGGTGGTACGAGTTGGACTCAGCTTTTTAACCAGAAATCATATGATGTGAAATGCAATACCGCGGACCCAGCTATTATTTATCTTGTAAAAAACAATCCTTCACAGCTGATGTGTGAGTTTTTTATTTCACCCGATTCCGGAGCAACCTGGAATATACAAAGCAATGGCTGGTATTCATCCAATGATCCGGCACGGAACGACGGTGGTGCACGCATTGGTGTTACACAGGCAGATCCGCAGCGCGTATATGCATACCTGATAGGAGAATCGAAACCAAATGATGTCGGGTATATTGGTTTGTACCGGAGTGATAACGGTGGTAATACATGGTATTTACCGAATGGCCCTCCCGGAGGACCTTATACTATTGTTCATCCAAACCTTGCTTATGGTACACCTACCTGGCTTTATCACCAGGGATTTTATAATTGCGCACTGATGGTTTCTGATACCGATCCTGATCAGATTCTCATTGGAGGATTGAATCTCTGGAGATCGGATGATGGCGCAATTAATTTTTCTTCTGTTGCCGGTTATATCGGCGGTCCGCTTGATATGCATGTCGACAACCAGGATTTCAGAATGTTCGATGGAACTGCATGGATCACTACCGATGGAGGCATTTACAAATCGACGGATTTTTATAACAGTCAGCCCGAATTTAAAATGTATGGTGTACATGCATCCGATTACTGGGGATTCGGTACCGGTTGGAATGAAGATGTAATGGTAGGAGGATTGTATCATAACGGAAATCTTTCCTGGCATGAAAACTATGGCCCCGGAATATTCCTCGAATTGGGTGGCGGGGAAGCGCCCACCGGATATGTTAACCCGGGCGTAAACCGCAAAACTTATTTTTCAGATATAGGAGGGAAGGTGCTGCCGCTTACCATCACCGGTGCGATCGGCAATTTTTCATTGGGGATGAGTCCGAATGAAACGTATTATTCTGCTGAATCAAGTGAAATGGAATTCCATCCGAATTGTTACAACACGGTTTATCTCGGAAAAGATAACAAGCTCTGGAGGTCGGACGATGGGGGAGGATCCTTCAACCTCGTTGATTCTTTCGGAACCAGCATAAATAACCAGGTGAAGTACATTGAAATTTCCAACACGAACCCTGATATTATTTATCTCAATCAGCAACCGGCCAGCGGCAACACCGGGACATTATGGAAAACTATTGACGGTGGAATTAACTGGACTTCTTTGCAGATTCCGCCCGGTAACAGCAGGCGTATGCTGCTCACACTGGATGCGGTAAACGACAGCATTATCTGGATTGCATATCCCGGTGGCGCCAACGGTTCACGAATTTTTAAATCTGTAGATGGCGGAACGAGCTGGTTGAATCTCACCACAGCGATGCTGGATAATGAATCGGCACATTCTATTAAGAGTATTGCTGCAACTGATGGAGGTATTTATTACTGTTCCAATAAATCTGTTTTCTACCGCAACAACAGTATGGTCGACTGGCAACTGGAAAACAACGGTCTCCCTTTAACATTTAATACCAATATAGCATCCCCGTTTTATCGCGATGGTAAAATACGCATCGCATCCTACGGTAAGGGCATATGGGAAAGCGTGCTTACTGAAACTCCCACCTTTCCTGTTGCGCGGATTGGAGTTGACAAGCTTTCGCAGACTGTGATCTGTGTTAATGATTCGTTTTATTTTGAAGATCACTCTTATCTTAATCATATGGGTGCTTCATGGTCATGGACATTTCAGAATGGCGCTCCTGCAAATTCTACTTTACGTAATCCGGTAGTTCATTTTTCATCTCCGGGCATTTTCCAGGTTACGCTTACTATTGTTGATGCTAACGGCAATACCGATTCGGATACCATATCGGTGCAGGTGGATCAGTATGCTTTTCCTGGAATTATTTCAGAAGGATTTGAAGGATCGTTTCTTCCTGCCGGGTGGGAAATTTTCAATGAAGATAATGGCGGGCAATGGTCGGTTTCAATTGCGGCGGGTGGATATGGAACTTCACCAAGAAGCGCAATTTTTGATAACTACAATATCGATTCACAATCCACCGACGATGAGCTGCGTGTATTTGTGGATGCAACCGGCATGCAGGATCCTTATCTGAATTTTGATGTTGCATATGCCCTTTACGGAGGAATATATTCCGATACGTTGGAAGTACTGGTTTCAGTCGATTGCGGATTGACGTTTACATCACTCTACATAAAAGGCGGAGCAACTCTCGGAACAGCTCCGCAAAATCAGAATTTTTTCACTCCTACATCATCGCAATGGCGGACTGATTCCGTTTCGCTGCTAGCTTATTCCGGTTTTAATAATGTGATGGTGGCATTCCGCAATATCGGGCATTGGGGAAATGCTGTTTATTTAGATAACATCAATATCAACAACCTGAATTCGGGAATTACAGAAAATGTTGCTTTTGAAAACATCAGCGCGTTTCCGAATCCGGTAGGTGCAGGTGATTGTCTGAACCTCATCCTGCCAAAGGAAAATTGCTTTGTCATCTTTTCGGATATGAACGGTAAAGTTTTGTTGCGGCAACAACTTTCCGGAGCTGCACAAATTACAATACCGGAAAATTTAGCTATGGGAACCTACCTGTTGCAGGTGGAAAGCCCTGTGAAGATTTGGAATTTGCCGGTTGTGGTGAAATGATTTTGTAGCCTTTGGTTTACTTTTTAACAATTGTTTGTGAATAAGATTCTAAAATTCATGATTTTTCTTTTATGATTTTTAATTAAACCACATGTAGATTTACAAAGTTTATTGTTGTTAGATTAGTTTGAAACGTTAGTCTGCGAAAAGAATTTTTAAAAGTTTTAGTACGTTTATTTTTTCAGTTAATAACGCTCATTTTATCAAGTATAAAAATTGAAGGTTTGACGCTTAAATTATGTCGCGTCAAGTGTCTCAGTAATTTTTAAGTAGCGAATTTTAATTTCTGTGAATTTCATACTGAATTTTATTTTATAGGAACTAATTTAAACATATTTAAATATGAAATCAATTTTACGAACACATAGCTTTGGGAGTATTTTTTTCTTATTAATTTGTTGCAGTTTTTTCAGTTACGGACAATCTACAATTTATGTAACAATTTACAAACCTGACAGCCTTATTGCGTGTGCTTCACAGCAATAGCGTGCTGTTTTTAATCTTACAGGAATTGATACGGTTACGATCAGTATTAAAGATAGTATTTTTTCACCCTGCGGTATTATTAACTCTTGTAATTCTTCACGGATAACATATTTTGAAGTAGATACTGCCGGATTGGATTCAATGGAATATAATTTCAGTACGCACAGTTGGGAAATCGATCTTGCGCCTGGACCGTATTCCATACCATATAGTGTAACTGTTGATTGCAGTATTATTCCTTCCTGTATCGACTCAGTTTCATCAAGCTTGAAATTGATGCAATTTTGGAGTGCGACAGGTTACACATTTAATTTTAGCGGTAGTAATTATTTTGATGATCAAATTTATTACCCGCGATTTGTTGATGAAACCTTTGAGCAATTTTATGGAAATTATCTGGATACCATTTCAATTTACCATAAGTATTTGAATTCAGGGAATGCTGACGGGGATATTAGCTTCGCATTTGAAATTAATTCTTCGAACCTATGTTCGGGAATTGAACTGGATACTGTTCTTTTTGGTGTCGGATCAGATGCTGATTCGGCAATCTATGATACCATTGCAACTGGTTGGAATAGTGCTTTTGTCCCAATGGGAGAATATTTATTTATTAATAAGCGAGTTGTTGTCAAGAGTTGTATCGATAGTCTCTGCAATACGGAAAGGGATACTCTTATCTGGAAATGTGGCTTTATAGATGCTGAATTCTGTGATTCATGTCAGAATATACTGGATCATGAATATGCTGTTCAGCGCGATAGCCTACCTGCTATTTCAATTATTCGTATGTACCCGGACAGTGCCGGACCCATACGGGAATACAATTGTTTTGGAAGCTACATTCCATGGAAATATCAGATTTCAAACTCGGGTATAATAAATATTGCAGAGTTTACACTAGAATTTAAACCCGGAGTTGTTGCGACTACCGAATTAAATCTGGTTAATGCCGATAGCATTGTCATTACACCATTTCTTTCCGGTATCAGTTCCATTAATAGCTCTTATACTTTAAGGAGTAATGCCTTATGTAACGCAGAAATTGACAGCGCGTTGGAGACAATGTACATTACAATTCATAATTTTATGGTGGGTGATTCCATTACCCTGGAATTTGAGTCGTTCCGATGTTGTGAAGAGAATGAAATTCTTTTTAATCAATCGCTTCTTTTTGGTTACGGTAAATTCAATTATTATTTTGTAGATAGCTGTTATACCAGTAATTGGTTTACACAGGAAGAAATCCATCCGCAATGGGATATGAGCCTGGATTTTTTCCCATCTGCAAACACTTTACTCTATCCCACGGGAGCCACGAAAGGGCAATCAACTCCTATATTAAATGTTGACTATGAGTCATTCAGTTCCTATGAAGATCAAAATTTCCAATTGTTCGGTTGTCCCGATATTGCAACGTGTCAGCTTAAAGGTTTTTTAAAAGCAAATATTAAATGCCTTCCAGGACTTACTATCGATACACCTTTGGTCTCAATTGTAAATTATCCTCTCGATTCAGTCAGAAGCTGGGATCCGGTATATTATTATTCTTCAGCAACAGGCACTTGTGATACTACGGACTATTTTTATTATTTTGATCTTTCGGATACTAATGCGATTCAATTAATTCACCGGGGGCGTTTAAACTTTCGTTTAACTTCATGTTGTACAGAACTTCCAAGTACACCTTACAACATTTTCTTCAGTATACTTTTTGATCCGGATAGCTGTTTAAATATTGATTTTTCTGATACAACACATCTGATTCCTCCAGATTGTTTTGATTGTTGTTTTCTACCACTTGCTTCCACTGAATCTGAAATAGCAGTTTTATGCCCGGGGTGTACGATACCAGGTTTGGAAATAAAAAATTATTCAATTCAAAGAATAAACTATGGCCTCCCCGATACTGATAATGATAATAAAGCAGACTATCCGCAACTAATTATAGATTCAACATACCTTGCTACATATCAAACATTGATGAAAACAAGATTTGCCAACCATGGCGATGTATTGCAGGATTTAATGGTGAGCCACTTTCCGGATGGAGCCAGTGATTCAACAGGATATATGTACTCTGAAATTCTTGCTGATACCGGAAGGTTTAACTTTATGCATTTAAACAGGACTTTTATTACAGAAGATACTTTGGACATAGCCATAAATCCTTATTATTTCAAACTGTACATCGATATACCTGATAGTTCCGGAACAGGAATTTGCATGGATTGTGATGAATACCAGGATGGGTCAGATTTTAGAACAATACACGTGATAGAAGTCGATTTGGCTCAGATACCGTCTTATATTGAATATGATCCGCCACAAAGAATCTTTTTTACTTTTGGTGCTATAGATACAGCAGCAAATCTTTTCGATAATGTAATTTACCACGATACAACATCGGCAATTGAATTCGAAGGTTATTTTCCCAGGCAGCGGTATCGAATGAAAACAGAATATGAAGTTTGTGGGTATTTTTCGCCAAAAGAAATTGTAGATCAATTACCCAATCACCAGATACAACAAGTTAATATTCGAAATGAGGGAGTTTATTGCGGTCAGCAATTGTCCATTGCTACCTTTGATACCATTCCCGACGCACCCGGTACTGTGGATAGCACTGTAGTGCTAAATCAGGATTTCACGAATTCATATCGGTTTTGGTGCACATTTTATCCGGGGCGATTCTGGCTTTATGCAGATCAAAATACTAATAATTCTGTGTATTTAAGTGACGCTGGAAATTGTGATAAATATATAATGATTGAAAGTCAGAATTTTACGGGAGGAAATATTTTTACAACCGCTTATCCATTTGAATTCCGTATTCCGGCATTCAAAGCTTCAGGTTTTAGTGCGTTTATACCTGACGGGTATGTTGCAGATACCATCGCAAGTATTCATTCACTAATTCATTTTCCTGGACCGCTCACGTACCCATCCGTAGTCAAAAATTTTGAAATTGTTCAAACAAGCGATTCTGTCATTGTAAATCTGGATTCGTTGGTTAATATCCTGGGACTATATTGCCTTTCAGATTCTATTAGTTCCACTTCATTTTCGACGTTGGTAATCGGTGATAACCACTTAAATTATGATATCAGGATAAATTTAATTCCGGAAGACTGTATACCAGGTTCAGCATTTGGTCCGGACTCATCAGACATAAAAATTGTTTTTAACGATCAGTTTTATGGATGCATTGACTCGATAGTTTCTTATTGCGATCCGGTTTCATTTTCCAAACAAAGGAATAAAGATGATGATAGTCTAAAGACGTCAAATCCGGTTTTAACAATTATAGGGTTACCACCTACTGCTCATGCCAATACAAACCAGGTATGCTGGACTCTTTCTATCGACAATGATTCATCAGTGGCTTATAATGTATTCATATTTCCTGAACAGGTAAGCTTTATGAGTAATTGGTCTATTCATACAAATGGCAGTGTAATTCCTGCTGACTCAAATAACATTTTGCACTATGCACCCAATCTCGGTGTTTTAAATGTTTCTATGATTGATTCTTTATGTGCAGTGTATGACAGTTGCGTTGTTGCGGATACACTTCGTTTGATTTATGGTTGGAATTGTTCCGGTTTTCCTATAAATGTATATGATACATCATTGTGTTTCATTGATAGTACCTATATAAATATTACTGACGACAGTATTGCAGTTGCATCTGCTGCCGCGCATCCGGATACTTTTGATCTATGTGATCCATTTATTATATCCGGATCATTTACTGAATCGGAACCAGGCTTTATTTATCCGTATAATATCAATCTATCTGAAATTGATTCCGGATTCGATATTCAGTCAGTTACTATTGCCAATTGTGAAGATTCAACAGTTATCTTAACTCTTTCAGGTTCTGGTGAAAATTATGCTCTTAATGATTCAATTTTGAGCCTGATTGATTTATCGGATTTTACCAGTGGGGCTTGTCTTAATGTAATGGTGACCATTGAAGCCACTTGTCATTCCGTGTTCCATGAAGGTTATACTTTAATTATTCCCAATATCAATTTTGAATATGTTACCTATTGTGGTGAATTAGATTCTTCGCAGGCAAGGGTATCGGAAATGATTCTTCCTAATTATAAGGTGGTATATTCAGGCGTTAGTCATTGTTCAGATTGTTTTACTATTGATAAAACAGCCCTTATGGATACAGTTATAGCAGGAGATACCGTAGGATTTTCAATTGTGGTATGTGGATTTAATGCTGCAAACGATACCGTTATTCTTAGTGATATATTACCTGATAATTTTACTGCAACATCTGTAATTCCTGACACTATTTTTGTTCCTGCAAATAGTTGTGACACTTTAATTGTAAATGGTATTTTTAGTCAGGGAGGAAATTGCAATGATTCAACCATGCTCAATGTGGCCACTATTTATTTTGGAGGGGATTCGCTTTCTGATGATGCTTGCATGCATGTTTATTCCAGCTGCGCCGCCCAGGCGGATACTATCATTGCCGACTCCTCCTTTTCATCCTCGCTGGGGACTGTCATCAGTGGCCAGACCCTTTACCTGGACGGAAGATTTTATGTGGACACTACCTTTACTTTGCAAAATTGTACTATCTTGGTAAACATGGGCGGACAGATCATTGTCCTTCCCGGGGCCAGCATGACCACCGACAGCACTGTAATCGAAGGAT